>NZ_CAJYES010000135.1 GCF_913773995.1 uncultured Pseudacidovorax sp.
ACGGTGGGCAGGAACACGTCTGCGTTCCAGACCTGGTCGTTGATGGTGTCCTTGACGCTCTTGCCGCCGATGGTGGCAAAGCGGTAGTCGGCGTACATGGTGGGCGAATGGTTGCCCCACACGGTCAGCTTCTCGATCTCGCCGACCTTGCCACCGGTCTTGGCGGCGATCTGGCTGGCGGCGCGGTTGTGGTCCAGGCGCAGCATGGCGGTGAAGTTCTCGCGCGGCAGGCTGGGCGCGCTCTTCATGGCGATGTAGGCGTTGGTGTTGGCGGGGTTGCCGACCACCAGCACCTTGACGTCACGGCTGGCGACCTTGTCCAGGGCCTTGCCCTGGGCGGTGAAGATCTGGGCGTTGGCAGCCAGCAGGTCGGCACGCTCCATGCCGGGGCCGCGGGGACGGGCACCGACCAGCAGGGCGTAGTCGGCGTCCTTGAAAGCGACTTCCGGATCGCCGGTGGGGATCACGCCGGCCAGCAGCGGGAAGGCGCAGTCTTCGAGTTCCATGATCACGCCCTTGAGCGCCTTCTGGGCCTTCTCATCCGGAATCTCAAGCAATTGCAGGATGACCGGCTGGTCCTTGCCGAGCATCTCGCCCGAGGCGATGCGGAACAGGAGGGCGTAACCGATTTGGCCGGCGGCGCCGGTGACGGCGACGCGAACGGGCGTTTTGCTCATGGGAAGACTCCAGACGAAGAGGAAAGAAACGGAACGTGCCGTGCGAGCCCTGCCTGCAGGCATCTGCACGTCGACCGGCACCGCCAGTCGACCCGGGGCAGGAAACAACCGCGCATTCTAGGCCGATTCCATGGCGCATGTCTTATGTCTTATATAAGATGTGGGACTTGGCACGCTTCGCGATGCCCTCCTGACCACCCCATTCATGTCCTCCCCACCCGCCGCGGACGCCGGCACCCCTTCCTTCAGCCCGCTGTACCAGCAGATCCGGGCCTTGATCCTGCAGAGCCTGCAGGCCGGGGAATGGAAGCCGGGCGAGCCGATCCCCAGCGAGATCGAACTTGCCGCCCGCTTTCGCGTGAGCCAGGGCACGGTGCGCAAGGCCATCGACGAGCTGGCGGCCGACAACCTGCTGGTCCGCCGGCAGGGCAAGGGCACCTTCGTGGCCACCCACGCCGAGCAGCAGGTGCAGTACCGCTTCCTCAAGCTGGTGCCGGACCAGGGCAGCCCGACCAGCGAAGGGCCCGCCGAACGCACCATCGTGGACTGCCGCAGGGTGCGCGCGAGCGCCGAAGTCGGCCGAGCACTGGCTCTGCGCGCGGGCGACGCGGTGCTGCAGGTTCGGCGCGTGTTGGCCTATGCGGGCGTCCCCACCATCCTCGAAGACCTCTGGCTGCCCGGCGCGCCCTTCAAGGGACTCACGGCGGAACGTCTGGCCGAGTGGCGCGGCCCCATGTACGAGATGTTCGAGACCGAGTTCGGCGTCCGCATGGTGCGGGCAGAGGAGAAGCTGCGCGCCGTTCTCCCCGATGCCGAGCAGGCTTCGCTGCTTCAGGTGACACTGCAGACGCCGCTGCTCTCGGTGGAACGCATCGCCCACACGTATCACGATGCGCCGATGGAGCTGCGCCGCGGCCTGTACCGCACCGACACGCACCACTATCGCAATGACCTCGGCTAGCCCGCCGCCCCTCCGACACTGATGGGCAGAAACGATGTTGCTTCAAAAAATATAGCAGCGAACCAAGGCGACAGAAAGCTTCAGAGACAGCCCATGCAACATGGTGCATTGCAATAGAATTTTGAGTTGCCTGCATAAACGTCCTGACACGAGTCGCCCTACCGACCCTCCCAGAAAGAACCTTCCCCATGACAGAGCTAGCATCCAAGACGAGGCCGCCGCGCCGCGAATTCCGCAACATCAATGTGGTCACGGATCTGAGGGGCTACCGGCTTCCGCCGGCGGGCATCGTGTCCATCCTGCACCGTGTCAGCGGCGTGCTGATGTTCCTGCTGATGCCCTTCATCATCTGGATGTTCGACACCTCCGTCTCTTCGGAAATCTCCTATGCCAAGTTCAAGGCCGCCTTCGATAGCGGCCTTGGTTTTTTGCCGGGATGGTTCCTGAAGCTCGTGGCCCTGGCTCTGATCTGGGGCTACCTGCACCACTTCTGCGCGGGCCTGCGCCACCTCTGGATGGACGTGAGTCATGAGGCCGTGACCAAGGAGTTCGGCAAGACCTCCGCCATCGTCGTCCTGGCCATCAGCATCCTCCTGACGCTGGCGCTCGGCGCCAAGCTGTTCGGCCTGTACTGATCACAAAAAGAAGGCACACAACACCATGGCAGTGAATTACGGCTCCAAGCGCACCGTCGTCGGCGCGCACTACGGCCTGCGCGACTGGCTGTCGCAACGCGTCACCGGCGCACTGATGGCGGTCTTCACCATCGTCGTGCTGGCGCAGGTTCTCCTCACCCGCGGCCCCGTCGGCTACGACCAGTGGGCAGGCATCTTTGCCCCGCAGTGGATGAAGGTCCTGACCTTCGCAGTGATCGCCGCGCTCCTCTGGCACGTATGGGTGGGCATGCGCGACGTCTGGATGGACTACGTCCAGCCCGTCGGCATCCGTCTGTTCATGCAAATCTTCACCATCGTCTGGCTCGTGGGTTGTGCCGGCTGGGCGATTCAAGTGCTCTGGAGGATCTGAGCCCATGTCGTACACCAAAGCAAAAATCGCGACGCGCAAGTTCGACGTCGTCATCGTCGGCGCCGGCGGCTCCGGCATGCGCGCCGCGCTCGAACTCTCGCGCGCCGGCCTGAACGTCGCATCCCTGTCCAAAGTCTTCCCCACCCGCTCGCACACCGTGGCAGCGCAGGGCGGCGTGTCGGCCTCGCTCGGCAACATGTCCGAGGACAACTGGCACTACCACTTCTACGACACCATCAAGGGCTCCGACTGGCTGGGCGACCAGGACGCCATCGAGTTCATGTGCCGTGAAGCACCGAAGGTCGTGATCGAGCTCGAGCACTTCGGCATGCCCTTCGACCGCAACCCGGACGGCACGATCTACCAGCGCCCCTTCGGCGGCCACACCGCCAACTACGGCGAGAAGCCCGTGCAGCGTGCCTGCGCCGCGGCCGACCGCACCGGCCACGCGATGCTTCACACGCTGTACCAGCAGAACGTGAAGGCCAAGACGAACTTCTTCGTCGAATGGATGGCCCTGGACCTGATCCGCGACGCCGACGGCGACGTGGTGGGCGTCACAGCCATCGAGCTCGAAACGGGCGACCTGTTCGTGCTGCAGGCCAAGGCCGTGCTGCTGGCCACTGGCGGCGCGGGCCGCATCTTTGCCGCCTCGACCAACGCCTTCATCAACACCGGCGACGGCCTGGGCATGGCCGCACGCGCCGGCATCCCGCTGCAGGACATGGAGTTCTGGCAGTTCCACCCCACCGGCGTGGCCGGCGCGGGCGTGCTGCTGACCGAGGGCTGCCGCGGTGAAGGCGCCATCCTGCTCAACAGCAACGGCGAGCGCTTCATGGAGCGCTACGCGCCCACGCTGAAGGACCTGGCTCCGCGCGACTTCGTCTCGCGCTCGATGGACCAGGAGATCAAGGAAGGTCGCGGCTGCGGTCCCAACAAGGACTACATCCTGATGAAGCTGGACCACCTGGGCGCCGACACCATCCGCAAGCGCCTGCCGTCAGTGGAAGAGATCGGCCATAACTTCGCCAACGTCGACATCACCAAGGAGCCGATCCCGGTCGTGCCCACCATCCACTATCAGATGGGCGGCATCCCGACCAACATCAACGGCCAGGTGGTGGTGCAGAACGGCGACGTGCACAACCAGGTCGTCGGCGGCCTGTACGCCGTGGGCGAATGCTCCTGCGTGTCGGTGCACGGCGCCAACCGCCTGGGCACCAACTCGCTGCTTGACCTGCTGGTCTTCGGCAAGTCTGCCGGCAAGCACATCGTCGACTTCGTCAAGAACAGCGGCGAGCACAAGCCGCTGCCGGCCGACGGCGCCGACCGCACCCTGGCGCGCCTGAACCAGCTGCAGGAGTCCAACGACGGCATCTACGCGCAGGACATCGCCAACGACATCCGCGCCACCATGCAGCAACACGCCGGTGTGTTCCGCACCCAGGCGAGCATGGACGAAGGCGTGGTCAAGGTGGCCGACCTGCGCAGCCGCGTGCCCTCCGTGACGCTGAAGGACAAGTCCATGGTGTGGAACACCGCGCGCATGGAAGCACTCGAAGTCGACAACCTGATCGAAGTGGCCCAGGCCACGATGGTCTCGGCTGCGGCCCGCAAGGAATGCCGCGGCGCCCACACGGTGGACGACTACGAGCACCCGGCCGACCATCCCGAATTCCCGCTGGGCCGCAACGACAAGGAATGGATGAAGCACACGCTGTGGCACAGCGCGGGCAACAACCTGACCTACAAGCCGGTCAACCTCAAGCCGCTGACCGTCGACAGCGTGCCGCCGAAGGTCCGCACGTTCTGACATCGCCGAAACCCCACGAGACACCGACATGAAGCGCACATTCCAGATCTACCGCTACGACCCGGACAAGGACGCCAAGCCCTACATGCAGACCGTCGAGATCGAACTCGACGGCCATGAGCGCATGCTGCTGGACGCCCTGGTCAAGCTCAAGGCGCAGGACCCGAGCATCGCCTTCCGCCGCTCCTGCCGCGAAGGCGTCTGCGGCTCGGACGCGATGAACATCAACGGCAAGAACGGCCTGGCGTGTCTGACCAACATGAACACGCTCAAGGGCACCATCGTGCTCAAGCCGCTGCCGGGCCTGCCCGTGATCCGCGACCTGATCGTGGACATGACGCAGTTCTTCAAGCAGTACCACTCGATCAAGCCGTACCTGATCACCGAGGGCTTGGCCCCCGAGCGCGAGCGGCTGCAGTCGCCCGAGGAGCGTGAAGAGCTCAACGGCCTGTACGAGTGCATCCTGTGCGCGAGCTGCTCCACGAGCTGCCCGAGCTTCTGGTGGAACCCCGACAAGTTCGTCGGCCCGGCCGGCCTGCTGCAGGCCTACCGCTTCATCGCCGACAGCCGCGACGAAGCCACCGGCGAACGGCTCGACAACCTTGAAGACCCGTACCGCCTGTTCCGCTGCCACACGATCATGAACTGCGTGGACGTGTGCCCCAAGCACCTGAATCCCACCAAGGCGATCGGCAAGATCAAGGAGCTGATGGTGCGCCGCGCCATCTGATCCTGGCCGAACGAAGCAACGGAGACGACACGCCATGCCGCAAGCGCAGCCTGCCCCGGGCGCATCCGACGAACGACTCGACGAGCGCGCCATGGCCCGGCTGCAGTGGCGTTGCCGACGCGGGTTGCTGGAGAACGACATCTTCATCACCCGCTTCTTCGAGCGGCATGGTTCTGGCTTGACCCGGGCCCAGGCCCAGGCGATCGAAACCCTGATGGACCTGCCGGACAACGACCTGCTCGACCTTCTGCTGCGCCGAAAGGAGCCCGAGCCCGCATGGGCCGGGGCCGAGGTGGCGGCGGTGCTGGAGCTGATGCGCCCTCCGGGCGACCGGCTCGCGGCCTGAGCCGCTCCATCCGATCCTTCGCCACCCTCCCATTTCCTCCACCTTCTCAAGAGAAAGTCGACATGAAAGCCTCCGACATCAAGGCCACGCTCGCGTTCAGCAATGGCGGCCAAGCCATCGATCTGCCGATCTACAAGGGCACGGTCGGTCCGGACGTCATCGACATCCGCAAGCTGTACGCGCAGACGGGCATGTTCACCTACGACCCGGGCTTCCTGTCCACGGCGTCGTGCCAGTCCGCCATCACGTACATCGACGGCGACAAGGGCGAGCTGCTGTACCGCGGCTACCCCATCGAGCAGCTGGCGGTGAACTGCGACTTCCTGGAAACCTGTTACCTGCTGCTCAACGGCGAGCTGCCGAACGAGGCGCAGAAGACCGAGTTCACCGACACGGTGACGCGCCACACGATGGTGAACGAGCAGATGCAGTTCTTCCTGCGTGGCTTCCGCCGCGACGCGCACCCGATGGCCGTGCTGACCGGCCTGGTGGGCGCCCTGTCGGCCTTCTACCATGACAGCACCGACATCAATAACCCGGAGCATCGCCAGATTTCGGCCATCCGCCTGATCGCCAAGATGCCCACGCTGGTCGCCATGGCCTACAAGTACGGCACGGGGCAGCCTTACATGTATCCGAAGAACGACCTGAGCTATTCGGGCAACTTCCTGCGGATGATGTTCGGCACGCCCTGCGAGGAGTACAAGGTCAACCCGGTCATCGAGCGCGCCATTGACCGCATCTTCATCCTGCACGCGGACCACGAGCAGAACGCCTCGACCTCCACCGTGCGCCTGTGCGGCAGCTCGGGGACCAACCCCTTCGCCGCCATCGCTGCCGGTGTGGCCTGCCTGTGGGGCCCGGCCCACGGCGGCGCCAACGAGGCCTGCCTGAATATGCTGGAAGACATCCAGCGCAATGGCGGCGTCTCCAAGGTCGGCGAGTTCATGGAGAAGGTCAAGGACAAGAACTCCGGCGTCAAGCTGATGGGCTTCGGTCACCGCGTCTACAAGAACTACGACCCGCGCGCCAAGCTGATGCAGGAGACCTGCAACGAGGTGCTCGCCGAGCTAGGCCTGGAAAAGGATCCGCTGTTCGCCCTGGCCAAGCAGCTGGAAAAGATCGCCCTGGAAGACGACTACTTCGTGCAGCGCAAGCTCTACCCGAACGTCGACTTCTACTCCGGCATCGTGCAGCGCGCGATCGGCATTCCGGTCAACCTGTTCACCGGTATCTTCGCCCTCGCCCGTACCGTGGGCTGGATCGCCCAGCTGAACGAGATGATCAGCGACCCCGAGTACAAGATCGGCCGCCCGCGCCAGCTGTTCAGCGGCTCGGACAAGCGCGACGTCAAGCCCATCGCCCAGCGCTGATCGGGCCAAGCAGCCGGCCGCCGCAAGGCGCCGGCCTGCACCGCAAAGGCCGCCTTCGGGCGGCCTTTTTGCGTCTTGACTGACATCCGGCTGACCGGCGGCGCTTCAGATTCCACTCCGGAGCAAGACCTCCACATCCACACATCGCCACCGAAGAGGAAGGACCATCCCATGAAGAGACTCGCTGCACTGCTCGCCATCACTTTCGCCGTCTCCGTGCCGCTCGCAGGCTGCAACACCTTCAAGGGTGCGGGCCAGGACGTGCAGAAGGCCGGCGAGAAGATGGAAGACGCGGCCAAGAAGCGCCAGTGATCGATGGCGGCTTCGGCCGCTTGTCCACGACAGACGGCCCATCCCGGGCCGTTTCTCATTGGGGGCCCGGCCTGTGCGACCGTGTGTTCGCCAACTGCCAGCCGAGCCTTCGCAATCCACGATGGCCCAGCCCATGAAATCCAAGGAAAATCACGCCTCCCCTCGTGGATCGTGATGACCTCGCCCGCCCCCCTCACCCTTGAACGCAGCTTTGCGCGCCGCATCGACCTGACGTCGTTGCAGTTGTTCGTGGCCGTGTGTGAGCTGGGCAGCATCGGCCGCGCGGCCGAGCGCGAGTTCATTGCGGCATCGGCCATCAGCAAGCGCCTGTCCGACCTCGAATCGACACTGGGCATAAGCCTGCTCTACCGCCACGCGCGCGGCGTGGACCTGACGCCCGCCGGCGAGAGCCTGTTGCACCACGCCCGCGCCATGCTGTACAGCCTGGAGAAGATGCAAGGCGAACTGTCCGAGTACGCCGAGGGCGTGCGCGGCCATGTGCGGATGCATGCCAACATCTCCGCCATCGTGCAATACCTGCCGGAAGACCTCGGCGCCTTCGCCCGCCTGCACGACGGTATCAAGATCGACCTCGAAGAACACCTGAGCCACGAGGTCGTGCGGGCCGTACAGGCCGGCGCCGCCGATCTGGGCATCTGTCATGTGTCCGAGGACGACGCCGGCGAGTTGCAGGCGCTGCCGTACCGTCGCGACCAATTGGCACTGGTGGTGCCGCAGCAGCACCCACTCGCCGAGCAGGCAACCGTCGCCTTCGCCCAGACGCTGGACGAGGACCACGTCGGCCTGCACACCCACAGCTCCATCTACCGCGCCATGCACGGTGCAGCCACCGCCGAAGGCCGCAGCGTTCGCCTGCGCATCCACGTCACCGGCCTGGACGCCATGTGCCGCATGATCGACAACGGCCTGGGCGTGGGCGTGATGCCGCGTCGCGCCTTCGAACTCATGCAGGCGGGCATCGGCCGCCGGCTGGCCGCAGTGGACCTCAGCGACGATTGGGCGCACCGCGAGATCCGCCTGGTGGCCCGCGACTTCTCCACCCTGCCAGTGGCGGCGCGCACGCTGGTTCAGCACCTGCAGCCACCCGCCCCCGTCGAAACCCAGGCCGCCTCTACTGCGGCCTGAATCCGAACCGCTTCAACGATTTCCCACGAAAGACGAGATCCCATGGCCCGCACGCTCTACGACAAGATCTGGGACGAGCACGTCGTCCACACCGAGGAAGACGGCACCGCCGTCCTCTACATCGACCGCCATCTGGTGCACGAAGTGACCAGCCCGCAGGCCTTCGAAGGCCTGCGCCAGGCCGGCCGCAAGCTGTGGCGCGTCAGCTCGGTGGTGGCCACCGCCGACCACAACACGCCCACCACCGGCTGGGAACGCGGCTACGACGGCATCGCCGATCCGATCAGCAAGGAACAGGTCACCACGCTGAACACCAACATCGAGGAATTCGGCGCCGCCGCCTTCTTCCCCTTCCTGTCCAAGCGCCAGGGCATCGTGCACGTGATCGGCCCCGAGAACGGCGCCACGCTTCCGGGCATGACGGTGGTGTGCGGCGACAGCCACACCTCCACCCACGGCGCCTTCGGCGCGTTGGCCCACGGCATCGGCACCAGCGAGGTCGAGCATGTGATGGCCACGCAGACCCTGCTGGCCAAGAAGGCCAAGAACATGCTGGTCAAGGTCGAAGGCAAGCTGCCGCTGGGCTGCACGGCCAAGGACATCGTGCTGGCCATCATCGGCAGGATTGGCACGGCGGGCGGCACGGGCTACACCATCGAGTTCGCCGGCTCCGCCATCCGCGACCTGTCGATGGAAGGCCGCATGACGGTCTGCAACATGGCCATCGAAGGCGGCGCGCGCGCCGGCCTCGTGGCGGTGGACCAGAAGACCATCGACTACGTGAAGAACCGGCCGCTCGCACCCACCGGCGTGGAGTGGGACCAGGCCGTCGCCTACTGGAAGACGCTGCATTCGGACCCGGACGCCAAGTTCGACACCGTGGTCGAACTCAATGCCGCCGAGATCAAGCCGCAGGTCACCTGGGGCACCTCGCCCGAGATGGTGCTGCCCATCGACGGCCGCGTGCCCGACCCGGACAAGGAAAAGGACGCCAACAAGCGCGGCGCCATCGAGCGCGCCCTGGCCTACATGGGCCTGGAGCCCAACAAGGCCATGAACGACATCTTCGTGGACAAGGTGTTCATCGGCAGCTGCACCAACAGCCGTATCGAGGACATGCGCGAGGCCGCCACGGTGGTCAAGAAGCTCGGCCAGAAGGTGGCCAAGAACATCAAGGTGGCGATGGTGGTGCCGGGTTCGGGCCTGGTGAAGGAACAGGCCGAGCGCGAGGGCCTGCACGAGGTCTTCAAGGCCGCCGGCTTCGAGTGGCGCGAGCCCGGCTGCTCGATGTGCCTGGCCATGAACGCCGACCGGCTGGAACCGGGCGAGCGCTGTGCCTCCACCAGCAACCGCAACTTCGAAGGTCGCCAGGGCGCGGGCGGACGCACCCACTTGGTGAGCCCGGCCATGGCCGCCGCGGCGGCCATCCGCGGCCACTTCGTCGACATCCGCACCATCGCCTGAGCCAGGGAGCAGACACCATGCAGAAATTCACCGTGCACAAGGGCCTGGTCGCGCCCATGGACCGCGAGAACGTCGACACCGACGCCATCATCCCCAAGCAGTTCCTCAAGTCGATCAAGCGCACCGGCTTCGGCCCCAACCTGTTCGACGAATGGCGCTACCTGGACCATGGCGAGCCCGGCATGGATCCGGCCAGCCGCAAGCCCAACCCCGACTTCGTGCTGAACCAGCCGCGCTACCAGGGCGCCTCGGTGCTGCTGGCGCGCAAGAACTTCGGCTGCGGCTCCAGCCGCGAGCATGCGCCCTGGGCACTGGACCAGTACGGCTTTCGCGCCATCCTCGCGCCGAGCTTCGCCGACATCTTCTTCAACAACAGCTTCAAGAACGGCCTGCTGCCCCTGGTGCTGCCCGAGGCCACCGTGGCCAAGCTGTTCGACGAGGTGTTCGCATTTCCGGGTTACGAGCTGACCGTCGACCTGGACCGCCAGGTGGTGGTCAAGCCCGATGGCGAGGAGATTCCCTTCGAGGTGCAGCCCTTCCGCCGCTACTGCCTGATGAACGGTCTGGACGACATCGGCCTGACGCTGCGCCACAAGGACAAGATCAAGGCCTTCGAAGCCGAGCGCCTTGCCGCCAAGCCCTGGCTCGCCCACCAGATGATCGCCTGATCCATTTCTCTCTCACCGAAACACCACTCATGAAAATCGCAGTTCTGCCCGGCGACGGCATCGGCACCGAAATCGTCGCGGAGGCCGTGCGCGTGCTGGACGCGCTGGACCTGAAGTTCGAGATGGAGACCGCCCTGGTCGGCGGCGCCGCCTACGAGGCCCACGGCCATCCGCTGCCCGAGGCCACGCTCAAGCTGGCCAAGGAAGCCGACGCGGTGCTCTTCGGCGCCGTCGGCGACTGGAAGTACGACAAGCTGGACCGCCCGCTGCGACCCGAGCAGGCCATCCTGGGCCTGCGCAAGAACCTGGGCCTGTTCGCCAACTTCCGCCCCGCCATCTGCTACGAGCAGCTGACGCATGCCTCCAGCCTCAAGCCCGAGCTGGTCGCGGGCCTGGACATCCTCATCATCCGCGAGCTGACCGGCGACATCTACTTCGGCCAGCCGCGCGGCAAGCGCGTGGCCACCGACGGCCACTTCCCCGGCGCCGACGAGGCCTTCGACACCATGCGCTACTCGCGCCCGGAAATCGAGCGCATTGCCCGCGTGGCCTTCGAGGCCGCCCGCAAGCGCAATAAGCGCGTCACCAGCGTGGACAAGGCCAATGTGCTGGAGACTTTCCAGTTCTGGAAGGACGTGGTCACCGAGGTGCACAAGGACTATCCGGACATCGAACTGGAGCACATGTACGTCGACAACGCCGCCATGCAACTCGTGAAGAAGCCCAAGGCCTTCGACGTGATCGTGACCGGCAATATGTTCGGCGACATCCTTTCGGACGAGGCCTCGATGCTGACCGGCTCCATCGGCATGCTGCCCTCGGCCAGCCTGAATGACAGCAACCAGGGCCTGTATGAGCCCAGCCACGGCAGCGCCCCGGACATCGCCGGCAAGGGCGTGGCCAATCCGCTGGCCACCATCCTGAGCGCCGCGATGATGCTGCGCTTCTCCCTCAACCAGGAAGAGGCCGCCCAGCGCATCGAGGTCGCCGTCAAGGCCGTGCTGGCGCTGGGCCTGCGTACGCCCGACATCTGGAGCGAAGGCACGACTAAGGTTGGCACCCGGGAAATGGGCGATGCCGTTCTGAAGGCCCTGGCCTGAAAAGGTGTGAACGCTGCGCCGTCGGGCGCACGCGACACCCACTGCAAAGCGGCCCTGTCGGGCCGTTTTGCATGTAGGACGGCGCCGATGCGGGCTACAATCGCGCCCCATGTTTGTCGCCCGCCCGTTCGCCCCGAACACCGTGCCTGCCGCCCTGGCCAGCACCGCGCGCGCATCCATCACCAAAACCACGACGACCATTAAGGGCTGACCCAGCCTGGTTCGTCGCGCGTGCCTTCCCCCTGGCCCCGGACGAGCCAGGCGGGCCAGCCCCTTCGCCGCGGTCTTCTTTGTATGACTCTGAAAGGGCTTTTGACATGAGCAAGTTGGTAGGTTTGGTCGGCTGGCGCGGCATGGTCGGCTCGGTCCTGATGGACCGCATGGTGGCCGAGAAGGATTTCGACCTGATCGAGCCGCTGTTCTTCTCCACCTCGAACGCCGGCGGCAAGGCGCCCGCCATGGCCAAGAACGAGACCACGCTGCAGGACGCCTTCGACATCGAGCAGCTCAAGCGCTGCGAGATCATCATCACGGCCCAGGGCGGCGACTACACCACCGAAGTCTTCCCGAAGCTGCGCGCCACCGGCTGGAAGGGCCACTGGATCGACGCCGCCTCCACCCTGCGCATGAAGGACGACGCGGTCATCGTGCTCGACCCGGTCAACATGCCGGTGATCAAGAACGCCCTGTCCGACGGCGGCCGCAACTGGATCGGCGGCAACTGCACCGTCAGCTGCATGCTGATGGGCGTGGGCGCGCTCTACAAGGCCGGCCTAGTCGAGTGGATGAGCACGCAGACCTACCAGGCCGCCTCGGGCGGTGGCGCGCAGCACATGCGCGAGCTGCTCACGCAGTACGGCACGCTCTATTCGGAAGTGAAGTCCCTGCTGGACGACCCCAAGAGCGCCATCCTCGAGATCGACCGCCAGGTCATCGCCAAGCAGCGCAGCCTGTCGGGTGAAGAGACGGCCAACTTCGGCGTTCCGCTGGGCGGCTCGCTCATCCCCTGGATCGACAAGGACCTGGGCAACGGCATGTCCAAGGAAGAGTGGAAGGGCATGGCCGAGACCAACAAGATCCTCGGCCAGGGCGAAGGCTTCGGCAGCCCTGCCGTGCCGGTGGACGGCTTCTGCGTGCGCGTGGGCGCCATGCGCTGCCACAGCCAGGCGCTGACCTTCAAGCTCAAGAAGGACGTGCCGCTGGCCGACATCGAGGCCATGATCGCGGCGGACAACGACTGGGTGAAGGTGGTGCCCAATACGCGCGAGGCCACGCTCAAGGACCTGACGCCCGTGGCCGTGACCGGCACGATGACGATCCCGGTCGGCCGTTTGCGCAAGATGGCGATGGGTCCCGAGTACCTCGGTGCCTTTACGATCGGCGACCAGCTGCTCTGGGGTGCGGCCGAACCGTTGCGCCGCATGCTGCGCATCCTGTTGGACGCTTGAATCTCCATCATGCGTTGCTCAAGGGCAACGCATGATCCGGATGAGACGCAATAGCCAGGGGCGCAGCTAAGCCCATCGCCTTGTTTTTGGGCAGTGTGGGTGTTAACGTCTACTTACATTTTTCGGGCATGGCCCGCCACAGCATGACCAGACTCTCGCCGCCTGCGCAAGCCGCCGGGCGCGACACGGCCGCTTCGGCGGCCGTTCGCCGTTTCCGCATTTCCGCACTGGGCTTGGCCATGGTCACGGCGTTTGGCTTGTGGTCGGCTCAGGCGCAAGCACTGACGCTTGGCTCGCTGAATGTGCTGTCTGCGCTGGGTGAGCCCCTGCGGGCCGAAGTCCAGATCACGGACGTCACCCAGACCGAGGCAACGAATCTGCAGGTCCGCCTCGCCACGCCCCAGGCCTTTCAGAATTCCGGACTGACCTTCGCCGATGCGCTGGAGGGTGTGCGCACCACGCTCCAGCGTCGCGCAGATGGTCGGTACGTGGTCCGCCTCGACGGGATCCGTCCAGTGAACGACCCATTCGTGGACATCCTGATCGAAGCCAATTCGCCGACCGGTCGTCTGGTGCGTGACTACACGGCCCTCATCGATCCGCCGCCGACCCGCCTGCCCACCGCCCCGGCCGGCGTGAGCATCGACCGGCCCATCACGCCGCCGCCCCCCCGCGTGCAAGCCAGGCCCGAGCGGCCGCGCACGGCGCCGGTGGAGGTCGCCCCGTCGTCTGCCCCGGCACAGGCCACAGGGCCAAGCGGAACGGTCACCGTGCGCGCGGGCGAGACGGCTGGCCGCATCGCAGCCGCGAACAAGCCCGCCGACGTCTCGCTGGACCAGATGCTGCTGGCCATGCTTCGCGCGAACCCCAGCGCCTTCACGAACGGCAACGTCAACCGCCTGCGTGCAGGTGCGGTGCTGCAGATGCCTTCGGCGGACACGGCCCGCGCGACGCCTGCGGACGAGGCACGCCGCACCATCGTGGCCCAGAGCCGCGACTTCAACAGCTACCGTCAGCGGCTGGCCACCAATGCGCCGTCGATGAACGTGGAAGGCGCCGACCGCCAGGCGTCGGGCGGCCTGCAGGCCCGGGTGCAGGACCGGGCGGCCGCCGCTTCGTCGGCAGACCGCCTGACCATTTCCCGGGGCAGCGCATCGGGCGCCGTCACATCCGAGGAGCGGCTGGCACAACAGCGCCAGGCACAGGAGTCCAGCAGCCGGGTGGCGGAGCTGTCCCGCAACATCGAAGAGCTCAACCGGCTGCAGGGCGCATCGGGCAACACGCCCACGGGTGCCACGGTGCCTGCGGCGACGGTTCCGGCCGGCGCCGCAAGTTCACCGGCTGCGGCACCGTCCGCCGGGACAGCGAACAGCACCGCGAGCGCAAACACGGCAGGCCCCGCGGCAGCACTGCCAATGCCGCCGGCGTCCTCGCCCGCCGCTCCCTCTCCGACGCCGCAGGCGGCAGCCTCTGCGGTGCCCCCTCCTCCCGCCGTCGTGGCGCCGCCTGCCGCATCCGCATCGGCCCCCGCGCCATCGGCGCGTCCCGCACCGGCACCAACCCCAAAGCAGGAAGAGCCCAGCTTCCTGGATTCGCTGCTGGCGAATCCTTTGGCGCTGGCCGGCGGGGGTGTGGTCCTGCTGCTGTTGCTGCTTGCCCTGCTCGCGCGTCAGCGCCGCCACCAGAAGAAGGACGCCGCGGAAAGCCTGTTCCCCGAGAGCCTGCAGAAGGATTCGTACTTCGGCGGCTCCGGCGGCGCGACCGTGGACACCAAGGAAGACCACAGCGGCGCGTCGTCGCTCAACTATTCGCCCAGCCAGCTCGATGCGGGCGATGTCGACCCGGTGGCCGAGGCCGACGTGTACCTTGCCTATGGCCGCGACCTGCAGGCCGAAGAGATCCTCAAGGAAGCGCTGCGCACCTCGCCGGAGCGCACCAGCATCCAGCTCAAGCTGCTGGAAATCTATGCACGCCGCCGTGATGCCCGGGCTTTCGAGCAGCTGGCGCATGAACTGCAGGCGCAGACGGGTGGCAAGGGGGCGGACTGGCACCGCGCCCAGGAGCTCGGTCGCGGCCTGGACGCCGCCAACACGCTCTACCAGGGCCCCCACACGCCTCCGTCGTCCGACCTGTCGGGCGACGCCGCCGCCCCGGCAGGCCTGGGCCCCACGGCGACCGGCGCAGGACTGCCCGCGGCACCGAGCGGCGCAGGGGCAGCGACCGGCTCGGCAGACGAGCCGCGCCCGCAGGCCTTCGTGCCCTCCGTGGCCCCCCTGGATTTCGACCTCGACCTGGACCTGCCGCCCGCGCGACCGGCGCCGGCGCCCCAACCGGCCAGTCCGCGCGCGCCATCGATCTCCTCGCTGTTTCCCTCGGCGCTGGCCGAGGACCCACCTCCAGCGGCGCCTGCCTTTGCCGCACCCGGAGCGGGCGCAGGCCTGCGCGGCACGGCCGACGAGCCCACCATCCCCGCACCGCTGCGTCCCGCACCGGCGGCCGACCTGGGCAACGACTTCGACACGGCGCCGGCCGAACTGGAGCCCATGGGCGGATTCCGTCATGGCGGCGAAGAGGTGCGCACCCAACCCGCCACGCTGCACGCGCCGCTCGAAGGCTCGGACATCTTCAGCCGCGATTTCCATGCCGCGCTCAACACGGCCGACACGCAGCCCATGGACCTGCAGCTGAACATCCCCACCGGCATCGACGGCGGCCAGGGCGAAAGCGCCGAGGCGGTGAAGCTGTCGTTGGCGCGAGAGCTGCACGCGCTGGGCGACCCGGACGGTGCGCGCACGCTGCTCGAGGAACTCATCGCCGAAGGCAACGGTGCCGTCCAGGAAGAGGCGCGCCGCCTGCTGGACGAACTGCGCTGATACTCCGGGGCCGCGCACGGCCACCCGAGGTGGCGAGCGCGGCCTTTTCTTTTCCGTCATGTCCACCCTGCCGCCTTTCTTGTCGATCGACGCAGCTCACCCGTGCGCCGCAGGCGCACCGCGCGCATGAGGCTCGCGCTGGGCGTCCGCTACAACGGCCGCGCCTATGACGGCTGGCAGAGCCAGCCCTCCGGCCGCACGGTGCAGGACCAGCTGGAACGGGCCCTCGAACGCTTCGCGCAGCGGCGCATCGGCACGCTGTGCGCCGGCCGCACCGACGCCGGCGTGCACGGCTGGATGCAGGTGGTCCATTTCGACACCGACATCGAGCGCGTGCCCTTCTCCTGGGTGCGCGGACCGAACCGCTTCCTGCCGGAGGACATCGCCGTGCAGTGGGCGCAGCCGGTGCCCGACCGCTTCCACTGCCGCGCCGCGGCCCTCGGGCGGCGCTACCGTTATGTGCTGTCGCAGTCGCCGGTGCGGCCCAGCCTGGAGGCGGGCAAGGTGGGCTGGTCGATGCATGCGCTGGATGGCGAGGCCATGCGCGCCGCCGCCGCGCACCTGCTGGGCGAGCACGACTTCAGCTCATTCCGCGCTTCGGCGTGCCAGGCCAGATCGCCGGTCAAGACAGTGCGGCGCATCGCCATCGCGCGCGTGGGTACGGCAGAGCGCTGCCACTGGCACTTCGACTTCGAGGCCGACGCCTTCCTGCACCACATGATCCGCAACATCATGGGCTGCCTGGTGCGCGTGGGCCAGGGCCATGCGACACCCGACTGGTTGCGCGAGGTGCGCGACGCGCGCAGCCGGCAGGTGGCGGCGCCGACCTTCGCGGCCGACGGGCTGTACTTTCTTGGGCCGATGTACGACGCCGCATGGGGGCTTCCGCCCGAGGTCACCATGGGCGCGGAGCCTGGTGCCTGCGAGGACCTGCCCTGAACAGCGTCAGGCCGTCACCCCCTCTTGCCCCGTCACGCGCCCAGTTCCTCTGTCTGCACACGCCATGCCCCCTTCGTCCGCCACCTTCCGCACCCGCATCAAGATCTGCGGCCTCACGCGCGGGCAGGACGTGGACGCGGCCGTGGACGCGGGCGCCGATGCGGTGGGCTTCGTGCTGTATGCCAAAAGCCCGCGGGCCGTGACCGTGGAGCGCGCTGCCGAACTCGCCGGCCGGCTGCCGCCTTTCGTGGTGCCGGTGCTGCTCTTCGTTAATGAAGCGCCCGATCGGGTGCAGGCCGCGCTGGCGGCGGTGCCAGGTTCCATGGCCCAGTTCCATGGCGACGAGACACCCGAACTGTGCTGGCAATCCACGGGCGAGGGCCGCCACCGCTGGCTGCGCGCCGCCCGCATCCCCCTGGGGGCGGCAGGGGCCGGCTTCGACCTCTTAAACTACGCGGCTTCCTATTCCCAGGCCAGCGCCATCCTGCTCGACGCCCATGTCGACGGCTATGGCGGTGCCGGCAAGGTCTTCGATTGGTCACTCCTTCCAACCGCCGTCGACGCTCACCTCGTCTTGAGTGGTGGGCTCGCACCTGCAAACGTGGGCGATGGCATCGCGCTGCTGCGCCCGCGCTGCCGGTCGCTGTCGGTTGATGTGAGCTCGGGCGTCGAGACGGCCAAGGGCATCAAGGACGGCGACAAGATCCGCGAGTTCGTCGCCGCCGCGCGCGCGGCTGACGCCCTCCCCGCCCGCTGAGCCGGGGCCCCGGCGGCCCTCCGGCTGCACCACAGGACCTTGCCCGTCCTGGCCGGTGCGACCCCTCCTCATCGTTCTGCCGATGCCCAGCCCTGCACCGGCGCCATCTTCACGATCGCCATGAACATGCCCACCTATGCCCTGCCCGATGCCGCCGGCCACTTTGGCCCCTACGGCGGCAGCTTCGTCAGCGAGACGCTGACCCATGCCATCGCCGAACTGCGCGAGGCCTACGACCGCTACCGCGAAGACCCGGAGTTCCTCGCCGAGTTCGCCTACGAGCTGAAGCACTTCGTCGGCCGGCCCTCGCCCATCTACCACGCGGCCCGCACCAGCCGTGAGCTGGGCGGGGCGCAGATCTACCTCAAGCGCGAGGACCTCAACCACACCGGCGCCCACAAGATCAACAACGTGATCGGCCAGGCGATGCTGGCGCGCCGCATGGGCAAGCCACGGATCATTGCCGAGACGGGCGCCGGCCAGCACGGCGTGGCCACGGCCACCATCTGCGCCCGCTACGGGCTGGAATGCGTGGTCTACATGGGCAGCGAGGACGTCAAGCGCCAGAGCCCCAATGTCTACCGCATGAACCTGCTGGGCGCCACCGTGGTGCCGGTCGAATCCGGCAGCCGTACCCTCAAGGACGCGCTCAACGAGGCCATGCGCGACTGGGTGACGAACGTGGAGAACACCTTTTACATCATCGGCACGGTGGCGGGCCCGCATCCCTACCCGGCCATGGTGCGCGACTTCCAGAGCGTGATCGGCAAGGAGTGCCTGGAGCAGATGCCCTCGATGCTCCCGGGCGAAGGCAGCCAGCCCGACGTGGTGGTGGCCTGCGTGGGCGGCGGCAGCAATGCGATGGGCATCTTCCATCCCTACATCCCCTATGAGCAGGTGAAGCTGGTGGGCGTGGAAGCCGCCGGCGAGGGCCTGGACAGCGGCAAGCATTCGGCCTCGATCCAGCGTGGCAGCCCCGGCGTGCTGCACGGCAACCGCACCTACATCCTGCAGAACGAGGACGGCCAGATCACCGAGACGCACAGCATCAGTGCCGGCCTGGACTATCCCGGCGTCGGGCCCGAGCATGCCTACCTGGCCGACATCCGCCGCGCCGAGTACGTCGGCGTGACCGACGCCGAGGCGCTGGCCGCCTTCCACCACCTGTGCCGCGCCGAAGGCATCATCCCGGCGCTCGAATCGAGCCATGCGGTGGCCTACGCCATGAAGCTCGCCAAGACGATGCGGCCCGACCAGTCCATTCTGGTCAACCTGTCCGGCCGCGGCGACAAGGACATCGGCACCGTGGCCGATCTGTCGGGCGTGGACTTCTACGACCGCCCCTCCATGCGTGGCCTCTCGGTGAAGGGGGGCAAGCAATGAGCAGCACGAACACCACGCCGGACAGCCGGCGCATCGCGTCCACCTTCGCGCGCCTGAAGGACCAAGGCCGCAAGGCGCTGATCCCCTACGTGACCGCCGGCTTCCCGCAGGCCGACATCACGCCCGCGCTGATGCACGCCATGGTCGCGGCCGGTGCCGACGTGATCGAGCTGGGCGTGCCCTTCTCCGACCCCATGGCCGATGGTCCCGTGATCCAAAAGGCCGGTGAGGCCGCACTGGCGATGGGGGTCGGCATGGCGCAGGTGCTGGCCATGGTGGCCGAGTTCCGCAGCCAGGACACGACGACGCCCGTGGTGCTGATGGGCTATGCCAACCCGGTGGAACGCTACGACCTCAAGCATGGCGTCGGCGCCTTCGTGCGCGACGCCGCAGCGGCCGGCGTGGACGGCGTGCTGATCGTCGACTACCCGCCCGAGGAATGCGAAGCCTTCGCCGCCGACCTGCGCGCGCACGGCATGGACCTGATCTTCCTGCTCGCGCCCACCAGCACCGATGCGCGCATGGCTCAGGTGGCGCGCGTGGCCAGCGGCTATGTCTACTACGTCTCGCTCAAGGGCGTGACCGGGGCCGGGCACCTAGACACCGGTGCCGTCGAGCAGATGCTGCCGCGCATCCGCCAGCATGTGACGGTGCCGGTGGGCGTGGGTTTCGGCATCCGCGACGCGCAGACGGCACAGGCCGTGGGCCGCACTGCCGATGCGGTGGTGATCGGCACGCGGATCATCCAGTTGCTGGAAGGCCAGCCCCGAGAGGCGGCGCTGACCGCGGCCGGCGAATTCCTGCGCGGCATCCGCACCGCGCTGGACGCGCTGCCCGCCCGCTGACGGCCTGCCGGCCGAAAGCTGGATAATCCGTCCCCTCGTTCCCCGCCCTGCCCGGCCGCCGCGCCCGGCAGGTGCCGCGGACAGGCGGCTTGGCCGCCCGGTCCGCTCCCTTCGCACAGAACTCGGACGCACACCCATGAGCTGGCTCGAAAAACTCCTCCCCCCCAAGATCGCGCCCACCGACCCCGGTGCCCGGCGCCAGATGCCCGAGGGCCTGTGGATCAAGTGCCCGAGCTGCGAAACGGTGCTCTACAAGACGGACCTGGAGCAGAACCAGAACGTCTGCCCCAGCTGCAGCCACCACCACCGCATCGGCGCCCGCGCGCGGCTCGACGCCTTCCTCGATGCAGAGGGCCGCTACGAACTGGGCCAGGAAGTGCTGCCGGTCGACGCCCTCAAGTTCAAGGACAGCCGCAAGTACCCCGAGCGCCTGAAGGAAGCCCTGGAGTCCACCGGCGAGACCGACGCCCTGGTGGTGATGGGCGGCTCGGTACTCAACATCGGCGTGGTCGCCGCCTGCTTCGAATTCGAGTTCATGGGCGGCTCCATGGGTTCGGTGGTCGGCGAGCGCTTCGTGCGCGGCGTCGAGACCGCCATCGAGCAGAAGGTGCCCTTCATCTGCTTCACGGCCACCGGCGGCGCCCGCATGCAGGAAGGCCTGCTGTCGCTGATGCAGATGGCCAAGACCAACGCCGCCCTCACCCGCCTGGCCAAGAAGGGCCTGCCGTACATCAGCGTGCTGACCGACCCGACCATGGGTGGTGTCTCTGCCGGCTTCGCCTTCGTGGGCGACGTGGTGATCGCCGAGCCCAAGGCGCTGATCGGCTTCGCCGGGCCGCGCGTGATCGAGTCCACTGTGCGAGTGAAGCTGCCCGCCGGCTTCCAGCGCGCCGAGTTCCTGCAGGAAAAGGGTGCAGTCGACTTCATCAGCGACCGCCGCGAGCTGCGCAAGACCATCGCCAGCGTGCTGGCCATGCTCACGCGCCAGCCAGCCGACGCCGTCGGCTGATTGCCCTTCGCTGTCCGGCCCTGGGCGGCCGGGCCGTGGTGCGGTTGCGACAGCGGTCACGAACATGAGAAAAGTTCTCATTAGCAAGGCAGAATAGGGTTTTCACCAGTTCGCCACCAGCGCGCCCCGGCGCGCTTTTTTGTGGCCGCTCCCCGGCCTGCCTGCTCATGAGAAGACTGCTTCCTGTCGCCGCCGTCCTGGCGCTGCCGCTGCCCTGCGCCGTGCTGGCCCAGACGACCCTGGACACCGTGGACGTGCGGGCCGACCGCAGCAACGGCTTCGTTGCCAACACGGTGGAGGCAGGCACCTTCCGCGGCGGGCAGCTGATGGACGTACCCGCGACGGTCAATGCCGTCACCAGTGCGGTCATCGAGTTGCAGGCGGCCGACAGCGTCTACGACGTGCTGCGCAACACCGCCGGCGTCACGCGCCAGCAAAACGGCGGCGACACCTTCGACCAGTTGGTGATCCGCGGCATCGGCGTCGAGAACCGGACCAACTACCGCCTCAACGGCTCGCTGGCCATTCCCAACATCTCCGAGATCCCGATGGAGAACAAGGAGCGGGTCGAGGTGCTCAAGGGCGCCTCGGCGCTGTACTACGGCTTCACCTCGCCGGCCGGCATCGTCAACTTCGTGACCAAGCGGGCCGGCGCGGCGCCGGTGACCAGCGTGGGCGTGCGCGTCGACAACCACGGCGAGGCGCAGGGCCTCGTGGACATCGGCCGCCGCTTCGGCGAAGGCGATCAGTTCGGCGTGCGCATCAATGCCGCAGGCGGCAGCCTCGGCTCGGCCATCGGCGGCGTGGACGGCAACCGGCAGATGCAGTCGCTGGCCTTCGACTGGCGCGTGAACTCGCAGCTGACCCTTAAGGCCGACGTCGAGCACTACCAAAAGCGCATCGTCGAACAGGCCGGCATCGGCCGGCCAGCAGCGGTTAATGGCGTGATCACGCTGCCCGCGCTACCGGACCCCACCAAGCTGCTCGGCCCGACCTTCGCGCCCTTCGTCGCCGAAGTCACCAACCAGCAACTGCGCGCCGACTATTCGATCAACAGCGACTGGGCGCTGATGGTGGAAGCAGGCCGCTCGGACGCCGAGCGCGACCGCGGCCTCGGCACCGTCAGCAACTACAACGTCAGCACCGGCCGCGGGCGCATCACCGGCAACGTGCAGCACCTTGAACAGACCTCGCAGCTGCTGCGCACCGAGCTCTTCGGCACCTTCCAGACCGGCGACGTCCAGCACGAACTGACCCTGGGCGTCGCACGCGCCGACAAGAGCCAGGCGCCGATCTACAGCCGCAACTACGGCAATGCCAACACGGTGCAGAACCTGTACAACCCGGTGCCGATCGGACCGCTGGCGCTCAGCAACCGCACAGTGGTGCCCACGACCGGCTTCCAGGACAGCAGCGACCTGGGCCTGTACGCGCTGGACCGCATCGTGTTCTCGCCCGAGTGGCAGTTGGTGGCCGGCGTGCGCCACACCCGCTACCAGAGCGTGCAGGGCGCCAGCACCACGCTGCCGGTGATCAGCTACGACGTGGACGAGACTTCGCCGCTGCTGGCTTTGACCTACAAGTTCACACCCGACCTGGCCATCTACGGCTCCTATTCCCAGGGCGTGGAGGAAGGCGACACCGCCCCCGCCGGCACCGCCAACCAGAACCAGCGCCTCGCCCCCGGCGTGAGCAAGCAGCAGGAACTGGGCCTGCGCTGGCAGGCGCCCAACGGCACGATGTTCTCGGCCGCCGTCTTCGACATCGACCGGCCCGGCAGCTACACCAACAGTGCCAACACCTTCGTGGGCGACGGACGGCAGGTCTACCGCGGCCTGGAACTCTCGGCCCAAGGGCAGCTCACGAAGCGGCTGGCCTGGCAGGCCTCCGGCCAATGGCTGAACGCGGCCTTCCGCGACATCAACGCCCAGTACAACGGCAAGATGCCCGAGAACACGGCACGCCGGACGGCCAGCCTGTTCCTGTCGTACGACATCGCGGGCGTTCCGGGCCTGTCGGTCAACGGGGGTGCCTACTACACGGGGCGCCGTCCCATCGACGATCTGAACCGGGGATTCATCGGCCGCTACACCCTGTTCGACGTCGGTGCGCGCTACGTGACCCAGCTCTTCGGCAGGCGCACCCAGTTCCAGCTGAATGTGGAGAACGCCAGCGACAGGCGCTACTGGTCCGCCGCCGGCACGCGGCTGGCCGTGGGCACGCCGCGCACCGTGAAGGCCTCGCTGAAGGTCGACCTGTGAGCGCCTTGGAGGGCTGACATGCGCTGGACCTGGCGGCAGATCCTCTTCCAGCTGCACTGGTTGGCCGGCATCACGGCCGGTACGCTGCTGGCGGTCATCGGCACCAGCGGTGCGCTACTGGCCTACCGCGCGGAGATCGTCGAGGCGCTGAACCCGGCGTTCTTCCAGCGCCAGCCGCCGGTGCCGGGCGCTGCGCCGCTCACGCCCGCTGCGCTGGTGGCGGCGGTGAAGGCTCGCGATCCCGAGGCGCATGTGCAGGTCCTCACGCTGCGCGACCAGCCGGGCTGGCCGGTGCGCGTCGGTCTGGCACCCTCGGCCGGCCAGCGCCGCGGCGTGCAGCACTGGCTGGACCCCTGGAGCGCCGCGCCGCTGCCCGAGCCGCAGGGCGACGCGTTCTTCGAGACCCTCGAATCCCTGCACCGGTGGCTGCTCCTTCCGCGCGACATCGGCAAACCGGTGACCGGCGTGCTGGCGACGGCGCTGCTGCTGCTGGCCGTCTCGGGCCTGGTGCTGCGCTGGCCACGCCGGGCGCTCGACTGGCGCGCCTGGCTGCGGGTGGACTTGCGCCTGCGCGGCCGCGCCCTGCTCTGGAACCTGCATGCGGTGGCGGGCACGCTGGCGCTGCTGTGCTACCTGGTATCGGGGTTGACGGGCGTGTACTGGGGCTTCGATGCGGTGCGCGCCGCGGTGGACGGCGCCGCCGGCGAGGGTCAGGCGGCCCGCATGCAGCGCAGCGGCGGCGCACCGGGCGCCCCGTCAGGGCCCCCCGCCGCGACGAGCGCCATGGCGCAGGCCAGAGGCACGTCGGCCGCCGCAGGGGCGGGTGGTGCCACGCGTGCCGCGCCCGATCTGGACCGGCTCTGGCAGGGCTTCCTGCGCGCTTCCGAGGGCAACTGGCAATTGGTGACGCTGCGCCTGCCCGCCCGCGCCGCGCCGCGCGTCGAAGTCACCTACCTGCGCCGCGACGCCGAGCATGAACGTGCCCGCAACCGGCTCTACCTCGATGCCGCCACCGGCGAGCCGGTCGAGCATCGCCGCTATGCCGAGCTGAGTGCGCCGGCCCGGCTGATCAACAGCATCTATCCGCTGCACATGGGCAGCTTCTGGGGTCCGCTCGGACGGGTGGTGATGGTGCTGGCCAGCGCCGGGCTCCTGCTCTTCGCCGTGACGGGCTGGCTGTTGTACCTGCGTCGGCGGCGCGAGGCCGCAGCGGCGCGGCGGGCGCGACAGGCCTCGCTGACTGCAGCTCGCGGCAGCGCGATTCCCCAGCCCGGCGGCCTGCTGGTCACCTTCGCCACCCAGACCGGCCATGCGGAACGGCTCGCCTGGCAGACCGCCGCCGCCCTGGGCGCGGCTGGCGTGCCGGCCACCGTCCGGCCGCTGCAGGCGCTGGCTCCGACGGACTTGGCCCGTCACCCGCGCGTGCTCATCGTGGCCAGCAGCTATGGCGATGGCGAACCGCCCGACGCGGCCCGCGCCTTCGCACGGCGGCTGATCACCATGAACGCCCCGCTGGCGCCAGCCCCCGCCTTCGGCCTGCTCGCCCTGGGCAACCGCCAGTACGGCACCTTCTGCGGCTTCGGCCATGCGCTGGACGGCCATCTGCGCCGGCTGGGCGCAAGGTCGTTGTTCCCCCTGGTGGAAATGGACGAGGCCGATGCACAGGCCCTGACCCGCTGGCGCGCGGAAGTGGGCGCAGCCTTCGGCGTGGCGCTGGACGACGAAGCGGCCGGTCCCGGTCTGGCTGCGCCCGACTGTCTCACGGCCACGCTCCTGCAACGCACGCACCTCAACCCGGGCAGCCTCGGCTCCGCGCTGTTCGAGCTGCAACTGGCGGTGCCCGCAGGCGTCGAGTGGCATGCCGGCGCAATCGTGGAGATCGAAGCCCCCACGCCCGGGGAGCCGCCCCGCCGCTATTCCGTCGCCTCGGTGCCGGCCGATGGCCACCTGAGCCTGCTCGTTCGCCAGCGCGCGCTGGACGACGGGCGCCTGGGCCTCATGTCCAGCTGGCTGACCCTGCAGACCCAGCCCGGCGCGCCTCTGAAGCTGCGACTGGTGGACAACCCGGGCTTTCGGCTGATCGACGACGACCGGCCTTGCATCTTCATCGGCAACGGCTCGGGCTTCGCAGGCCTGCGCGGCCATCTGCGCGAACGGGCGCGGCGCGGCCACGGGCGCAACTGGCTGGTCTTCGGCGAGCGGCATCCGGACCACGACGCCTTCTTCGCCGACGACGTGCAGGGCTGGCAGGCCCGCGGCCTGCTCGCGCGGGTGGACCTCGCTTGGTCACGCGTGGCGCCCACAGGCCGCCATGTCCAGGACGCGCTGCGCGACGGGGGCGAGAACCTGCGTCACTGGGTGGACGACGGCGCCGTGATCTATGTCTGCGGCAGCCTGGCGGGCATGGCCCAGGGCGTGGACGCCGCGCTGCGCGAGTTGCTGGGCAACCCGGCGGTGGAGGCCCTGCTCATGGAAGGCCGGCTGCGGCGCGACGTCTATTGAGCCTTTGCCAGGGCGGCCACCGATGCGCTCGCCTGCAAAGGGGCGGCGCCGGTGCCATGAATCAGCGCCCGATGCCGTAGATGCCCACCAGCAGGTTGCCCAGCACCATCGCCACGATCTGCAGCAGCACGATGGCCACGAGCGGCGACAGGTCGACGCCGCCGATCAACGGCACCACGCGACGGATGGGCCGCACCAGCGGCTCGGCCAGGCGCTGCACCAGGTCGTGCAGCACGGGGGATGCGCCGGGGATCCACGACAGCACCGCATAGACGATCAGCAACGCCGTCAGCCCCGACACCGCCAGCTGCAGCAGCCCGAACAGCGACAGCAGCGGCAGCGCCACCGGCCGCAGGCCCCCGGCCAGCAGCATCAGCAGCAGGTACTTGAGCATGACGATCAGCCAGGCCGCCACCAGGCTGGCCAGATCCCAGCGGCCCGCCGCCGGCAGGATGCGGCGCAAGGGCAGCACGATCCAGTCGGTCAATGCGAAGACGAAACGCCCCAGCGGATTGCCGAAGGGCACGCGGTGCAGCTGCATGTACAGGCGCAGCAGGCAGGCGCCGCCCAGCAGGCCGGCGATGACGTCCAGCAGGAACGAGGGGATCTGGTAGAGCATCGGCAGGGCTGGCAGGAGGGGCAGGAAGGGAGTGCGATGATAGCCACGCACTTTCGACCCGATCATGTCCGAAGCCCCCGCCTCCCTGCCGCTTTTCCCCCTCGGTACCGTGCTCTTTCCGGGCGGGCTGCTGCCGCTGCGGATCTTCGAGCTGCGCTACCTGCAGATGATCGGCGAGTGCCACAAGACGGGCGCGCCCTTCGGCGTGGTCGGGCTGATGCGGGGTGCGGAAGTGCGTGCCGCCGGCGCAGCGCCCGAGGTCTTCGGTGACATGGGCACCCTCGCCACCATCCGCCACCTGGAGTCGCCCCAGTCCGGCCTGCTCGTCATCGAATGCGTGGGCACCGAACGCTTTCGCATCCTGGAGCGCCGGCAACAGGCCAACGGCCTGTGGACGGCCCGCACGGAGATGCTGCCACCCGAAGCCCGCGTGCCGGTGCCCGACGACCTACGCGGGGTGGCCGATGCGCTGCGCCAGTTCGCCGACTCCCTGCGCCAGCGCGGTGGCGCGCTTCCCCTGGGAGAGCCCCTGGATTACGACGACTGCGCCTGGGTGGCCAACCGCTGGTGCGAGCTGCTGCCCCTGCCCTCGGAAATGCGCCAGCGCCTGCTGGCACTGGACAGCCCGCTGGTGCGACTGGAGCTGGTGGGCGATCTGCTGGCGCAGACGCGCATCTCGGGCCAGCGCTGAGCGAACCACGCGGGCCACATCCCCGCCAGGCCTCTGCGAGCGCACAGGCTGTGTTTCAACGCCGCCTCCGCAGCGCGCACGCCGCGTTGCACAACGCGGCCCGCTAAAATCGCTCGCCGCGCTGCACCGGGCCCACGGCCCGGCGACCCTCGCGCCACTCCCCCTGACAGCTGCCCTCTCTCCGGTCGCCCCCGCGCCCGGCGGCGGCCTCCAACTGCACGACGCCCTCCATGTCCGACCTCACCACGCCGGCCGCTGCCGCCCCTTCCGTTGACGACAACCAGCTGATCGCCGAGCGCCGCGAGAAACTGAAGGCGCTGCGGGCCGGCCAGGCCGAAGGCCGCGGTGTCGCCTTCCCCAACGACTTCAAGCCGGCCGACCGCGCCGACGCCCTGCTCGCCGCGCACGGCGAGACGGCCGCAGAAGCGCTCGAAGCCACGCCGGTGGCCGCGAGCGTCGGCGGCCGCATGATGCTCAAGCGCGTGATGGGCAAGGCCAGCTTCGCCACGCTGCAGGACGCCACCGGCCGCATCCAGCTCTACGTCACCCGCGACGCCCTGGGCGAAGAGGCCTATGCCGACTTCAAGAAGTGGGACCTGGGCGACATCGTCGGTGCCGAAGGCACGCTGATGAAGACCAAGACCGGCGAACTGTCGATCAAGGTCAGCCGCCTGCGCCTGCTGACCAAGAGCCTGCGACCGCTGCCGGACAAGTTCCACGGCATGAGCGACCAGGAGCAGAAGTACCGCCAGCGCTACGTCGACCTGATCACCGACGAGGCCGCCCGCACCCGCTTCGCCGCCCGCAGCAAGGCCGTGAGCGGCATCCGCGAGTTCATGGTGAGCCATGGCTTCCTGGAGGTGGAGACGCCCATGCTCCATCCCATTCCCGGCGGCGCCAATGCCAAGCCCTTCGTCACGCACCACAACGCGCTGGACCAGGAGATGTACCTGCGCATCGCGCCGGAGCTCTACCTCAAGCGCCTGATCGTGGGCGGCTTCGAGCGCGTGTTCGAGATCAACCGCAACTTCCGCAACGAAGGCATCTCGGTCCGGCACAACCCCGAGTTCACGATGATGGAGTTCTACGCGGCCTACTGGAACTACCGCGACCTGATGGACTTCACCGAAGCGCTGATCCGTGACGCCGCCACCAAGGCCGTGGGCACGCTGCAGCTGACCTACCAGGGCAAGCCGGTGGACCTGGTCGCGCCCTTCGAGCGCTTGACCATCCGCGAGGCCATCGTCAAGCACACCGAGGCCGGCGACAACGTGGACAGCCGCGACTGGCTGATCGCCGCGCTGCGCAAGCTGGGCATGAGCGAAGAAAAGGACCGCCTGGCTGGCCGCACCCTGGCCAGCCTGCAGGTGCTGTACTTCGAGGAAGTGGTCGAAGAGAAGCTCTGGCAGCCCACCTTCATCATGGAGCACCCGACCGAGATCTCGCCCCTGGCCCGCGCCAACGACGAGCGGCCTGAGGTGACCGAGCGCTTCGAGCTCTACATCACCGGCCGCGAGTTCGGCAACGGCTTCTCGGAGCTGAACGACGCCGAGGACCAGGCCGCCCGCTTCAACGCCCAGGTGGCCGCCAAGGACAGCGGCGACGACGAGGCGATGTACTTCGACCACGACTTCGTGCGCGCGCTGGAGTACGGCATGCCCCCCACCGGCGGCTGCGGCATCGGCATCGACCGCTTCATGATGCTGCTGACCGACTCGCCCAGCATCCGCGACGTGATCCTGTTCCCGGCACTGCGGCGCGAGGGCTGAACGGGCCTGTCGGGGCTGGCGCGGCGGCCTGGCCGCTCTCAGCCCTGATTCACCTTCACCAGCTTCATCCGCCCGCCCGCGCCGGCGTGAATGTCGACGGCCGCCTTGGCCACGCCCAGTTGTTTCGCCACCAGGGCGATCAGCTCGGCATTGGCCTTGCCGTCCACCGGCGGCGACTTGAGCTGGGCCAGCCAGGTGCCGTCTTCCTGCTGCACCAGCGTGCTCGCCCGGGCGTTGGGCTTGACCTTCACCTGCAGCATCGTGGTCGCCATGGGCCGCGTTCTCAGACGGTGGCGGGAAGCAGCGCGCGGGCGTGGCGGTAGCCTGCATCGCCCATCAACGCTTCCCAGCCAAGGGCTTCGCCCCGCGGCAACAGGGCACGTCGGCGGGCTTCGCGTTCGGGCGACGGCGCGAGTTCGCCGCGTGCCTGCGCCTGCGTCATTGCCTCAAGGAATTCGTCCAGCACCGCGCCGCCGTTCAGGCTCTGATTGCACAGCAGCGCCAAGTCGCAGCCGGCCTGCAGCGCCTGCAGCGCCGCCTGAGCCCGCGTCAGCAGCCGGCCTTCGAGATGGCGAGCACCTTCCATGCTGAGGTCGTCGCTGATGACCGCGCCGGTGAAGCCCAGGCGCTGGCGCAGCACGTCCTGCAGCCACCGAGATGAGAAACCCGCAGGCCGCGCGTCGACGGCGGGATAGACGACATGCGCCGGCATCACCGCCGCCAGGCTCGCACTGAGCCAGCGATAGGGTGCGGCGTCGTCGGCCAGGATCTCCTCCAGGCCACGCGGGTCGACCGGCACGGCCACGTGCGAATCGGCCGCCGCGAAGCCGTGGCCGGGGAAATGCTTGCCGCAGTGGGCCATGCCAGCATCGCGCAGGCCGTGCATCACCGCCCGGGCGAGCGCTGCGACGACGGCGGGGTCGCGGTGGAAGCTGCGGTTGCCGATGACGGCGCTGCGCGAGGCCGGCGTCTCGCCCGCTGCGGCGTCGGCATGGTCCAGGTCCAGCACCGGCGCGAAGGAGAAGCCGATGCCGCAGGCCCGCAGCTCCGCCGCCAGCACCTGGCCGAGTGCTGCAGCGGCGTTCAGCGCGCGCTGTGGACCATCGCCGCCCGACTGCCACAGCATGCCCAGCGCACGCATCGACGGCAGCACCGTGAAGCCGTCCGTGCGGAAGCGCTGCACGCGGCCGCCTTCATGGTCCACGGCAATCAACAGGTCGGGGCGCAGCGCCTGGATTTCGGCCGAGAGCGCCGTGATCTGCGCCCGGCTCTCGAAGTTGCGGCTGAAGTAGATGCAGCCGCCCACGAGCGGGTGCTGCAGGCGGCGCCGGTCATCGGCCGTGAGGGTGGTGCCGGCGACGTCGATGATGAGCGGGGAATCGGTCATGGGGCCTGCCTCTCGACCACCACGAAGCTGGCCGCGTAGTCGGCCTCATCGGTGACGGTCACATGCGCCGACAGCCCCTGCGCCTCGAACCAGCTCTTGAGCGGATCGTGCAGCGCGATGTAGGGCTTGCCGCTGCGGTCGTTGAGGATCTCGCACAGGCGCCAGCTCATGGGCATGCGCATGCCCAGCCCGATGGCCTTGCTGAAGGCCTCCTTGGCGGAGAAGCGGGTGGCGAGGTAGCGCATGCCGCGCGCCGGCCAGCGGCTGGCACGCTGGCGCCAGATGAGCAGTTCGGCATCACCCAGCACGCGCTCGGCGAACCGGTCGCCCTGCCGGCCGACGGTGGCTTCGATGCGACGGATGTCGCACAGGTCGGTGCCGATGCCGTGGATCACGAGGCAGCCGCGTCGATGCAGCGCAGGTAGGCGCGCGTGGTGGCTTCGTAGCCGGCTTCGAGCGCGTCGGCGACGAAGGCATGGCCGATGGACACCTCCTTGACCTGCGGCACGGCGCGCAGGAAATCCGTGAGGTTGTCCTGGCTCAGGTCGTGGCCCGCGTTGACTTCCAGGCCCACCGCCTGCGCGGCCTGGGCGGCGGCGGCGTAGCGCGCCAGCACGGCGTCCGCATCCGGCCGGCCGCGGGACGCTGCATAGCCTTCGGTGTAGAGCTCGACACGGTCGGCTCCCACGGCGCGGGCCGCGGCCATCATCTCGGGCGCAGGATCCATGAACAGGCTCACGCGCACGTCGAGGGCCTTCGCCTCGGCGATCAGCGGGCGCAGGCGCTCGGCATCCTGCGGGAAGGTCCAGCCGTGGTCGCTGGTGAACTGGTCTTCGCTGTCGGGCACGAAGGTGGCCTGATGGGGTCGCAGTTCGCGCACGAAGTCCATCAGGTTGTGGAAGGGGTTGCCTTCGATGTTGAACTCGACGCCCGGCCAGTCCTGCTTCAGCAGCGCGTGCAGTTCGTGCACGTCGTCCGCGCGGATGTGGCGGGCGTCCGGCCGCGGATGCACGGTGATGCCGTGCGCCCCGGCCTGCAGGCACAGCGTGGCCGCGCGGGCGACGCTCGGAATGCCCAGGTGGCGGGTGTTGCGCAGCAGCGCGACCTTGTTGACGTTGACGGACAGTGCCGTGCGGGAGGAAGTGGCGGTGTTCACGGATGGACCTTCGGCTTGGCCTGGATGGCGAACGTTGCGACCGGTGGCCGGACGCGCCTCACAGATCCTGCAGGTCGCGCATCATCTGCCGGGTGCGCAGCTGGGCGACGCCGCAATGGTAGTGGAGCAGTTGGCGCAGCTGGCCGCGCAACGCACCGCTGGCGCCGGTCGACAGCTCGGCCACGGCACGCAGCGTGCGGGTGAAGGGAGCCGGATCGGCCAGCGCACGCTGCAGCGACTGCCAGCCTTCGGCAGCGAGCGCGGCGGGCTCGTCCTCGCCGGCCTCGCGGAGCCCGGCCTCGGGCACCAGCAGGTAGCGGCCGCCCGGCGTGAGCGGGCTCAGCGTGAGGGTCTGGACATCCAGGTCGGGCAGGAAGCCGGTCTCGCGCAGCAGCAGCAGCTCGAAGGCCCGCAGCGCCGAAGCCTGCACCGCCTGCTGAGAGGACGGGTCGTGCGGCGTGCCCAACACCTGCACCACGGCCGCATAGGCATCGAACAGCGCCGGGTGCGCATCCTCGCGCGCCAGCAGGCGCAGCAGCAGCTCGTTCAGGTAGTAGCCCGACATCAGCGCATCGCCGGTCGGCATGACATGGCCACCCATCCACTCGGCGGACTTGAGCGTGCGCACCTCGGCATCGCCGCCGAAGGCCAGCTGCAGCGGCTGCAGCGGCAGCAGCACCGGCCGGAAGTTGGAACTCGGCCGCTTCGCCCCCTTGGCCACCAGCGCGATGCGCCCGTGGTGGCGGGTGAACACCTCCAGGATCAGGCTGGACTCGCTCCAGTCGTAGCGGTGCAGCACGAAGGCGGGTTCATGCGCGACCCGGCGGCTGGTCGCCACGTCACTCGTAGCCGAAGCTTTTCACGCGGGCTTCGTCGTCGGCCCAGCCGGAGCGCACCTTCACCCACAGCTCGATGAACACCTTGGCGCCCATCAGCTTCTCCAGTTCCTGGCGCGTCTCCATGCCGATGCGCTTGATGCGCTCGCCCTTGTCGCCGATCACCATGGCCTTGTGGCCGTCACGCTCCACCACGATGGTGGCGGCGATCTTGACCAGACGCTTGTGGCCCTTCTTCTGCGGCGGCTCTTCCTCGAACTTGTCGACCACCACCGTGGAGGTGTAGGGCAGTTCGTCGCCGGTCAGGCGGAACAGCTTCTCGCGCACCGTTTCGCCGGCCAGGAACTTCTCGCTGCGGTCGGTCAGCTCCTCGGCGTCATACCACCAGTTCTGCTCGGGCAGGTACTTGGCGCAGATGGCGAACAGGCGCTCGATGTCCTTCGCGTTCTTGGCCGACATGGGCACAAACTCGGCGAAGCGGTCCTGCGCCTCGCCGCCGTGCTCGCGCTGCATCTGCTGCAGCCAGGGGGCCAGGTCGGCACGGCGCAGAACGGTGTCGAGCTTGTTGGCGATCAGCAGCACGGGGATGTTGCGGTCGAGCAGACCCAGCACCTTGGCATCCGCCGACGTGAAACGGCCGGCCTCGACGACGAAGAGGATCAGGTCGACGTCGGCCACCGCGCCCAGCACCGTCTTGTTGAGCGAGCGGTTGAGCGCATTGGCATGCCGGGTCTGGAAGCCGGGCGTGTCGACGAACACGAACTGGGTGCCACCGGGGCCCTCGGCATCGGCCACGGTGCGGATGCCGGTGATGCGATGGCGCGTGGTCTGGGCCTTGCGGGAGGTGATGCTGATCTTCTGGCCCACCAGCGCATTCATCAGCGTGGACTTGCCGACGTTGGGCTTGCCGACGATGGCCACCAGCCCGCAACGCTGGCCCGGGATGGGCTCGGCCTGAACGCCCGCGGGCAGCGGCGGCATGGGGGGCATGTCGGGCACCGGATCGTGGTCGGGCGCGGAAGGGACGTCGGGAAGGTCGTTGTGCTCGTTCATGACAGCAAGAGGGAGATTCAGCGGCCGCGGGTCTTCAGGCGCTGCAGCATGGTGGCGGCCGCCGCCTGCTCACCGGCCCGTCGGGAGCCGCCGCTGCCGCGCTCGACCAGACCCAGTTCCGGCGCCGCGCACAAGCAGACCTTCGAAGTCGAGTGCGAGGTGCCGGAACTGGGTCTGGTCGAGCGCGGCAGCGGCGGCTCCCGACGGGCCGGTGAGCAGGCGGCGGCCG
>NZ_CAJYES010000136.1 GCF_913773995.1 uncultured Pseudacidovorax sp.
GTACCGCCACGTTAAACAGTTTTAGGAGAATGAAATGAGAGTTTCGGCTTCGGTCAAAACCATCTGCCGTAATTGCAAGGTCATCCGCCGTAAAGGTGTGGTGCGTGTGATTTGCACCGACCCGCGCCACAAGCAGCGCCAGGGTTGATTCGAGAGTTCTAGAGGACGCACATGGCACGTATTGCTGGCATCAACATCCCGCCGCACAAGCACGCCGAGATCGGCCTGACGGCAATCTTCGGCATCGGCCGTACCCGCGCTCGCAAGATCTGCGAAGCCTGCGGCATCGACTACGCCAAGAAGATCAAGGACCTGACGGACGCCGATCTCGAAAAGATCCGCGACCAGATCGCCCAATTCACGATCGAGGGTGACCTGCGTCGTGAAACCACGATGAACATCAAGCGCCTGATGGACATCGGCTGCTACCGCGGCTTCCGCCATCGTCGCGGGCTGCCGATGCGTGGTCAGCGCACGCGCACCAATGCCCGTACCCGTAAGGGTCCGCGCAAGGCTGCCCAGGCCCTGAAGAAGTAAAGAGAGAACAGCATGGCTAAAGCTCCTGCCAACAACGCCGCACAGCGTGTGCGCAAGAAGGTCCGCAAGAACGTTGCGGACGGCATTGCGCACGTGCACGCGTCGTTCAACAACACGATCATCACCATCACTGACCGCCAGGGCAACGCTCTGTCATGGGCCTCTTCCGGTGGCCAGGGCTTCAAGGGTTCGCGCAAGTCGACGCCCTTCGCCGCCCAGGTGGCTTCCGAAGTCGCCGGCCGCGCGGCCGTCGAGCAAGGCATCAAGAACCTGGACGTCGAGATCAAGGGTCCCGGCCCCGGTCGGGAATCCTCGGTGCGCGCACTGGCTGCGCTGGGCATCCGCATCACGTCGATCTCCGATGTGACGCCGGTTCCCCACAACGGCTGCCGTCCCCAGAAGCGTCGTCGTATCTGAGGTGAGGTTGCCAGCGCAGTCCGCCTCCGGGCGGTCTGCGCGTTTTTGCGCTCTCGCTTTTCACAAGCCCACCGCCATCGACCGAAACGACTGATGGCTCCCGCGGCAGCAATGCCCGCGGCAGAAACCACAAGGAAAATACCGTGGCACGTTACCTCGGCCCCAAGGCCAAACTTTCCCGCCGTGAAGGCACCGACCTGTTCCTGAAGAGCGCCCGCCGCTCCATCGCGGACAAGGCGAAGTTCGACTCCAAGCCCGGCCAGCACGGCCGTACCTCGGGTCAGCGCACCTCCGACTTCGGTCTGCAACTGCGCGAGAAGCAGAAGGTCAAGCGCATGTACGGCGTGCTCGAGAAGCAGTTCCGCCGCTACTTCGCCGAAGCCGACCGCCGCAAGGGCAACACCGGCGCCAACCTCCTGTCGCTGCTCGAGTGCCGTCTGGACAACGTCGTCTACCGCATGGGCTTTGGTTCGACCCGCGCCGAAGCGCGCCAGCTGGTCTCGCACAAGGCAATTACGGTCAATGGCCAGTCGGTCAACATCCCGTCCTACCTGGTCAAGGCTGGTGACGTCGTCGCTGTTCGCGAGAAGTCCAAGAAGCAGGCCCGCATCATCGAGGCGCTGCAACTGGCCCAACAAGTCGGCATTCCCGGCTGGGTTGAGGTGAGCATCGACAAGGCCGAAGGTACCTTCAAGAAGGCCCCGGACCGCGACGAATTCGGCGCCGACATCAACGAATCGCTGATCGTCGAACTCTACTCGCGTTAAAGCGAGACCCAGAGGTGACCGGTGGTGCTGCCGCGCGGCACCACCCTTGAATGATTTTGTACCCCCTCGAAGGCATTCGAGGCGGGCACTTCACCAGCCTTACCGGTGTAACGAGCCGGGGGTATTGAGAGGAAGTCCGCATGCAAACCACCCTGCTGAAACCCAAGACCATCCAGGTCGAGCAACTGGCCGCCAACAAGGCGAAGGTCACGCTCGAGCCTTTCGAGCGCGGCTATGGCCATACGCTCGGCAACGCGCTGCGTCGCGTTCTGCTGTCGTCGATGGTGGGGTATGCAGCCACGGAAGTGACGATCGCCGGCGTGCTGCACGAGTACTCGTCGATCGACGGCGTCCAGGAAGACGTCGTGAACATCCTGCTCAACCTCAAGGGCGTGGTGTTCAAGCTGCACAACCGTGACGAAGTCACGCTGAGCCTGCGCAAGGAAGGCGAAGGCCCGGTCACGGCCGCCGACATCCAGACCCCGCACGACGTCGAGATCATCAATCCCGAGCATGTCATCGCCCACCTGTCGCAAGGCGGCAAGCTGGACATGCAGATCAAGGTCGAGAAGGGCCGCGGCTATGTGCCCGGCACGATGCGCCGTTATGCGGACGAGCCGACCAAGTCGATCGGCCGCATCGTGCTCGACGCTTCGTTCTCGCCCGTCAAGCGCGTGAGCTACACCGTCGAGAGCGCCCGCGTCGAGCAGCGCACCGACCTGGACAAGCTCCTGGTCGAGATCGAGACCAACGGTGCGATCACCGCTGAAGACGCCGTGCGCGCCTCGGCGAAGATCCTGGTCGAGCAGCTGGCCGTGTTCGCGCAGCTCGAAGGCGGCGAGCTGACTGGCATGTTCGAGCAGCCTGCCCAGCGCAGCGCCCAACAGTTCGACCCGATCCTGCTGCGCCCTGTCGACGAGCTGGAGCTGACCGTGCGCTCGGCCAACTGCCTGAAGGCCGAGAACATCTACTACATCGGCGACCTGATCCAGCGCACCGAGAACGAGCTGCTCAAGACCCCCAACCTCGGTCGCAAGTCGCTCAACGAAATCAAGGAAGTCCTCGCTTCGCGCGGTCTGACCCTTGGCATGAAGCTCGAAAGCTGGCCACCGGCCGGCCTCGACAAGCGCTGAGAAGTCCTCGGGCTTCTCGCTCCACGGGGCAGTACCTGATCCGGCTGCCCCGATCAACTAAAGTCAAAAGGAAATCACCATGCGTCACGGCCTCGGTCTTCGCAAACTCAACCGCACCAGCTCGCACCGCCTCGCGATGCTGCGCAACATGTCCAACTCGCTGATCGAGCACGAAGCCATCAAGACGACCGTGCCCAAGGCCAAGGAACTGCGCCGCGTCGTCGAGCCGCTCATCACGCTGGCGAAGAACCCCACCGTTGCCAACAAGCGCTTGGCGTTCGACCGCCTGCGCAACCGCGACAACGTTGTCAAGCTCTTCAACGAACTGGGCCCGCGCTACCAGGCTCGCCCGGGCGGCTACACGCGCATCCTGAAGATGGGCTTCCGTGTTGGCGACAACGCGCCCATGGCGCTGGTCGAGCTCGTCGATCGTCCGGAAATTTCTGGCGACCAAGACGTGCAAACTTCGCAAGACTGACATATAATCAATTCTTCGACGCGCGATGGAGCAGTCTGGTAGCTCGTTGGGCTCATAACCCAAAGGTCGGAGGTTCAAATCCTCCTCGCGCAACCAAATTCAAGGGCCTTCTTCGGAAGGCCCTTTTTTTGTCCGCTCGCAGCCGAGAGCGCGGGCGCGTGAGCGTCTGCACAATTCGGAAACTTTCTGCACAATGGCTCGCCATGCAGAGCCTGGTTCAGAAGATCGAGTCTCAACTCGTTTCTCTCCCCATTCCTGTATCGCTGCGCTTGCCCGACGGCCACCGCATCGACACTCCTGGCGCCAAGGTGCGGCTGGGTTTTTCGAGTTGGACCGGATTGGCCAAGCTCGCTGCGCGCCAGATCGGCAGCGTTGGTGAGGACTATGTCGAAGGGCGGGTGGAGATCGAAGGCTCCATGCGAGACCTCATGGCCGCGGCAGCCGCGCTCATGCCGGGCAACCCGGTGGAAAGCGATACCGGCTGGTGGACGCGGCTGCTGCGCACCGCCAAGTCCCGGGGGTCGCACACGCTGCGGCGTGACGCCGAGCAGATCCAGTTCCACTACGACGTCTCCGACGAGTTCTATGCGCTCTGGCTCGACGCGCGACGCGTGTATTCGTGCGCCTACTTCTGCGACGAGTCGATGACGCTGGCCCAAGCGCAGGAGGCCAAGCTCGACCACATCTGCCGCAAGCTGCGGCTGAAGCCCGGCGATCGCTACCTGGACATCGGCTCCGGCTGGGGCGGCTTGCTGCTCTGGGCAGCCGAGCACTACGGCGTCGATGCAACGGGCATCACCTTGTCGAAGAACCAGCATGCGCATGTGGAACGTCTGATCGCGCAGCGTGGCCTGCAGGACCGCGTCCGCGTGCGCCTCATGGACTACCGCGAGCTCGTCGCCGAGCAGCCTTTCGACAAGATCTCGTCCGTGGGCATGTTCGAGCATGTGGGCAGCGCCAACATGGGCACCTACTTCCAGGATGTGCACAAGCTGCTCGCGCCCGGAGGCCTGACGCTGCAGCATGGCATCACCTCGGGCCAGCTCGACTACCGTCAACTGGGCGCGGGCATGGGGGACTTCATCGAGAAGTACATCTTCCCGGGCGGAGAGTTGTTGCACGTGACGACCGTGCTGCGCGAGACGGCGCACGCGGGCCTGGAGATGGTCGATACCGAGAATCTTCGGCCGCATTACGCCCGCACGCTGTGGGCCTGGTCCGACGCCCTTGAGGCTCAACTCGACAAGGCGCGCGAAGTGCTTGAAGTCACCGCAGGTGCCGAGCGTGGCGGGCGCATCCTGCGGGCCTATCGCCTCTACCTTGCGGGTTGCGCGATGAGCTTCGAACAGGGATGGATCGCCTTGCATCAAATGCTGTCGGCCCGACCCGACGGCAAGATTTCGTCCCACGCCATGCGCGGCGCCCAGTCGCTATACCCTTTCTCGCGCGATTACATGTACGCGCCGCGGTAGGAATGGCGTAAATGCCTGGCCCGGGAACCGCGGCCATGGGCGCAGGTCACAACAACAAACAAGTGCGAAAAGGAGTACCCGCATGCTGTACCGCTTCAAATCCCAGGCTTCGGCCGACGTGGTGATGCTCGAACCGAGCGCCCGACATCTTCTCGAGATCATCGGCAAGGCCCCTGGCGCACCCGGCGTCATCACCGTGGACCAGATGCCCGCCGCCATCTCGGCGCTGGAGGCCGCGGTCGCCAATGAAGCCAAGATGGCCAGTCATGGCAACCACGACGCCCATGCCGTCGAGGACCACGACGCACGTGCCGAGCAGGAACATGTGTCGCTGCACCAGCGGGTCACGCCGCTGCTGCACATGCTCAAGGAGTCGCACGGCGAGGGCAAGGACATCGTCTGGGGCGCTTGAGCCCGTTCGATCCCTCACCCACAAGTAATCAGGCCGCATGCATCGCATGCGGCCTTTTTCATGGCGGCGCGATCAGTCGACTTTGGCGCCCGAAGCCTTCACCACCTGGGCCCATTTCACATGCTCGCGCTCGATGTGCTGCGCGAAGGCCGCCGACGTGTTGCCCCCAGGGATGGCGCCCTGGGCCAGCATCTTCTCCTTGACGGAAGCGGTGGCCAGCGACTTGGCCACCTCCTGCTGGATGCGCTGGACGATCTCGGGCGAGGTACCAGCGGGCGCCAGCAGACCGAACCAGGAGCTGGCCTCGTAGCCCTTGAGCGAGGGTCCGCCAGCCTCCTCCACGGTCGGCACGTCGGGCAGGGCGGCCGAGCGCTGGCTGCTGGTCACGGCCAGAGCCTTGAGCTTGCCGGCCTTGATCTGCTGCATGGACGAAGGCAGGTTGTCGAACATCACGTCGGCATTGCCGGCTACCATGTCCAGGAGCGCGGGCCCGGAGCCCTTGTACGGGATGTGCGTCATGAAGGTGCCGGTCATGCTCTTGAACAGCTCGCCGGCCAGATGGATGGAGGTGCCGCTGCCGCTCGACGCCATGTTGAGCTGGCCCGGGTGCGAACGCGCGTAGCGGATGAAGTCCTGCACGTTCTGGATGCCGTACTGCCGGGCCTTGTCGGCGTTCATCTCCATGACGTTGGGCACCGAGGCCACCAGCGTGATGGGCACGAAATCCTTGATCGGGTCATAGGGCAGCTTGGGGTACAGCGCGCGGTTGATGCCGTGCGTGCCCACGGTGCCCATCAGCAGTGTGTAGCCATCGGGCGCGGAGCGGGCCACGATCTCGGCGCCGACGTTGCCGCCGGCGCCGGCGCGGTTGTCCACGATGAACTGCTGACCGAAAGCCTTGGAGAGCTCCGGGGCCACGGCGCGGGCCAGGATGTCGGTGGTGCCGCCCGGTGCAAAGGGCACGACGATGCGTACCGTCTTGGTGGGCCACGTGTCCTGCGCCTGGGCGATGCTGCCGGCGCCAAGCAGCGCTGCAGCGAGGGAAGCCACGGCCACGAGGCGCCGACGCGGGATGGAAAGCATGAAGGAAGTCTCCTGATGGGGGAAGGCCGGGGGCCGCCTGCGGGATGAGCAGCGGCGGCGCGCCTTCATGCGAAGGCGCAGTCCCGGGAAAAGGTCAAGGCCTGGTTTTAACTGGGCGAGACCGCGCCTCGATGGGTGAAAACCCCTCTCGCCCGCGTCGTGAATACGCGTCGGCTCGCCAGGAGTCGGCACAATCTCGGCCTTCCGCCCGCACCCTCTTTCCGGCCGGCCCCACGCCGCCGCGACTCTGCTTCCGAATTCCCGCCCGATGACCGTTGCCTTCCGCCTTCGCGCAGTCGCCGCCTGCCTGCTGGCCGCCGCCTCCTGCCTGTTGATGGCCGGGTGCATGGACGGTTATCCGACCGAGGATGTGATGGCACTCGACGCCATGGGGCCCGCCGAACATGTGCAGGCCCTCAACCGGCGGCTGGGGGAGGTCGGCGGCACGTCGATCCGCGTGTCGATGGGCGCCGACTGCCGGCTGCAATGGGAGGGTGCGGCGGAGCCCGCCTCGTTGGCGCTGCCCGCGATCTCGGTGCGTTTCGACACCGATCCCGACACGGGGCGCTATCTCGTGCTGGTGGCCGAACAGGCCGGGCAGCCACCCCGCACGGCCTTCGAGGTCAAGGATTGGGTGGCGGCGGTCGCCTTCCGCTCGCATCTGCAGCAGCTGCAGCACCTGTGCATGGCGCAGGCCGACGCCTGATCCGCGGGTGATCGCGCGGCCCGTTGCTTCCGGGCGCGTCGTGTGTCCGCCCTGAGTCCACGCAACCCGCCCGCCCGCTCGCACGACTGCGCCAGGAGCGCTTCAAGCGACTCAGCCCACCAGCAGAAGCGCAGCCGCCTCGATCGCCTCGGCCCCCACCCGGGACTGCGCCTCCAGCACAGGCGCATAGCCCACTGGGATGCGCGGCGCCCCGAGGCGCGCGATGCGGCAGCCCGTCGCCTCGGCCGCCGTGGCGGCGATTTCCGCGCCGAATCCGGCCGCCTGCACCGCCTCGTGCACCACCAGCAGCCGGCCGGTACGGCCACAACTGTCCAGCACCGTCTCCCGGTCCCAGGGCCAGAGCGTGCGCAGGTCGATCAGGTCGACGGCGACGCCTGCGGCCGCGAGGCGGGCGCAGGCGGCTTCGCACACCTGGACCTGTCGGCTCCAACTCACCATCGTGAGGGCGTCCCCATGGCGTCGGTGCGCCGCGCGCCCCAGCGGAACGGCCAACTGCGGATCGACGGCGCCGCGCTGGCCCCACAGCGTCTTGTGCTCGATGTAGACCACCGGGTCGCCACAATCCAGGGCCGCGCGCAGCAGCGCATGGTTGTCCTGCGGCGTGGAGGGGCAGACCACCACCACCCCCGGCAGATGCGCGAACCAGGCTTCCAGCGACTGCGAATGCTGCGCGGCCGAGGCGTCCCAGATGCCGCCCGGCATGCGCGCCACCAGCGGCACACGGCCCTGGCCGCCGAACATGAAGCGGTTCTTGGCGGCCTGGTTGACCAGCTCGTCCATGCCGCAGAGCGCAAAGTCCACCACCCGCATCTCGACCACCGGCTTCAGCCCGGCCAGCGCCATGCCGACACCGGCACCCATGATGGCGGCCTCGCTGATGGGCGTGTCGATCACGCGCTGCGCGCCGAAGCGCTGCTGCAGGCCCTGGTACTGGCCGAAGATGCCGCCCCGGCCCACGTCCTCGCCGAGCACCACCACGCGGGCGTCCTCGGCCATCGCCTGGCCCAGCGCCTGCGCGGCGGCCTCGGCGTAGCTCCAGTCGTGCACCTCGTTCACCGCGTGCGCCGATGTGCCTGTCGTCATCGCCATTGGCCGGCTCCCGTGGTCTGCACATCGGTGAAGGCGGCGCCGGGATCCGGCCAGGGCGCGGCATCGGCCGCATCGAGGGCGGCCTGCACTTCGTCCAGGGCCTCGCGCTCGATCCGGGCCAGTTCGGCTTCCTCGATGCCGCTGGATTGCAGGCCGGCCCGAGCACGGGCGATGGGATCCGTCTCCAGGGCGGCGGCCAGCTCCTGGGCGTCGCGGTAGGCGGCCGGGTCCACCGACACATGGCCTTTCACGCGGTAGGTGAGGGCATGCAGCAAGCGCGGACCCTGGCCCCCACGCACCTCGGCCACCAGCCGGCAGGCCGCCGCATGCACCGCGAACACATCATTGCCGTCCACCGGCGTGGCGGGAATGCCCAGTGCCTCCGCGCGCGCCGAAGCCCCTTCGCCCGCGGTCATCGGTCCGCTCGCCGTCGTGGCGCTCCAGCGGTTGTCTTCACACACGAAGAGCACCGGCAGGCCATACACCTGCGCCCAGTTGAGCGCTTCGAGGAAGGGGCCGCGGTTGATGGCGCCGTCGCCGAAGAAGCACACGGTGATGTTGTCATGGGCACTGGCGCCTGGTTGAAGGCTTCGCAGCTTCTGCGCATGCGCCGCGCCCACCGCGATGGGCAGGCCGGCCGCCACCACGCCGTTGGCGCCCAGCATGCCCACCGAGAAATCGGCGATGTGCATGGAGCCGCCTTTGCCGCCATTGAAGCCGGTTGCCTTGCCGAAGAGCTCGGCCATCATCCGCGCCAGGTCGGCGCCTTTGGCCAGCGTGTGGCCGTGGCCGCGGTGGGTGGAGGTGAGATAGTCGCCGGGCCGCAGATGGGCGCAGACGCCGGCGGGCACGGCTTCCTGCCCGGTGGACAGGTGCAGCGGGCCGCGCACCCGGGCGGCGCCGCCGGCCTGCTGGCCATAGGCGCTCACGCCACCCTGGCTGGCCGTTTCGGCCGCGTTCTCGAAGGCACGGATGCGCTGCATGGTGCGATACAGCGCCAGGGCCACGGGGCCGCTGGTCGTGGATGTCACGGGGCTTGTCTCCTCTTGCTTCTGCGGATCCGGCTCGGGGCGGCCGGTCGGGGGCATGCTAGCGTGCGCGTCCCACGCGCAGGGGACGCTGCGGCGACAGCGGGGGTGGCACCGCCGAAGGCCGTGAACCTGCCCGCCCGGCCCTCCGCTGCCGTGACACCGATCAGCCGGGCGATGGCCGCTGGCGCAGCCGTCGGTACAGCGTGCCACGCGACACGCCGAGCTGGCGCGCGGCGCGGGCGATGTTGCGGCCGTTCTCCTGCAAGGTGCGTTCGATCAGTTCCTGCTGCAGGCCGCGCAGCGTGGCGGGCGTGGGTTCGGTGTCCACTTCGGCAGGTTGGGGCGCTGGCGCCATGGCACGGCCGGGACCTGACAGGGCCACGCCATGGCGCAGGTTCAGTCCGTCGCTGCCGGGCAGCCGCACCTGCACCCACACGCCCAGGCCGCTTGTGAGGCGCAACGGCCTGGCCCCCTCGCCGCCGGCGAGCCGCAGCAGCCCGTGCAGGTCGCGGCCGAACAGGCGCACAGCCGACCGCGCCAGCGGATCGCGTGGCAGCGGCCCGAGCAGGCGCGAGGCCGCCGTGTTCAGCCAGGCCACGCGCCCATCCTGCGACACGCCGGCCATGGCTTCCAGCGGCGTGCCCAGCAGCGCGGGGCTGGCCTGGAAGCGCAGCACAAGATGCTCGCCGGACTGGCGGGCCAGCAGCCGGTTCTCGATGACGGTGGCATACAGACCCACCATCGAGCCGGCATCGAAGCCGAAGCGGCGCGATTCCACCGACAGGTCCAGCACGCCGGCCAGGCGCCCATCCACACCACGGATGGGCGCCGCGGCGCAATGGACGTGATGAAGCGTGTCGAAATAGTGCTCGCCGCCCTCGACCGTGCTGGCCTGCCCGGTGCACAGCACGATGCCCGGTGCCGTGGTGCCCACCACCGACTCGGCCAGGTTCACGCCCAGCCGCGCCGTGCGGCCCAGCACGGGTTGCTGCGGCGCCATGGGATGGTGCGTCACATGCAGCAACACGCCCTCGCGGTCGGTGAGGATGACGCGGCAGTCCGTGCCCGACAGGGCACCTTCCATCGCCGCGAGTTCGGCGCCCGCGGCATCGAGCAGGGCGCGGTTGCGCGACAGCGCGCCATGCAGCCGGCTGGGCGTGACCGGGTCGAAGACGATGGCGCGGCCCGGGTCTTCGTGACGGCGGCGGCAGCGCATCCAGGACTGCAGCACGTCTTCGCCCACCAGGCCCGAGGGCCGGTCGCCCTCGTCGAAGAAGCGGGTGCGCGCCTGCGCGGTGCGCTGCTCCGGCGTGGTGGCGAAGAGCTGGCGCAGCGTGTGTGCGCCGGGGTCCTGGGCTTGCAGCAAGAGGCATCTCCTTCGGCTGCGGCTGACTGTGTTCCGCAATGGAACAGCCAAGCACCCGGGAATTCCCGAGGGTGAAGGCCGCCCCCGTGAGGCGGCATCCTCAATGGGCCTTGCTTCAACAAAGAACCCGATAAGGAGACACACGATGAGGCTTCTTGCGCTCGCGGCACTGGCCGCCTGGGCCTGCCTGGCCCAGGCCCAGACGCCCGCCCCCAAGGCGGCACCCGCCGCCAAGGTCGACGGCAACTTCATCCGGGCCAATGCCCAGAAGACGCCCGAATGGCCCAGCGTGGGCCTGGACTACGCGGAGACCCGCTACAGCCGGCTCGACCAGCTCAACACCGGCAACGTGGGGCAGTTGGGCCTGGTCTGGTCGTACAACCTCGAGTCGACGCGCGGCGTCGAGGCCACGCCCCTGGTGGTCGATGGCGTGATGTACGTGACGGCCTCCTGGAGCGTGGTGCATGCCATCGATGTGCGCACCGGCCAGCGGCTGTGGAGCTTCGATCCGCAGGTCGACCGTGCCAAGGGCTACCGCGGCTGCTGCGATGTGGTCAACCGCGGCGTGGCGCTGTGGAAGGGCAAGGTCTACGTCGGCGCCTTCGACGGCCGGCTGATCGCGCTGGACGCCGCCACGGGCAACAAGCTGTGGGAGAAGGACACGCTCATCGACCATGCCCGCAGCTACACCATCACCGGGGCGCCGCGGGTGTTCAAGGGCAAGGTCATCATCGGCAACGGCGGCGCCGAATTCGGCGTGCGCGGGTACATCACCGCCTACGACGCCGAGACCGGCGACCAGAAGTGGCGCTGGTTCACCGTGCCCGGCGACCCGTCCAAACCCTTCGAGGACGAGGCGCAGGCCCGGGCCGCCAAGACCTGGGACCCGGCCGGCAAGTGGTGGGAAAGCGGCGGCGGCGGCACGGTGTGGGACACCATGGCCTTCGACCCCGAGCTCAACACCATGTACATCGGCACCGGCAACGGCTCGCCGTGGGCGCGCAGCAAGCGCAGCCCGGCCGGCGGCGACAACCTGTACCTGGCATCCATCGTGGCGCTGGACCCGGACACCGGCAAGTACAAGTGGCACTACCAGGAGACGCCGGGCGACAACTGGGACTACACGTCCACGCAGCCGATGATCCTGGCCGACATCAAGCTGGACGGCAAGCCGCGCAAGGTGATCCTGCATGCGCCCAAGAACGGCTTCTTCTTCGTCATCGACCGCACCAACGGGAAGTTCATCTCGGCCAAGAACTTCGTCGAGGTGAACTGGGCCACCGGCTACGACAAGAACGGCCGGCCGATCGAGGTCGCCGCCGCCCGTGATGGCACCAAGCCGAACGACTCGATCCCCGGCCCCTTCGGTGCGCACAACTGGCACCCGATGTCCTTCAACCCGAAGACGGGGCTGGTCTACCTGCCGGCGCAGCATGTGCCGCTGAACTTGCTGGACGACAAGGACTGGAAGTTCAACGAGAACGCACCGCTGCGCCCGCATTCCGACCTGGGCTGGAACACCGCCAAGTTCGTCAATGCCGAGCCGCCCAAGAGCAAGCCCATGGGCCGGCTGATGGCCTGGGACCCGGTCAGGCAGAAGGAGGCCTGGGGCGTGGAGCATGTCTCGCCCTGGAACGGCGGCACGCTGACCACCGCGGGCAACCTGGTCTTCCAGGGGACGGCCGACGGGCGCCTGGTGGCCTATGACGCCCGCGATGGCAAGAAGCTGTGGGAGACGCCCACCGGCACCGGCGTGGTGGCGGCACCGGCCACCTACATGGTCGACGGCAAGCAGTACGTGTCTGTGGCCGTGGGCTGGGGCGGCGTGTACGGGCTGGCTCAGCGCGCCACCGAGCGCCAGGGCCCGGGCACGGTCTACACCTTCGCGGCCGGCGGCACGGCCAAGATGCCCGAGTTCGTGCAGTACCGCATGGACAAGCTGCTGCAGGGCGTGAAGTACGACCCGGCCAAGGTGCAGGCCGGCACGGGGCTGTACGTGAGCAACTGCGTCTTCTGCCACGGCGTGCCGGGGGTGGACCGTGGGGGCAACATTCCCAACCTGGGGTACCTGGGCGCGCCTTACATCGAGAACCTGGACAAGTTCGTCTTCAAGGGGCCGGCCATGTCGCGGGGCATGCCGGACTTCACCGGCAAGCTGAGCATGGAGGACGTGGAGGCGATCAAGGCCTTCATCCAGGGCACCGCCGACGCCATCCGGCCGAAGTAAGAAGCCTCCCCCAGGCTGCGCGCTTCGCGCTCCGCCACCGCCCTCCGGAGGAGGGGGCACATCCTGCGGCCCGGCGGAGCCGGTTCCGCGGATGTTCTGGCTTGGCCTGCTCCGCGGCCTTTCGATCTTCGCGCGGCATGTACTGCGGGCGATAGGGCAAGCTCATGAAAAGGCCTCGGGGAAGCCTCGTAGTGTTGGACTGGACTGCGTTGGTCATCGGCGCTGAGTCTCCGCGCCTCGATCTGCCATGACGAAAAAGGCCCGCCATCGCTGGCGGGCCTTGTCGCTGGTGCGGGTCTGTCGTGATCAGTCTGCGTACACGCCGGCTTCCTTGATCACCGGGCCGAAGCGGGCGACTTCCGCCTGCACGAACTTCTTGTGCTCGGCCGGGTCGCTGCGCTTGTCGTTCACCACCACGGCGCCCAGCGCCTCTTCGCGGCGGATGAAGTCCGGGTCCTTCAGTGCGGTCTTGAGCGCATCGTTGAGCTTCTTGAGCACCGGCGCCGGCGTGCCCTTGGGGGCGTACAGGCCGTGCCAGATCGTCACCTGGAAGTTCTTCAGGCCCTGCTCGTCCAGCGTCGGGATGTCCTTGAGCGCCGGCGTGTTCACGCGCTTGAGCGTGGTCACGCCATAGGCCTTGACCTTTTTGGCCTCGATCTGGCCGGTGGTGTTGGTGGTCTGGTCGCACAGCAGGTCGATCTGGCCGCCCATCAGGTCCGCGATGGCCGGGGCGGTGCCCTTGTACGGCACCGTGGTCATCTCGGCCTTCAGCGCGCTCTGGAACAGCAGGCCGCACAGGTGCGAGGCCGAGCCGATGCCGGCATTGCCCAGGTTGACCTTGCCCTTGTTGCTGGCGATCCAGGTCTGCAGTTCCTTGAAGTTGTTGGCTTCGAGCTGCGGCTTGCCGATCAGCGTCATGGGCACGTCGTTGATCATGCCCAGGTACTCGAAGTCGGTCTCCCAGTTGTAGCTGAGCTTGCGGTAGAGCACCGGCGTGGTGGCCATGCCGACGTGGGTGACCAGCAGGGTCAGGCCGTCGTTCTTGGCGCGGGCCACCTTTGCGTTGCCGATGGTGCTGCCGGCGCCGGCGGTGTTGTCCACCACGATGGTGGCGCCCAGGGCCTTCTGCATGGCCTCGGCCAGGTCGCGTGCCACCTTGTCGGTCGGGCCGCCGGCCGCGAAGGGCACCACGAAGGTGATGGTCTTGCCATCGGGGAAGTCGGCAGCCTGCGCGCCGAAGGTGAGGGCGGCAAGGGCGGCCAGGGCGATGGTTTTCTTCATGAAGACAACTCCGAACGAAACGGGTGAACGAAAGGTGAACCGAAAAACGGCCCTGAATGGTAGGGAGGCACTTCGGCCCGCCTATCGCGGCTTTCCCTAGTAGGAATAGCGGGGGAGCGCTGTCGCGCGCGGGACCGCGCCGTCCGGCCGAGCCCCCGCTGCTGCGGGGCAATAATCCCGCCCCATGCCTTCCCTCCTCGCACTCGACATCGGCAACACGCGGCTCAAGTGGGCGCTCTATGCGCAGGCCCAGCCCGGCAGCGGGCCGCTGGCCTCGGGCGCCGAGTTCCTGGACCACATCGACCGCCTGTCCGAAGGACCCTGGGCCTCGCTGCCCGTGCGGCCCGACGCCATGATCGGTTGCGTGGTCGCGGGCGACGCAGTGCGCCGCCGTACCGAGGAGCAGGTGGAGGAGAGCTTCGATTTCGAGCCGCGCTGGGTGGTGTCGAGTGCGGCCGAGTGCGGCATGGTCAACGGCTACGACCATCCGACGCGTCTGGGCGCGGACCGCTGGGTGGCCATGATCGGTGCACGCCATCGCATGCTGGCGCAGGTGGCCGGCGGCCTGCCACGACCCATGGTCGTGGTGATGGTGGGCACCGCCGTCACGGTCGAGGCCATCGATACCGAAGGCAGGTTCCTGGGTGGCCTGATCTTGCCGGGCCACGGCATCATGCTGCGGGCACTGGAGTCCGGCACCGCCGGCCTGCATGTGCCCACGGGCGAGGTGCGCGAGTTTCCGACCAACACCAGCGATGCCCTCACCAGCGGCGGCACCTATGCCATCGCCGGCGCCGTCGAGCGCATGGTGCAGCACGTCCGGCGCCACTGTGGCGCCGAGCCGGCCTGCTACATGACGGGCGGTGCGGGCTGGAAGATGGCGCCGTCGATGTCGGTGGAGTTCGAGCTCGTCGAGTCGCTGATCATGGACGGCCTGCTCGTCATCGCCGCCGACCGCGCCGCGCGCATCGCGGGCTGAGCCGCTGGCGTCCTGCTTTTCCCATCCCAACCCCCGGCCTTGCCGCGTTCGGGGCTGCGCGCCCCGCGTTACCCAGGCTCAGCCGCGCAGCCCTTCGGCTGCCTGGAACAGCGCCTCGCGCGCCTGGTCGACGATGCGCTGCTTCCAGGTGTCGGTGTCGGTGTAGAAGGCCGCCCGCATGCGCTGGCGGATCGCCTGCGCCAGCTCCGGCGCGGCTTCGGGATGCAGGTGCAGCCAGTGGTCGCCGCGCATGGCCGTGAGCACCTCCATCAGCGGCTCGGTGCCGTATTCCATGGCGATGCCGGTGAACTCGGCCTGCGGGCATTCCTCGTAGACCGAGCTCCACATCAGCCCGGTGAGCAGGGCCGAGGTCGAACTGCCGTCGTAGATGGAGGTGACCGGCGTCGTGCCGCCGCCGCCCCACCATGCGCTCGCGCGGGCGTAGGCGGCGGGGTCGTTGCGGCCCGCGAAGATGCGCTCGCCCACGCCGCTCGGCCCCAGCCCGGTGTGCAGGTCGATCCACGCCAGACGCCTGGCGCGGCCGGCATGCTGTCGCATCACCTGCCGCAGCGTGCGCTGGCTCCAGGTGGGCGCCTCTCCGCCGAAGAACATGCCATCGGCGAAGGCGTACTGGCCCTGAGTGACGGCGGTCTGGAACTCGCCCATGCCGTGCTTGGCGATCCAGTGTTCGAGCGCCTCCTGATCGCGGGGCGTTGGCGGCCATTGCGGCGGCAGCAGCAGCGCGTGCAGCTTGGCGTACGGCTTGTTGACGGGCAGCGGCGCGGAGAAGTCCTGGAAGTTGCGGTTGAGGTCCACGTTCTCCTGCGTCACCCGCCGCCCGTGCGAGAAGCCGTGCGGATTGAGCGCATGGATGTAGACCACCGCCACGCCGGCATCGCGCGCCGCCGCGCGCCAGGCCGCGTCGTGCAGCGCATGCACCTGCACCCCGCTGCCGCAGTGGCCCTCCACGCCATGGCAGGCGCTGGTCACGATCAGCACCCGCTCGGCATCGGCCAGCCCGTCCCGCGCCACGTCCATGGCCAGCGCCTCACCATCGGCACCGGGCAAGGGCAGGGGATGGGTCTCGACCGCGATGCCGGCCGCCACGCAGGCCGCCAGGAATTTCTGCCGCGCCAGCGCATAGCTGGGCGAGAAGGCCTGCGCGGCGTCCATCACTTCTGCGCCGTCGCCGGCTGGGCCAGGAATTCCTCGGCCAGCTTCACCCACACGCTGGCGCCCAGCGGGATCAGCTCGTCGTTGAAGTCGTAGCTGGCGTTGTGCAGCACGCAGGGCCCCTCGCCATGCAGATGAGGGCGGTGGCTGCCGTCGCCGTTGCCGATGAAGGCGTACGCGCCGGGCTTGGCCTGGAGCATGAAGGCGAAGTCCTCGGAGGTCATCGCCGGCTCCTGGCGCAGCACATTGGCTTCGCCCACCACGCCGGCCATCACGCGGCGGGCGAAGTCGGCCTCGGGCGCGGTGTTGATGGTGGGCGGGTAGTAGCGCACGAACTCGAAGTCGCACTCGGCATCGTGCGCGGCGCAGATGTGTTCGGCGATCTTGCGCATGCGCGCCTCGATCATGTCCAGCACTTCCACCGAGAAGGTGCGCACAGTGCCGGTGAGCTCGCAGTCGTTCGGGATCACATTGTTGGTGTCGCCCGCATGCACCGTCGTGACCGAGATGACGGCCGAATCCAGCGGCTTCATCTTGCGCGTGAGGATGGTCTGGAAGGCCTGCACCATTTCGCAGGCGATCGGCACCGGATCGACGGTGGTGTGGGGCAGGGCGGCATGGCCACCCTTGCCGCGCACCGTGATGTAGAACTTGTTGCCGGAGGCCATGACCGGCCCGGGGCTGACGGCGAACTGGCCGGCCGCCATGCCGGGCCAGTTGTGCATGCCGAACACGGCCTCCATCGGAAATTTCTCGAACAGGCCGTCGTCGATCATGCGCTTGGCGCCGCCGCCGCCTTCCTCGGCCGGCTGGAAGATCAGGTAGACCGTGCCGTCGAAGTTGCGGTTCTTCGCCAGATGCTGGGCCGCTGCCAGCAGCATGGCGGTGTGGCCGTCGTGACCGCAGGCGTGCATCTTGTTGGCATGCTTGCTGGCGTGGTCGAAGGTGTTCAGTTCGTTGATGGGCAGGGCGTCCATGTCGGCGCGCAGGCCCACGGCGCGGTCGCTGCTGCCGTTCTTGACGATGCCGACCACGCCGGTGGTGCCCAGGCCGCGGTGGATGGGAATGCCCCATTCGGTCAGGCGGGCCGCGACGACATCGGCGGTGCGCACTTCCTCGTAGGCCAGTTCGGGATGGGCATGCAGGTCGCGGCGGATGGCGGCGATCCCGGCCGCCTGGGTGACGATCGAGTCGATGAGCTTCATGAAGGGCAGTCTAGTGGGGGCGGGCCGGCGCAGGCTGACACGCCCGGGATGCCGGTGCAAGCAATACGGATGCCCGCGGCAGGGGCAAGCACGCAAGGCATGCCCACGCGATGGCACGTCCGATGTCACTGCCGCGACCCGGCGGCATGCCGGAGGGCGCGCCGGGGTCAAGCCCGGCCGGCCACAATCCGGCCCCATGAGCCATCCCCCGCTTTCCGACCGCGCGCTGGCCTTCGCCCAGGCGCTGGTGCGCATGAACACCATCAGCGACCGCAGCAACCTTGAACTGATCGAGTTCGCCCGCGATCACCTGGCCAGCCTGGGCGTGAAGAGCCGCCTGACCTGGAATGCCGAGCGCACGAAGGCCAACCTGTTCGCCACGCTGGGCGAGGGAAAGCCGGCCGGCGTGATCGTCTCGGGCCACACCGACACCGTGCCGTGGGAGGGCCAGGCCTGGACGGTCGATCCGCTCTCCGCCACCGTGCAGGATGGTCCCGAGGGGCCGGCGCTCTTCGGCCGCGGTTCGGCCGACATGAAGAGCTTCATCGCCATCGCCCTGGCCAATGCCGAGCGGATCCTGGCCGGCAACGCGCCCTTCGCCGTGCACTTCGCCTTCAGCTATGAGGAAGAGATCGGCTGCTTCGGCGTGCGCGAACTGATCGCCGACATGCGCGATGCCGGCGTCAAGCCGCTGGCCTGCATCGTGGGCGAGCCCACGTCCATGGTGCCGGCCATCGCCCACAAGGGCGTGTGGCGCTACCGCTGCTGCGTGCGCGGCAAGGAGGCGCATTCCTCCCTCACGCCGCATTCCGTCAATGCCATCGAGATGGCGGCGCGGGTGGTAGGCAAGGTGCGCGACATGGCCGAAGCCTTCGAGCGAGAGGAGCCGCGCTACGACGGCTTCGACGTGCCCTTCTCCACTGCCAGCGTGGGCCAGTTCCACGGTGGCATCGCCGACAACGTGGTGCCGCGCGACGCCGAGTTCCGCTATGAATTCCGCGACCTGCCCACGGCCGACGCCCGCGCCATGCAGCGGCAGGTGGTGGACTACGCCCGCAGCCTGGAGCCCGGCATGCAGCGCGTGGCGGCCGATGCCGGCTTTCGCTTCGAGACCATCTGCGAGATCCCTTCCTTCCTCGGCGGCCGCGACGACCCGGTCACCCGTCTGGCGCAGCGCCTGGCGGGCGAGGCCGGCACCACGCTGGTGGCCTTCGGCACCGAGGCGGGCCTGTTCAAGAACGCGGGCATCCCCACGGTGGTGTGCGGCCCCGGCAGCATTCAGCAGGCCCACCAGCCCGACGAATACGTGACGCTGGCGCAGCTGGCGCGCTGCGAGGCCTTCATGCACGGCCTGGCCGACAGCGCCGAGATCGGCTGATCCGCGGCCCATGACGGCAGCGACGGGCCCCGGCCCGATGAAGCGCATGGCGCTGGCGCTGCTGGTCGGCGTCGCGCTGCTGTATGCGCTGGCCACTTGGCAGCAAGCGCGCGGCGGCCACGCCGGCTGGGGCTGGCTGGCGGCCTTCGCCGAGGCGGCCATGGTGGGTGCCATCGCCGACTGGTTCGCCGTGGTCGCGCTGTTCCGCCATCCGCTGGGCCTGCCGATTCCGCACACGGCCATCCTGCCGCGCAGCAAGGCGCGGCTGGGCGCCAACCTGGCGCGCTTCTTCTGCGACAACTTCCTGGGCACGGCGCAGGTGCTGGCCAAGCTGCGGGCTTTCGATGCAGCTGCGCGTCTCGCGGCCTGGCTGTCGCGTCCCGCGCAGGCCGAACGGCTGGGTCGCTTGGGCGTGGCCGCGGCCGGCCAGGTGCTGGAGGCCGTCGACGACCAGCGGCTGCGCGACTTCCTTGGCCGCGCCGCGGCGGCGGGCCTGCGGCAGCTGGACTTCTCCCGCGCCGCCGGCCAGTTGCTGGAGACGCTCACGGCGGAAGGCCGCCATCAGGCGATGCTCGATGCGGTGCTGGGCCATGCCGCCCAATGGCTGGACGACGAGGCACTGCAGGATCAGCTCACCGAATCCATCGCGCAGGAGGTCAAGGCCTTGCGCTACGTCGGCCTGGACCAGGTGGCCGCGCGCCTGGCCACGCGCAAGCTGGTTGCCAGCATCGCCCGTGCACTGGGGGAGACGGCAGCCGACCCGGCCCATCCGCTGCGCCAGCGCTTCGACACCTACATGCAAGGCTTCGTCCAGCGCCTGCGGCAGGACCCGTCCTTCGTCGCCCGTGGCGAACGGCTGCGCGACGAACTGCTGGCCCACGACGGCCTGCGCGACTACCTCGACGGCCTGTGGCAGCAGCTGCGCGACTGGCTGCAGGCCGACCTGTCGCGGCCGGATTCAGCCATCGGCCAGCGCATCGCCCGCCTGGCAGCTTCGCTAGGCGAGCGGCTGGCATCCGACGCCGCCATGCGCGCCTGGCTCAATGAGCAGCTGGAGCAGGCAGCCCCTGCCGCCATCGAGCGCTGGTGCGAGGACATCCGCCGCTACATCGAGCAGCGCGTGGCCGACTGGGACACCGACGAGCTGGTGGCCGAACTCGAGCAGCACGTGGGCCGCGACCTGCAGTTCATCCGCATCAACGGCACGGTGGTGGGAGGGCTGGTGGGCGTGGCGATCCATGCCGTCACGCTGGCGGTGACATGAACCCGACGCGGTGGCGCCGCGCGCCGCCGGCTCCTAGACTCGCTCCTCCCCATGTGCCCCATGCCCTGACGCGCCCGCGACGACCATGACCGCCTCCACGACCACCCCCGACACGCACACCGTCCTCGGCGCCTGCCCGCACGACTGCCCCGACACCTGCGGTCTGGTCACGACGGTGCAGGACGGCGTGGCCATCAAGCTGCAGGGCAATCCGGCGCATCCGCACACGGGCGGCGTGCTGTGCACCAAGGTGTCGCGCTACCTGGAGCGCAATGCCCACCCCGAGCGGCTCACGCAGCCGCTGCGCCGCGTGGGCCGCAAGGGCGAGGGCCGCTTCGAGCCCGTGAGCTGGGACGAGGCGCTGGACGACATCGCCGCCCGCCTCAAGGCCATCGCGGCCGATGAGCCGCAGGCCATCCTCCCGTACAGCTACGCCGGCACCATGGGGCTGGTGCAGGGCGAATCGATGGACCGGCGCTTCTTCCACAAGCTGGGCGCCTCGCTGCTGGACCGCACCATCTGCTCCACCGCCGGCGGCGAAGGCCTGGGCTACACGCTGGGCGGCAAGGTCGGCATGCGCATCGAGCATTTCGCGCAGGCCAAGTTGATCCTGATCTGGGGCAGCAACGCCATCGCCAGCAACCTGCATTTCTGGCGCCATGCGCAGGCGGCCAAGCGGGCCGGCGCGCGGCTGATCTGCATCGACCCGCGGCGCACCGAGACGGCCGACAAGTGCGACGAGCACATCGCCCTGCTGCCCGGCACCGATGGTGCGCTGGCGCTGGCGCTGATGCACGAGCTGATCGTGCACGACTGGCTGGACCACGACTACATCGCCCGCCACACGCTGGGCTGGGAACAGCTGCGCGAGCGCGCCCTGCAATGGCCACCCGAGCGCGCTGCCGCCGTGTGCGGCGTGCCCGCGGCGCAGATCGAGGCCCTGGCGCGCGACTACGGCACCACGAAGCCGGCGGCCATCCGCCTGAACTACGGCATGCAACGCGTGCGCGGCGGCGGCAATGCGGCGCGGGCCGTGGCCTGCCTGCCGGCCTTGGTGGGCGCTTGGCGGCACCGCGCGGGCGGGCTGCTGCTCAGTGCGTCGGGCCAGTTCCCGGCAGACCGCGCCACGCTGCACCGGCCCGACCTGCTCGCGGGTCGCCAGCCCCGCACGCTCAACATGAGCAGCATCGGCGACGTGCTGACCGGCGACGCCACGGCCCTGGCCGGCGGCTCCGCAGTGAAGGTGGTGGTGGTCTACAACAGCAACCCGGTGGCGGTGGCGCCCGAGTCGGCCAAGGTGGCCGCCGGCTTTGCGCGCGAGGACCTGTTCACGGTGGTGCTGGAGCAGTTCCAGACCGACACCGCCGACTATGCCGACTACCTGCTGCCCGCCACCACGCAGCTGGAGCACTGGGACATCCACTTCAGCTACGGCCACACCGATGTGATGCTCAACCGCCCCGCCGTCGCGCCGCGCGGCCAGGCGCGCAGCAATGCCTGGGTGTTCCGCGAGCTGGCGCGCCGCATGGGCTTCGACGAGCCCTGCTTCACCGACGACGACGAAACGCTCTGCCGCCAAGCCTTCCGCCCCGAGGCCATCGACTGGGCCGCGCTGGAGCGCGACGGTTTCGCCACCCTGCCGCTGCCGGAGGCGCCCTTCGCCGAGGGCGGCTTTCCCACGCCCTCGGGCAAGTGCGAATTCTTCAGCGCCCGGCTGGCGGCGCAGGGCCTGGACGGGCTACCGGACCACCTGCCCAACTACGAGCCCGCAGGCAGCTCGGCCGTCTATCCGCTGGCCATGATCTCGCCGCCGGCGCGCAACTTCCTCAACTCGACGTTCGTCAACGTGACCAGCCTGCGGTCCATGGAGGGCGAGCCGCTGGTGGAGATCCATGCCGACGACGCGGCGGCGCGCGGCATCGCCAACGGTGCCATGGTGCGGGTGTTCAACGCACGCGGCGAGCACCGCTGCCGCGCCGAGGTCTCACGCCGTGCCCGGCCCGGCGTGGTCAACGGCCTGGGCATCTGGTGGCGCAAGCTGGGTGTGGACGGCACCAACGTCAACGAGCTGACCAGTCAGCGCCTGACCGACCTCGGCCGCGGCCCCACCTTCTACGACTGCCTGGTGCAGGTGGAGGCCGTGGCGGCGTGAGCGGACACCTCGGCGGGATGGGCACTCGGACCTGGGACGCAGTCGACCTGCGCCCGATGAAGGGGTGTCCGTGCGTGATGAAGGGCATCCGATGAGGTCCAGCCATCGGCGACTGGCTCTGGCCCTTGGCGCGGCGGCCGCGCTGCTGCTCGCCGGCTGCGGCCCGCTGGGCTACTACGCGCAATCGGTCGGCGGTCACCTGACCATCCTGCATGCGGCCCGGCCGGTGCCCGAGGTGCTGCAGGACGCCAGGCTGTCGGACGGCCTGCGCCGCAAGCTCACGCTGGCCCAGCACATCCGCCGCTACGCCAGCGACCAGCTGGCGCTGCCCGACAACCGCAGCTACACGGCCTACGCCGATCTGCACCGGGGCGCCGCCGTCTGGAACGTGGTGGCTACCCCCGCCTATTCGCTGCAGCTCAAGACCTGGTGCTACCCGGTGGCCGGCTGCGTGGGCTACCGCGGCTACTACGACGAGGCCGAGGCGCAGGCCGAGGCCGAGCGCCAGCGCGCCGAGGGGCTGGAGGCCGCCGTCTACCCGGTGCCCGCCTATTCGACGCTGGGCTGGCTCAACTGGCTGGGCGGCGATCCGCTGCTATCGACTTTCATCGGCTATCCGGACGGTGAGCTGGCACGCATCGTCTTCCACGAGCTGGCCCACCAGCGCTTCTATGTCTCGGGCGACACGGTGTTCAACGAGTCCTACGCCACGGCGGTCGAGCGGCTGGGCAGCGCCCAATGGCTGCGCGACGAGGCGGACGCGCCGGCCCGCGAGGCTTATGCCCGTTTCGACCAGCGCCGCCGCCAGATGCAGGTGCTGATGCTCTCCACCCGCGAGGCGCTGGCACGGGCCTATGGCTCGCCGGCCGCCAAGGCGGGGGACTGGGCGCAGGTCGAGGCGATGAAGCAGGCCGCGATGCGCGAGTTCCGCGAGCACTACGCCCAACTGCGGGCCGGATGGCCGGCCGACGGCCGCCAGGGCGCCTACGACGCCTGGGTGGCCCGGGCCAACAATGCCACCTTCGGGGCCCAGGCGGCCTACGACCAGCTGGTGCCGCAGTTCGAGCGGCTCTTCGCGCGCTGCAACGGGGACTGGGCACGCTTCCATGCCGAGGTCGAGCGCATCGGGCGGCTGCCGACACACGAGGCCAGGGTGGCGGCGCTGGACTCGGCCCCCGCCCCCTGAACGGCCCGCTGACCGGACAGCAAAAGGCCGCTCCGGGGAGCGGCCTGGTCATGGGGCAGTCGGTTCAGGCGGCGTGCAGGGCTTCGATCAGGTCGATGTACTTCTGCTTCGCCTCATCGGCGGAGACGCCCTTGTGCGTGTTCCAGGCGTCCCACTTGGCGCGCGCGACGATGTCGCTGAAGCTGGGCTTCTTCTCGGTGTTGTCGCCGACGGTGGCCTGCTTGTAGAGGCCATAGATCTTCAGCAGGGTGGGGTTGTCAGGGCGCGAAGGCAGCAGCTTGGACCGGGCTTCGGCGGCTTCGAAACGGGCTTGGAGGTCGGACATGGCGGGTAGTTGGCGAAAAAAGCACGATTGTGCGCTTTTTGTCTGCGCCAGCGCTGGCCAACATCAATCCGCCATGCATGCGAGCGCCACCTCCCGGTCCAGGAACTGCCGCGCATCGATGGGCTCGATGGCCGCTGCGTCCTCGTACAGCTGGTGCACCTGGGCGAGCGCGGGCTCGCCCCGCAGTGCCACCAGCGCGCGGGCGTATTCGACACGGCCGGTGGCCGAGGCCGGATGCAGTGCCAGGCCCTGCTCGAAGAGTTCGATCGCCCGTTCGGGTCGCACGCCGTAGGTCATCCGGGCCACGAGTTCGCCCACCTTGTCGATCACCTCGGCGTGGAAGGCGCCGAGTGCAAAGTGCGCGTCGGCATGGTCGGGTTGCAGCGCGATGATCCGCTCCAGCGTGTCCTTCAGGCGTCCGCCCAGTCCCTGCGCCAGGGCGCGCGCGACGCTCACCGCCTGCGCATGGCGCCCCAGCGCATAGGCATGCCAGTACAGCGCCGGCACGTCGTCGGGGTTCGCCTCGTGCCGCGCCAGGGCCCGCTCGCCCACCTGGCGCAGCAACGCCAGTCGCCGCTCGTCGTCGGGCTCCACGTAGTTGGCGTAGATGGCGGAGGCCTGGTCGGCCAGCGCGGCGCCGTCGCGCCCCCCGAACCGCTGCCCGGCCTGGACCGCCGCCGCGAAATCGCCGGCGTGGTAGAGCGCCCATGCACCCGCGAGTGCCGGGCTGGCCGGTGGCGGGAGAGGCTGGCCGACATGCAACGCCTCCCACTGCGCCAGAACCCGCGTCCCATCAAAAGGAAAGCGGCCCAGGCAGTCAGCGGCGACCCAGTCGTCGGGCGGCGGGGGTATGCGCAGGACATGCGGCATGGCGGCGGCTTTCAGGTGGACAGGGCGTCTTCCTCGGGCACTGGCGCACTCGCCAGCCGGACCAGCTCGGCACGCTGGCCCGCCCCCAGGTACGGCACGACCAGCTGCAGGGTGTGGCGGGTGCCGCGCAGCATGGCGTTGCAGATGGTCGTGGGCTCAAGCGCCTCGCGAGGATTGCACACGAATTCGTAGTTGAGCCAGTAGGTCGCCAGCACCACCATGCTGCGCGCCAGGGCTTCGCGCTCGGAGGCTTCCAGCCGCAACAGTCCCGCACCGGTCAGGCCCGCGAGCATGGCCTGCATGGCCGCCTCCTTGCGGGCGAGGGCCTCGCGCAGTCGGGTCTCCAGGTGATGGTTGTTGCTGAGCAGGTCGTTCATGTCCCGGTAGAGGAAGCGGTATCGGCCCATCAGCTCGAAGAGTTCGCGCACGAAACGCCAAGCGCCGGCCAGGTCGCGCACCTCGTCGGCCTGGGCGAGCAGCGCGTCGAGGTGGGCCTCGAAATCTTCGTGCAAGCGGTTGATGAGCGCTTCCTTGGCCGGAAAGTGGTAGTACAGGTTGCCGGGGCTGATTCGCAGCTCGGTGGCCAGGAGCGTGGTGGAGACGTTCGGCTCGCCGAAGCGGTTGAACAGCGCCAGGGCGGTTTCCTGGATGCGTTGGGCCGTGCGGCGCGGCGCTTTCCGTGTCATGGGCAGCCTCCGTTGTCTCGGATCTTGTGCGGATCACTCTACCCCATGTGACCGGGCTGGCTGGCTTGCTGTAGCGCAATGTGTCTAGGTATTGATACTGTGTCGCAGGCCCCGCCGCGCGTCGAGTCCGGTCGCGTTTGCCGGAAAGGGCGGCGGGCGCCTGTGGATAATCGCGCACCCTGGTGCACTGCGATTGGCGCCCGATTCCAACGATCCTGCGAGAGAAAAATGATCCTTGTGACAGGCGGTGCCGGCTTCATCGGCGCCAACTTCGTGCTCGACTGGCTGGCTGGCGCCGACGAGCCGGTCGTCAACCTCGACAAGCTGACCTACGCAGGCAACCTCCAGACCCTGGCCTCGCTCGACGGCGACAAGCGCCACGTCTTCGTGCAGGGCGACATCGGCGACAGCGCCCTGATCGAGCGCCTGCTGGCCGGGCACCAGCCCCGCGCCGTCGTCAACTTCGCCGCCGAGTCGCACGTGGACCGCTCCATCCACGGCCCTGAGGACTTCATCCAGACCAACGTGCTGGGCACCTTCCGCCTGCTGGAGGCCGTTCGCGCCTACTGGAGCCAGCTGCCGGCCGAGCGCAAGGCGGCGTTCCGCTTCCTGCACGTCTCCACCGACGAGGTCTACGGCACCCTTTCTGCCACCGACCCTGCCTTCACCGAAGAGAACAAATACGAGCCCAACAGCCCGTACTCGGCCAGCAAGGCCGCCAGCGACCATCTGGTGCGCGCCTGGCACCACACCTACGGCCTGCCGGTGCTGACCACCAACTGCTCCAACAACTACGGGCCGTTCCACTTTCCCGAGAAGCTGATCCCGCTCATGATCGTCAACGCCCTCGCGGGCAAGCCGCTGCCCGTGTACGGAGACGGCATGCAGGTGCGCGACTGGCTCTACGTGAAGGACCACTGCAGCGCCATCCGCCGCGTGCTGGAGGCCGGCCAGCTGGGCGAGACCTACAACGTGGGCGGCTGGAACGAGAAGCCCAACATCGAGATCGTCAAGACGGTGTGCGCGCTG
>NZ_CAJYES010000137.1 GCF_913773995.1 uncultured Pseudacidovorax sp.
ACATCGACGGCGTGGTCTACAAGGTCAACAGCCTGGCGCTGCAGCGGCAACTGGGCTTCGTCTCGCGCGAGCCGCGCTGGGCCGTCGCGCACAAGTACCCGGCGCAGGAACAGATGACCCGCATGCTGGACATCGACGTGCAGGTCGGCCGCACCGGCAAGCTGACGCCGGTGGCGCGGCTGGACCCGGTGTTCGTGGGGGGCACCACTGTCTCCAACGCCACGCTGCACAACCTGTTCGAGCTGCGGCGTAAGGAACTGCGCGTGGGGGACATGGTCGTCATCCGCCGCGCCGGCGATGTGATTCCGGAGGTGGTCGGCCGCGTGCCGCCGGCCGGTGTCGCGACGGCGCGGGCCGAGGGCCCCGACAGCGAGGCTGCCATCGACCAAGCGGTGGGCGAAGGCGAAAGCCAGCGGCTGCCCCCGCGCGAGCCGTACGTGCCCAACTTCCGCATGCCGCGGCAGTGCCCCATCTGCGGCAGCGCGGTGGTGCGGGAGAAGGGGGAGGTCAACCACCGCTGCTCGGGCGGGCTCTTCTGCGGCGCGCAGCGCAAGCAGGCGATTCTTCATTACGCGCAGCGCCGGGCTGTGGACATCGAGGGCCTGGGCGAGAAGCTGGTCGATCAACTGGTGGATGCCGGGATCGTCAAGACGCTGCCCGACCTCTACCGCATCGGCCTGACGGCGCTGGCGGCGCTGGACCGCATGGCCGAGAAGTCCGCGCAGAACGTGCTGGAGGGGCTGGAGGCGTCCAAGACGACCACGCTGCCGCGCTTCCTGTATGGCCTGGGGATCCGTCATGTGGGGGAGACCACGGCCAAGGACCTGGCGCGTCACTTCGGAAGGCTCGACGGCATCATGGACGCGACCGTCGAGCAGTTGCTGGAGGTCAACGACGTCGGCCCCATCGTGGCCGAAGCCATCCACACCTTCTTTGCCCAGCCCCACAACCGCGAGGTGATCGAGCAACTGCGGGCCTGTGGCGTGCGGTGGCCGGAAGGCGACCCCGCCCCGCGCGCCGCACTCCCGCTGGCGGGGAAGACCTTCGTCATCACAGGCACGCTGCCTACGCTCTCGCGCGAGGACGCGAAGGAAAAGCTGGAAGCGGCTGGCGCCAAGGTGGCCGGCTCGGTCAGCAAGAAGACGCACTATGTGGTGGCCGGGGAGGCTGCCGGCAGCAAGCTCGACAAGGCGCGCGAGCTGGGCGTCGAGGTGCTGGACGAAGCAGGCATGCTCGCGCTGTTGGCAGCGGCCTGACGGCAGCCCGATTGCTATGGTCCGTGCGCTGACTCTTACGGGGCGTTACCCGTGTAAAGGGAGTCCCTCGTCGGCATCCGGGCTCCAACCGCGTTGAACATCCATGGCTGCGGCCACGAGGACAAACGATGACGAAGAACTTCAGACGTGGTGGGGCTGGCGCTTTGGCGCTGGGTGTGGCAATCCTGCTGGGTGGCTGCGCCGCTTATGACGCTCCGGGGTATGCCACCACCTATCCGGGCTATCAGACCTATCCGCAAGCGGCTTATCCGGCCTATCCCGCGCAACCGTATTACGGCCAGCCCGCCGTGGTGCCGGGCGGTTATGTCGGCGTCGATGTGTACCGCGAACCCAGTCCGCGCTACTGGGGCAGCCGGCCGGTGGCACCCGCACCCTATCCGCCGGCCTACTACGGTGGGCGTCCCGGTTGGAACGACCGTGATCGTGACGGACGCCGGGATGGCGACCGAGACCGCGGCAACCGTGGATGGCGCGGTGCACCGCCGCAGGCGCAACTGCCGGGCGCTGTGCCGGTGGTTCCGCCACGTGGCCCCGGCGCAGGCAATCCGGGTGGTGGTCGCGGGCCGGGTGGTGTGCCGTTCGTCGATCCGCGGGTGGGCAGCGGCACGGTCATTCCGGTGCCGCGGCAGGACTCGGGCAACACGCCCTGATCGCGCGTGTCTGGGCTGGTGGCTGCTGAAGAGCGGATCCAGCGGGGAAAGGTCGCGGGCATCGGCAGAATCGGCCCATGACCATCCGGCAAATCCTCAAGATGGGCGACCAGCGACTGCTGCGCATCGCCCAACCCGTCACCGCCTTCGACACCGACGAACTGCACCTGCTCGTGCGGGACATGTTCGAGACCATGCGCGCAGTCAATGGCGCTGGGCTCGCGGCGCCGCAGATCGGCGTCGATTTGCAGTTGGTGATCTTCGGCACCGACGCGCCCAACCCGCGCTATCCGGACGCCCCCGTCGTTCCCCGCACGGTGCTGCTCAATCCGGTGATCGAGCCACTGGGGGACGGGGAGGAAGAGGGTTGGGAGGGCTGTCTGTCGGTGCCCGGGCTGCGCGGCGTGGTGCCGCGCTGGAAGCACATCCGCTACCAGGGTTTCGACCCGTACGGCGATCCGATCCACCGCGAAGCCGAGGGCTTTCATGCCCGGGTGGTGCAGCATGAATGCGATCACCTGATCGGCAAGCTCTACCCGATGCGCGTGCGGGATTTCACCCGCTTCGGTTTCACCGAGGTGCTGTTTCCTGGACTGGACGCGTCGGATGACGATTGAGGCGCGCGGGGGTCTGCGGAGTTGTCGGAGAACCCCGTCCCGACAATCCCGCGGCAGCGGCCTTCAGTTGAAGCGCCCACCCGCGCCGATGCGGCCGCCGCCAATCATCGAAATGGTCAGTGCCGCTGCCAGGAACATGCCCTGCAACTCCAGCGCCCAGCCGCCGTTGGCGCTGAACTTGCCCACGTCGCCCATGTGCACCAGCCAGATGGCGACAAGCATGTTGATCGCGATCACCAGTGCAGCAGGGCGTGTGAAGAAGCCGACGATCAGCAGCGCGGGCGCCACGATCTCGCCCACGTAGACGAGGTTGGCCAACACAGAAGGCACCCCGTGGGACGCCAGCATGTGGCCGATGCCATCGACACCCTTGGGCAGCTTGGCGATGCCGTGCAGCAGGATCAGCACGCCCAGGGTGGCGCGCAGGAGGAACTTGCCGATGTCGTCGGTACGGTTCATGGAGGCGGGGAAGGAAAAGGCTGAGGGAGGATGGCCGCAGAGGCCGCGAGCGCGCGATGTTAGCTGCGTGCGTGACGGTGCCCGGGCTCAGGGCTGCACGACGTCCAGCAGTCGGTCCAGCCCACCGTCGTTGATGGCCACCATGGCCTGCTCGCGCACCTTCGGCTTGGCATGGAAGGCCACCGACAGGCCGGCCTCGCCCATCATCGGCAGGTCGTTGGCGCCATCGCCCACGGCGATGGTCTGGGCGGGTGACAGGCGAAGCAGCGAGGCGACTTCCAGCAGCGTCCGGCGCTTCTCGGCACCGTCGCAGATGTCGCCCCAGTCCTGCGCCCGCACACGGCCGGTGATGTGACCGTCGTCTTCCTCCAGCAGGTTGGAACGCGCGAAGTCGATGCCCAGCCGGGCCTTCACGCGGTCGGCGAAGAAGGTGAAGCCCCCGGACACCAGCAGCACCTTCAGCCCCGCCTCGCGGCACGCTCCCACCAGTTCCGGCGCGCCCGGCGACAGGCGCAGCCGCTGGTCGTAGACCTCCTGCAGCGCGCCCACCGGCACCCCCTGCAGAAGGGCCACGCGGCGGCGCAGGCTTTCCTTGAAGTCCTTTATCTCGCCGCGCATCGTCGCCTCCGTGATGGCCGCTACTTCGGCCTTCTTGCCCACCGCATCGGCGATCTCGTCGATGCACTCGATGGTGATCAGCGTCGAGTCCATGTCGAAGGCGATCAAGCCGAAGTCCGCGAGGCGCAGCGGCGGCGTGACGCCGCGCAGGACGAGGCCGGGGGCGTGTTCGGTGGCGGGAGCGGTCATGGGCGAAGAGAGCAGCAGGGTCGAAAAAGGGCGGCGGATTGTAGGAAGGGCAGGAAGGGCGCTGGCGCTCAGGCCGCGATCGCCTCGGTCTTCGGCTGCCCCAGCGAGCGCAGCACGTCGCGCACCATCTGCGCGCGCTCCTTCGGGTCCTTCAGCTCGCGTTCGATGCGCAGCTTGTCGTTGCCCGCCAGCTTGATGTGCTTGTTCTTCTGGATCAGGCCGATGATGGCCATCGGGTCGATCGGCGGGTTGGGCTTGAAGCTGATGTTGATCACGCCCGGCGCCGCATCCACCTTGGTCACGCCGTAGGGCCGCGCCAGCACGCGCAGGCGGTGCACGTCGATCAGCGTCTGCGTCTGCGGTGGCAGCTTGCCGAAGCGGTCGACCAGTTCCTCGAGCAGGGTGTCGATCTGGTCCGTGGTGCGCGCCGTGGCCAGCTTCTTGTAGAAGGACAGTCGCAGATGCACGTCGCCGCAGTAGTCGTCGGGCAGCAGTGCGGGGGCGTGCAGGTTGATCTCGGTGGTGGCCGACAGCGGCGCCAGCAGGTCGGGCTCCTTGCCGGCCTTGAGCGAGGCCACGGCCTCGGCCAGCATCTCGTTGTAGAGCTGGAAGCCGATCTCCATCATGTTGCCGCTCTGGTGCTCGCCCAGCACCTCGCCGGCGCCGCGTATCTCCAGGTCGTGCATGGCCAGGTAGAAGCCGGAGCCCAGCTCTTCCATGGCCTGGATGGCGTCCAGCCGCTGCGCGGCCTGCTTGGTCAGGCCCTCGATGTCCGGCACCATCAGGTAGGCATAGGCCTGGTGGTGGCTTCGGCCCACGCGGCCGCGCAACTGGTGCAGCTGCGCCAGGCCGAACTTGTCGGCGCGGCTGATGACGATGGTGTTGGCGCTGGGCACATCGATGCCGGTCTCGATGATGGTCGAGCACAGCAGCAGGTTGAAGCGCTGGGCGACGAAGTCGCGCATCACCCGCTCCAGCTCGCGCTCGGGCATCTGGCCGTGGGCGACGGCGATGCGCGCCTCGGGCAGGATCTCCTGCAGCTTCTGGCGCCGGTTCTCGATGGTCTCGACCTCGTTGTGCAGGAAGTACACCT
>NZ_CAJYES010000138.1 GCF_913773995.1 uncultured Pseudacidovorax sp.
CCTCGGCAATGCCCTCGTCGATGGCGTGCAGCGTCTCCAGGGACTGCACGTGCAGCAGCCGCTGCACGACCTCGTCGGGCGAAGGCTGCGTCTGCAGCGGCGCGAAGAGCTCGCCCAGGCCCGGCCACAGGCGCTTGCCTTCCGAGGGATAGTCGTACACCCCGCCGCCGGCCTTTCGCCCGATCCTTCCCGCGGCCACGAGGCGCCGCGCCGCATCGAGTGCCCGGCCCGACTCGCGCGCCGTGCCGCGCCCTTCGCGCGCAAGGCTGGCAATGATGTCCGTCAGCAGGTCGTAGGACGTGAGGTCGGCCATGGCGAGCGGACCGATGGGCATGCCGGCCGACAGCGCGGCGTTGTCGATCAGCGCCGGCGAGACGCCCTCGTGCAGCATCGTCAGCGCCTCGCGCGTGTAGGCCCCCACGACCCGGGATGTGTAGAAGCCGGGCCCGTCCTTGACGACGACGGCCGTCTTGCCCAGACGCTTGAGGAAGTCGAGCGCATGGGCATGGGTGCGCGCCGAGGTGTCGCGCCCCAGGATCACTTCGACCAGGGCCATGCGATCCACGGGGGCGAAGAAATGCAATCCGATGAAGCGCTGCGGCTGCTCCAGCGTCCTGGCCAGCGAGGTGATGGACAGCGTCGAGGTGTTCGACGCGATGATCGCGTCGGGCCCTGCGATCTGCGCGATCCGCGCGAAGACCTGTTCCTTGACCTCGGCGGATTCGACGACCGCCTCCACCACCAGATCGCATCCGGCCAGGGCCTGCATGTCCGATCCGGCCTGGATGCGCCCCAGCAGCGCATCGGACGTCGCCGCATCTGCCTGGCCGCGCGAGACGGCGGACGCCAGGGTCTTGGCGATCCGCGCCTTGCCGCGTTCGGCCGCGTCTTCGCTGGCGTCGATGAGCACGGTCTCCAAACCTGCGCGGGCGCACACATGGGCGATGCCGCTGCCCATGAGCCCCGCACCCACCACGCCGACGCGCCGCAGGGCGAGCACCGGCTCGCCGGCGGGCCGACGCGTCTGCTTGCGGGCCGCACTGGCGGCGATGAACTGCGTGCGGATGCGGTTCTTGGCCGACGCCGAGGCCGCGACCATCCCGAAGTAGCGCGACTCGATGGCCAGCCCCGCATCGATGCCGCGCTCCAGGCCCTGCGCCAGCACATGCAGCAGGGCGCCGCCGGCCAGATCCGCCGGGGGCGACCTGCGGCGCAGCGCCGGCCATGCGTAGAAGAAGAACCATCGGCCTTCGCGCGACTGCGGCTCGAAGTCCCGATAGCGGAAGCCCTTGGCGTCCCAGGGTTGCTGAGGCTGCGGGTGGGCCAGGATCCACGCCCTGGCCACCTCGACGAGCGCCTCGGGCGCCACGACCGCGTCGACGATGCCGAGCTTGTGGGCCTCGTGCACACCGATCGCTTTGCCCTCCTGCATCATCCGCGTGGCCGCCTTGATGCCGATCAGCCGCGGCAGGCGCTGCGTGCCACCTGCGCCCGGAATCAGCCCCAGTGTGGCTTCCGGCAGGCCCACGCGAAGCTGCGGGAGATCGGCGGCGACCCGGTGGTGGCAGGCCAGCGCCACCTCCAGCCCGCCGCCCAGTGCGGAACCGTTCAGGGCTGCCACGAAGGGCTTGCCCGAGCGCTCCATGCGGCGCAGGCAGGCGCCGATGTCGCGCACGTTGGCGATCGCCGCCTCCGCCGTCCTGGCGCCGTAGACGGCATCGATGTCGCCACCGGCCAGGAAGTCGCGTTTGGCGGACCCGATGACTGCGCCCTTGACCAGCGGATCGGCAATGGCGCGGTCCACCGCCTCGACGAAGGCGGCCATCGCAGCCGCGCTCTTGATGTTGACGGGACCGTCCGGGTTGTTCCAGACGATGTGCGCGACGCCGTCGGCGTCCAGGGAATAGTCGATCACGACAGATCTCGCTCCGATGAAGGGGTCAATGGGCCTGAAAGCCGGGCGCTCAGGTCCGCTCGATGAGGGTGGCCACGGCCATGCCCAGGCCGGTGCACATCACGACGAGGGCGCGGCGCTGGCCGCGGCGCTCCAGTTCATCCAGGGCTGTGCCGACCAGCATGCCGCCGGTGGCGCCCACGGGATGCCCGAGCGCGATGGCGCCGCCCGCCACGTTGAGCTTGTCGTGGGGCACGCCCAGATGCTTCATGAAGTGCAGGGGGACGACCGCGAAGGCTTCGTTGACCTCGAAGAGGTCGATGTCCTCCACCGTGAGACCGGCACGCGAAAGGCATCGGCGGGCCGCCGGAACCGTGGCCGTGAGCATGATGCAGGGATCGTCTGCGGCAGTCGCCGTGGCAACGATGCGTGCGCGGGCGGTGATGCGCAGGCGGTCCCCGGCGGCCGCGCTGCCGATCAGTACGGCCGAGGCGCCGTCGGCGATGCCCGACGAATTGCCGGCATGGTGCACATGGTCGATGCGGTCGACCTGCGGATAGCGCAGCCTGACGGTCGCGTCGAAGCCCATCTTCTCGCCGCTTTCCACGAAGGAGGCAGGCAGCCGCGCCAGCGATGCGGCGGTGGTGTCCGCCCGCACGAGCTCATCCTGCTCGAGCAGCACGTGGCCGAGGCGATCGCGCACCGGGGCCATGGAGCGGCTGAAGAACCCCCCGGCCTGGGCCTGGGCCGCACGTTGGTGGGACGCCGCTGCAAATGCGTCGACGTCCTCCCGCCCGAATCCCTCGAGAGTCGCGATCAGGTCGGCCGCCACACCCTGCGGTGTCTGCAACACCCGGTCGTTGAAGAAGACATCGCTGACCGACGGGCCGCCGGTTCCCACCAGCATGGGCACGAGCGAATTCATCTCGACACCGCCTGCGACGATGCAGTCGGCCTGGCCGCCCATCACCTTGGCCGCAGCCGTGTTGACCGCATCCAGCGCCGAGCCGCAGAAACGTGAAACCATGAAGCCCGGGACCTCGTCCCAACCGACCTGCAGGGCGGCAGACCTGGCGAGGTTGGCTCCCTGGTCGTCCACCGCCTCGACGCAGCCGAAGACGACTTCATCCGGGGCCATTGACCGGAAGTCATTGCGCGCCAGGATGGCGTCCAGGACGGTCGCGCCCAGTTCGAGGGGTGACAGGGTGTGCAGGGCGCCTTGGGGCTTGCCCTTGCCCCGGGGTGTTCGCACGGCGTCGTAGATGAAGGCTTCCACGTGGGGATCCAGAGTCGTTGATGAGTGGGAAAGGGTCAGCGGCGGGGCCAGAGCGTGCGCGCCACGATCTCTTTCATGATTTCGGAGCTGCCGCCCGCGATGCGCTCGACGCGCGCATCGGCGTAGGCGCGCGCGACGGGGTATTCGTTCATGTAGCCCCAGCCGCCATGGAGCTGGAGGCAGGCGTCCACGGTCCGCCCCAGGGCTTCCGTGACCCACAGCTTGGCGCCGGCCGCCGTGGCCGGGTCCAGCTCGCCGGCCCCGTGTTCCTGGAGCAGACGGTCGACCAGCGCACGACCGGCCGTGAGCTCGGCCTTCACGTTGCCCAGCACGAAGCGGGTGTTCTGCAGCTCGCTCAGCAGGCCACCGAACACCTGCCGGTCTGCGACATAGGCCACCGTATCGCGCAACACGGCTTCGGCCCGGGCCTGGCAACTCACGCAGATCGTCAGGCGCTCGCGCGCCAGACCCTTCATCAGGTAGCGAAAGCCCTGCCCCTGCTCGCCGAGCAGCGCCGAAGCCGGCAGCACGACGTCGTCGAAGAAGAGTTCGGACGTGTCCTGGGCATGGTGTCCGAGCTTGTCGAGATTGCGGCCACGCCGCACGCCTTCCCGCGCGGCGTCCACCAGGAACAGCGAGATGGCCTGGGCGCCGTCGATCTTCGCGGCGACGACGAAGACGTCCGCCAGTTGCCCATTGGAGATGAAGACCTTCTGTCCGGACAGCCGGAAGCCTTCGTCCATGCGCCGCGCCTGGGTGCGGATGCCGTGCAGATCGCTGCCGGCCGACGGTTCGGTCATCGCGATCCCGGCAATGGCCTCGCCGCTCACGAGGCGGGGCAGCCATTCGTCCTTCTGCGCCTGCGAGCCGAAGTTCAGGATGTACGGGGCGGCCATTTCCGAATGGATGGCGAAGCCGGGGCCCGGCGCGTGGGCGTACGCCAGTTCCTCGAGCACCACCGCGCTGTAGAGGTAGTCGCCGCCCGCACCGCCCCACGCCTGGGGAAAGGTCGGACAGAGCATGCCCAGCGCCCCGGCCTGCCGCCAGACGGAGCGCGGCACCTGGCCTGCGGCCTCCCAGTCGCGGTGGTGGGGCGTGATCTCCTGTGCGACGAAGCGCCGGACCTGGTCGCGGAAGGCCTCGTGCTCTTCGGAGAAAACCCGGCGCGGCAGGTCGAGGATCGATGCAGTCATGCGTTCTCCTGCGCGAGCCATTGCGCGCGCAATACGTTCTTCTGGACCTTGCCCACCGCGGACAGCGGCAGGCCGGCGGTGCGCAGGTCATAGCTGCGCGGCACCTTGTAGCCGGCGATGCGTGCGCGGCAGTGGACGTCGAGGGACGCCTTGTCGAGCACCGCGCCCCCGCGTGCGACGACGACGGCATGCACGCGCTCCCCCCAGTGCGCATCGGGCAGACCCAGCACGGCGCAGGCCGCCACATCGGGATGGGCGGCCAGGGCGTTCTCGACCTCCGCGCAGTAGATGTTCTCGCCGCCGCTGATGATCATGTCCTTGAGCCGGTCGACGATCGTCAGGAAGCCGTGTGCGTCGAGCCGTCCGGCATCGCCGGAATGCAGCCATCCGCCGGCCAGTGCTTCGCGGCTCTTGTCCGTTTCGCGCCAGTAGCCGCGCATGACGGCCGCACCACGGACCTGGACCTCCCCCACCTCGCCTGTCGGCAGCGGCCGGTCGGTGGCCGGATCGGCAATGCGCAGTTCGAAGCCGGCGGTGGGCTGTCCCACCGTGCCGAGCTTGCCTGCCAGGGCGCCATCGAGGACGTGGCGATCAGGCGGCAGCATCACGCTCGCACCGCACGATTCCGTCATGCCGTAGAACTGCTGGATCCGCGCATGTGGGAAGGCATCGAGCAGACGCGCGAGCAGCGGCTGGGAGACCGGTGCGGCGCCGTAGGACACCGAACGCACCTGCGCGAGCAGACGGTTGTCGCGTTCGGGCGCATCGAGCACGGTCGCCAGCATCGTGGGCACCAGCTGCAGGTGGGTCACGCCGTCGCGTGCGAGCCGCTCGTAGAAGCCGCGCGTGCTGAACTGCGCCAGGAAGCTGTGTCCTCCCGCTCCGAGGGTGGTGCCCAGTCCGATGCCGAAATCGGCGAGGTGGAACAGCGGTGCCGCATGCAGGTAGACGGCACTCTGGTCGAGCAGCAGGTCGCGCTGCATGTTCAGCGCGGCGAAGGCGAAATTGCGGTGCGTGAGTTCCACGCCCTTGGGTCGACCCGTGGTGCCCCCGGTGTAGAAGATGCCGGCAAGCGTCTCCAGCTCGCCGCACGCGTCCTCGATGGGTGGCTGCGCACAGGCCTGCGCATAGCGGTCGTCGTCCAGCACGAGCGTCGCGCGAAGATCGCCGGGCTGCTGCTGTTCGACCCGGCGGGCCACATCGGCGAAGGACTCGTCCACCACGAGCAGCCGGGCTTCGGAATGGGCGAGGATGAAGCGCAACTCCTCGAAGGCCAGGCGGGTGTTCAGCGGGACCAGGGTCGCACCGGCCCACCATACGGCGAGCATGAGTTCGAAATAGCGCGGTGAGTTGTGCGCCAGGGTCGCCACCTGGACGCCGGGCTGCGCACCCAGCGCGCGCAGGGCGCCGGCCAGCGCTGCGATGCGGTGGGCCGTTTCCTGCCAGTCACGCCGCTCGCCGTCACCTGCCATCGCCAGCCCCTGCGGACGGATCGATGCGGCACGCCGCACGGCCTGCGTGAGCATCATGGGCAAACGCCCCGGATCGTGTGGAAGGTCATGGCGCGCTCACTCCAGACGCACACCCGCCGCCCGGATCATCCTGCCGGCGTTGTCGCTGTCGCGCTTGACCAGCGCCTGGAATTCGGCCGTCGTCATCTGGCCGGGCTCCTGACAGAAATCGTTCAGGCGCGCCACGAGATCGGGAGCGGCCACCGCAGCCTGGATGTCCGCGCCCAGCTTGGTCACCACCGACGCCGGCACACCCCTGGGGGCAAAGACGCCGATCCACGCGGGCGTCTCGAAGCCCTTGACGCCCAGCTCGAGCAGCGTGGGCACATCCGGAACGAAGCGATAGCGCTTCTCGCCGGTGACGGCCAGCGGGATCAGGCGTCCCGCCGCGATGTGCTGTTTCACCGTGCCCAGGTTCGACAGCGCGAGCGCGACATCGCCGGCCAGCACGGCCTGGACCGCGGGAGCGGCACCCTTGTACGGCACGTGGACGAGGTCGGCGCCCGATGCCTTGTTGATCTCGATCAGCACCAGATGGGAGTTCGAACCCACGCCGTAGGAGCCGAAGGCGAACTTGCCCGGCTGTTTGCGCGCCGCCTCGACCAGATCCCGGAAGCTCTTGACCCCCGACGCCGGGCTGGTCACGAGCACGAGCTGCTCCGTGGTGATGGCTGCGACCGGAACGAGATCCGTCTCGGGACTGAAGGGCACCTTCTGCATCAGGAAGGGCAACTGGGTGGTCAGCGAAATCGTCGCGAGGAAAGTGCTGCCATCCCGTGGCGCGCCCAGCACCGACTCGGCCGCGATGATCGTGTTGGCGCCTGGCTTGTTGTCGACCAGAGCCGCAGTGCCACCCCAGGCCGCGCGCAGCTTTTCGGCCATGAGGCGCGTCGCCATGTCGGCGCCGCCTCCGGGCGCGAACGGCACCACGAAGCGCACCGGCCCCTTCGGCCATGCGGGCTCCTGGGCCCACGCGGTGCGCGAAAGGCTGGCCGGAACCAGGCCAGCGGCCATGGCGGCTTGAACAAATCGACGTCTGGCAAGGCTCATGTTGTCTCCTGACGAATGGTTGTTTGCTGATGCGGGGGAACACCGATGCCGGGCGCCATGACGCCCAGGCTCTCGAGGCGGTCGATCTGCGCCGTCGAATAGCCGCACTGCGCAAGCAGCGCCCGACCATGCTCTCCCGCCCGTGGCGGCGCGCGGCGCAGGCTGCCCGGGGTGCGCGAGAAGCGCGGCGTCGGTGCAGCCTGCTCGACACCGTTGAAGCGCACATAAGTGCCGCGGGCGATGTGATGGGGATGGCCGCTCGCCTCGCCGAGCGACAGCACCGGCGTCACGCAGGCATCGCTGGTCTCGAAGGTGGTTTCCCAGTGGGCCCGCGTATGGCTGGCGAACGCCTGGGCGATGGCCTGGCGCAGCTGCGGCCAATGCTGCATTGACATGCGGTCTGCAAAATCCTCGGCGCGCAGTCCCAGGCCGGTCAGAAGCTGGCCGAAGAAGGCCGGCTCGATCGGCCCCACCGCCATGAAGCCACCATCGAGCGTCGCGAAGGTGCCGTAGAAGGGGGCGCCGCCATCGAGCAGATTGGTGCCCCGCTCGTCGCGCCAGTGACCGGCCTCCCGCAGGCCATGGAAAGCGGTCATCAGGCTCGCCACGGCATCGGTCATGGCCACATCGACGATCTGCCCCTTGCCCGAGCGCGCGGATTCGAGCAATGCGCAGACCAGGCCGAAGGCGAGGAACATGGCACCGCCGCCATAGTCGGCGACAAGGTTCAGCGGGGGCACGGGCGGCCCACCCCGGCTGCCGATCGCGTCCAGTGCGCCAGACAGGGCGAGGTAGTTGATGTCGTGGCCCGCACGCGGTGCCAGGGGGCCCGTGCGCCCCCAGCCCGTCACTCGGCCATAGACCAGCCGCGGATGCGCCTCGAGACAGACCTCGGGCCCAAGCCCGAGGCGCTCCATGACGCCTGGCCGGAAGCCCTCGATGAGCGCATCAGCTCCGGCGACC
>NZ_CAJYES010000139.1 GCF_913773995.1 uncultured Pseudacidovorax sp.
CGCCGAAGGCGCCCGTGTCCGGCGCACGGACCACGAACTCGTGGGGCCCCGGCCGTGGCACGAGGGCCTCGGGCCAGGGAAAGGCCATCTCGACCGGCGCGATGAAGACGGTGAACACGCGGGCCGCACGCGCGGCCTGCAGCAGCGCTGCCAGCTCGTCCAGTGCGGCCGGTGCCGCTTCGAGCAGGGTGGCCGTTGCGGGAATCACCAGTGCGGTCGCGAAAGGCGTGGCGTCGTGCACCGCTGTGTCCAGGTGCTGCTCGGCGATCAACCTGCGATCTCCTGGTTCCACCGGTCGGTGATCTCCGACATCTGTGGAATGACCTTGGCCCAATCGAAGAGCTTGAGCTGATCGAGGGACGGCACGCGCTCGGCCGCCTTGCCGCTCAAGCGGGCCAGGCGGTTGGTGGGGCCGGCGATCACGGCGTTGCAGAAGGCCTCCTGGCACTCCTTGCTCAGCGCGTGGTCGATGAACTGCATGCAGAGATCGGCATTGGCCGTGTTGCGGGCCACGTGGTAGGAGACCATGCCCACCATCGAACCGTCCTTCGGAAAGACGAACTTGACCGGCTTGCCGCTGTCGATGAGCGCGTAGGCCGGGATGTTGGTGGTCATCGCCACGACCGAGACCTCGCCGGTGTCGAGCATCTGCATGGCGTCGGTGGAGCCGCTGAAGAAGCGCCGGATGTTGGGCCGCAGCTCGCGCAGGGCCTTGAAGCCGGGGTCGAGGTTGCCTTCGTCGCCCCCGCGCGTGCGGGCGGCGGCGACCAGCATCTCCCAGCTGCCCCACACACCGATGTTGGGCACCGTGACACGGCCCTTGAGGGCCGGGTCCCACAGGTCGCTCCAGGCCTCGGGCGGCTTCTTCACCAGGTCGGTGCGGTAGGCGATGCCGTAGGCCACATAGTCCAGGCCGACTGCCTCCTTGCGGAACTGGTCGAACCACATCGGATGCAGATTGCGGATGTTGGGGATCTTGTCGGGCGAGAGCGGCATGCCGATGCCGGCACGCACCGCCTTGATGCTGTCCGGGTAGGGCAGCAGCAGCATGTCGATCTCGGGCCTGGCCCGGTTGACCATGCCGTTGGTCAGCCATTCGCTGGCCGTGCCCAGCTTGAGCGCGACCTTCACGCCCAGCTTCTTCTCGAAGCTGTCGACGATGGCGGCGCGGTAGTTCTTTTCCCAGACGCCGCCGAAGACGGTGGAGGTGAAGCCCCCTGCGGCGCGGGCCGGCAGGGCGAGTCCCACCGTCAGCGAGGAGGCAGCGCCGAGGAAGTGGCGTCGGGAGAAAGCGTCGCTCATGGTCATGCTCATCACTCCTTGTTCAATATATTGAACTGATTTCAATATGAAGAACAAAAAACGAGCAAGACACATGCCAGAGTCCGTCCGGTCCGAAGGGCCCGCGTCGCACCGATTCCGGGCGTGGGACAGGAGCCGCGGACAATTGGCCCCATGCAGATTCAGGAAAAGCCGCCCTACGACACCGTCTTCGAATGGATCGGCGGCGAAGACAAGGTTCGCGCCATGGTCGAGCGCTTCTACGACCTGATGGAACTGGAGCCCGGGTACGCCGACCTGCGCGCAGCCCATGGCCCCAGCCTGGACAACGCGCGGCAGCGGCTGACGTGGTTCCTGACGGGCTGGATGGGCGGTCCGCAGCACTACACCGAGCGCTTCGGCCATCCGCGGCTGCGGGCGCGGCACCTGCCCTTTCCCATCGGCATCAAGGAGCGCGACCAGTGGCTCGCCTGCATGGACCAGGCCATGGGCGAGACGGGCGTGCCCGACGGCCTGCGTGCGCGCCTGCGCGACTCCTTCTTCCAGACGGCCGACTGGATGCGCAACAAGGGCGTCTGAGCGCGCAGCTCCAGTCGGTCAACCTGTTCGCCCTGAGCCTGTCGAAGGGCTGTGATTGTGCGTGCCCTGGCTTCGACAGGCTCAGCCCGAACGGTCCTTGGCTGACCGACCCGCCCGGGTCCGAGCGCCTCGCCTTCCTCAGCGCCCCGAAGGCGCGAGCAACACCACCAGCGCGCCGGCACCGCCTTCGGCCGGCTTGGCCTGCACGAAGGCCAGCACTTCCTTCTTCTGGATCAGCCAGCGCTGCGCCTTGGTCTTGAGCACCGGCTGCTTGCCGGGCGAGCCCAGGCCCTTGCCGTGCACCACCCGCACGCAGCGCACGCCGTGGCGGTGGGCCTCGCGGATGAAGCCGCCCAGCGCCTCGCGGGCCTCGTCACTGCGCAGGCCGTGCAGGTCCAGTTGGCGCTGGATGGACCAGTCGCCCGCGCGCAGCCGCCGCGTCACGTCCAGGCCCACGCCCGGGCGGCGGAAGCTCATCTGGTCGTCGGCGTCCAGCAGCGTGGTGACGTCGAACTCGTCGCTGATGGTTTCGCGCAGGGCCTTGGCCTCGTCGAGGTGGAACTGCGTGGCCACCGGCGCGGGCCGCTCCTTGGTCAGTACGACCATGGGCTTGTGCTTGAGTGGCTTGGTGGCGCCGGTGTCGGCGCCGATGGCGCGGGCGAAGAGGTTCTGCCGCGCCAGGCGTTGCTCCTCCAGCTGCTTCTGGCGCAGGGCCTCGGCCGCTTTGCGCGCGCGGTCCTCGGCCAGCTGGCGCTGCACCTGCTTGAGGTCGGACAAGCTCTTGAGGGCCGGGGTCTTCGGGGGCATCGGGGCAGTGTCTCACGGGCCCGCGGGCCGATCGGCGCGGCTCACAGGAGTCCCTGCTGGGCCATCGAGAGGAAGCGACCCGGCCCGACGATCACATGGTCCAGCACCCGCACGTCCAGCAGGGCGAGGGCCGCCCGCAGCGATTCGGTCAGCGCCAGGTCGGCCCGCGAGGGCTGCACGTCGCCGCTGGGGTGGTTGTGGGCCAGGACCACCGCCGCGGCGCCGTGGTGCAGGGCGCGCTGCACCACCTCGCGCGGGTAGACGCTGGTCTGCGCCAATGTGCCGCGGAACAGCTCCTCCATCGCCAGCAGGTGATGGCGGGTGTCGAGGAAGAGCACGGCGAACACCTCGTGCGGCTTGTGGGCCAGGTGCAGCTGCAGGTACTGCGCGACGGCATCGGGCGTCTCGAAGGCCGGGCGCTCGGCCAGCCGCTGGGCCATGGCGCGCCGGGCCAGCTCCATCACGGCCAGCAACTCGGCCCGCTTGGCGGTGCCGCCCAAGCCGCGCACCTTGCGCAGCGCCTCGCCATCGGCGTGCAGCAGGCCGGCGATGCCGCCGCAGGCATCGAGCACGTCCTGCGCCAGCTGCAGCACATGCCGGCCGGCCAGGCCGGTGCGCAGCAGCAGCGCCAGCAGTTCGGTGTCGCTCAGCGCGGCGGGCCCGCGCGCGAGCAGCTTCTCCCGCGGGCGCGCATCGGCCGGCAGGTCGTGGAATGCCATGGTGTTCCTCCCTTGGGGGCTGCGGCGTCGACGGCCCTAAGGCACGGCGGCCCAACCCCCCTCCTTTAAACTCGCGGGCCAGTTTATCGGGGGCCTCCCTTGTCTTCGTCCACCCAAATTCCCGTGGTGCAGCCCGGCTCCTTCCTCACGCTGCACTACCGTCTGGCCGGCCCGGCCGGCGACATCATCAACACCTTCAACGACAAGCCCGCCACGCTGTCGCTGGGCGCGGGCGAGCTCTCGCCCGCTGTCGAACAGCGCCTGCTGGGCCTGGAAGAAGGCACGCACACCACCTTCGAGCTGCCGGCCGGCGAGGCCTTCGGCGAGCGCAATGCCGAGATGCAGCAATGGGTGGCGCGCACGCTGCTCGCGCAGCTGGGCGACCCCGACGAGCAGTACGCCGTCGGCGACGTGGTGCAGTTCCCCACGCCCGATGGCGCGGGCAGCTATGCCGGGGCCGTGATCGCGCTGTCGGACAGCGCGGTGCAGTTCGACTTCAACCATCCGCTGGCGGGCCAGCCGGTAACTTTCGAGGTGCGCCTGATCGGCGTCCTGTGATGACGACCAGCACGGCCCTGAACGAGATCCTCCTGGCCGAGCCGCGCGGCTTCTGCGCCGGCGTGGACCGCGCCATCGAGATCGTGGAGCGGGCCCTCGCCAAGTTCGGCGCGCCCATCTACGTGCGCCACGAGATCGTGCACAACACCTACGTGGTCAACGACCTCAAGGCCAAGGGTGCCATCTTCATCGAGGAGCTCGACGAGGTGCCGCCCGGCGCCACGCTGGTCTTCAGCGCCCACGGTGTGAGCAAGGCGGTGGAGAACGAGGCCCGTGCCCGTGGCTTCTCCATCTTCGACGCCACCTGCCCGCTCGTGACCAAGGTGCATGTCGAGGTCGCCAAGCTGGCCAAGGAAGGCTACGAGTTCATCATGATCGGCCACAAGGGGCATCCCGAGGTCGAGGGCACGATGGGCCAGCTCTCCAGCGGCATCCATCTCGTCGAAGACGTGGAAGACGTCGGACGCGTGCAGCCGGGCCAGACCGACAAGCTCGCCGTCGTCACCCAGACCACGCTGAGCGTGGACGACGCCGCCGAGATCGCCGCTGCCGTGCGGGCCCGCTTTCCCAAGGTGCGCGAGCCCAAGCAGCAGGACATCTGCTATGCCACCCAAAACCGGCAGGACGCGGTCAAGCTGCTGTCGCCCCAGGTCGACGTGGTGATCGTGGTGGGCAGCCCCACCAGCTCCAACAGCAACCGCCTGCGCGAGCTGGCCGAACGGCTGGGCACCACGGCCTACATGGTCGATTCCGCCGCCGAGCTGAAGGCGGAATGGTTCGAGGGCCGGGCGCGCGTCGGCCTCACGGCCGGTGCCTCGGCGCCCGAGGTGCTGGTGCGCGAGGTGATCGAGCGCATCAAGTCGCTGGGCGCCGTGTCGATGCGCAGCCTGCCGGGCGTGGAGGAGCACCTGAAATTCCCGCTGCCCAAGGGCCTCAAGCTGGACGACCAGCCGCCGCCGCAGCACATCTCCTGATCCTTCCCGGACGCCATCCGCAGCGCGCAGGCGCGCGGCGCGAGGCCTCCCGCCAGCCGGCCGCATGATGCGGCCGGTGCCACTTCTGGACCATCCATGACGACTTCGACCTCTTCTTCGCACGGTTCGCACGATTCCCAGAGCTGGCGCGCCGACATCGAGGCGGCCGCCCGGCGCCTGCAGCAGCACGGCCGCGGCTTCGTGCGCGAGACACCGCTGTGGCGCCTGCCCGCCTCGGCCCTGGGCCTGGACGTGCCCGGTGCCGAGGTCTGGCTCAAGCTGGAGCACCTGCAGTCCGGCGGCAGCTTCAAGGCCCGCGGCATGATGAACCGCCTGCTGGCCAACCCCATTCCCGAAGCGGGCGTGGTCGTCGCCTCCGGCGGCAATGCCGGCATCGCCACCGCGGGTGCGGCGCGGGCGCTGGGCGTGCCCTGCGAGGTCTTCCTGCCCGGCGTCTCGCCCGAGGCCAAGCGCCAGAAGCTGCGCGACCTGGGCGCCACGGTCAACGTGGTCGGCCAGCTGTATGCCGATGCGCTCGAAGCCTGCCTGGCTCGTCAGCAGGCCACCGGCGCGCTGCTCACCCATGCCTACGACCAGGCCGAAGTGGTGGCGGGCGCCGGCACTCTGGGCCGCGAGATCGAGGCCCAGGCCGGCGGCGTGCCCGACGCCGTGCTGGTCAGCGTGGGCGGCGGCGGCCTCATCGGCGGCCTGGCCGGCTGGTTCGAGAACCGCACTCGCGTGATCGCGCTGGAGCCCGAGGGCTCACCCACGCTTTACCGCGCCCGTGAGGCGGGCGAGCCGGTCGACGTGGCCGTGGGCGGCCTGGCCGCCGATTCGCTGGGCGCGGGCCGCATCGGCCGCATCGCCTGGGAGATCGCGAAGCACCATGTGCCCGAGGCACTGCTGCTGACCGAGGCCGCCATCCGCGACGCGCAGCAGTGGCTGTGGAAGGAGATGAAGCTGGCCGTCGAAGCCGCCGCCGCCCTGCCACTGGCGGCGCTGCACAGCGGCGCAGTGCGCCTGCAGCCGGGCCAGCGCGTGTGCCTGATCGTTTGCGGCGCCAACGTCGATCCGGCGACGGTCGCCTGAGTCCGGCGCGCACACCATGAGCCTGCCTTCCTGGCGACTGCTGCTGCGCCGCACGGCGCGGCGCATCTGGTTCCGCTCGGTCGTCTTCAGCCTGGTGGCCGTGCTGCTGGCGGTGGCGGCGCGCTATCTGGCGCCCTGGTTGCCGGAGCACTTCGAGGGCAACATCGGGCAGGACTCGGTGGGCGGCATCCTGCAGATCCTGGCCTCGTCGATGCTGGCGGTGACCACCTTCTCGCTCACGGCCATGGTGTCGGCTTATTCCTCGGCCACCACGCTGGCCACGCCGCGCGCCACGCAACTGCTGGTCCAGGATCCGACCTCGCAGAACGCCCTCTCGACCTTTCTGGGCGCCTTCCTGTTTTCCATCGTCGGCATCATTGCCCTGTCGACCGGCTTCTACGGCGACCGGGGGCGGGTGATCCTGTTCGTGGGCACGCTGGCCGTGGTGGCGCTGATCGTGTTCACGCTGCTGCGATGGATCGCTCACCTCACGGCCTTCGGCCGCATGTCCGACGTGATCGACCGCGTTGAGCGCGCGGCCGTCGAATCCGTCCGCGAATGGCGCGAGGCGCCGCACCTGGGCGGCCGGCCGGCCGTGGCCGTGCCCGAAGGTGCGTGGCCGGTCTTCGGCGAGCGCACGGGTTACGTCACGCATGTGGACGTGGGTGCGCTGCAGCGCATCGCCGCACAGGCCGACCTGCGCCTGCATGTGGCCGTGCTGCCCGGCACGCTGGTGCATCCGCAGCGGCCGCTGCTGCAGGCCGAGGGCCGGGCCGATGACGAGTGCCGCGCCGCGCTGGCCCGGGCCTTCACCGTCGAGCGCCACCGCAGCTTCGACCACGACCCGCGGCTGGGCCTGGTCACGCTGGCCGAGATCGGCAGCCGCGCCCTGTCGGCGGCCGTCAACGACGCGGGCACCGCCATCGAGGTGATCGACGCCCAGCACCGGGTGTTCCGCGCCGTGCTCGAACGGCAGGACGACGCGCCGGGCGCCGCCGACTGCGACCGCGTCTTCGTGCCGCTGCCCGCCATCGCCGACCTGCTGGAAGACGCCTTCCGCCCGCTGGCGCGCGATGGCACCGGTGCCATCGAGGTGTCGATCCGGCTGCAGAAGACGCTGGCCGCGCTGGCCGAGGCTGCGCCGGCCCATGCCGAGGCCATCGACGCCATGGCCCGCCAAGCCTTCGCTCGGGCGAGCGAGGCTTTCGCCAGCAATGCCGACCGCGCTGCACTGGCGCAGGCGACGCATAGCCGTTTCCTACAATGAGCCGATGCTCGACATCACTCTCCTGCGCAAGGACCTGCCTTCGGTCATTGCGCGTCTCGAATCCCGCAAGAAGAACCAGCCCTACCTCGACGTCGCGCGCTTTTCCGCCCTGGAAGCCGAGCGCAAGCAACTGCAGACGCGCACCGAGGAGATCCAGGCCCGCCGCAACGCGCTGAACAAGCAGATCGGCCCGCTCAAGGCCAAGGGCGAGTCGGTCGATGCGCTGATGGCCGAGGTCAATGCGCTCAAGGCCGAGATGGAGTCGTCCGCCGTGCGCCTGGACGCGCTGCAGCCCGAACTGCAGACCCTGCTGCTGGCGGTGCCCAACCTGCCGCACGAGAGCGTGCCGCAGGGCGAGGACGAAGCCGGCAACGTCGAAGTGCGACGCTGGAGCCCGCAGGGCGGGGAGGGCGGCAACGCACCGCAGCTCGGCTTTACGCCGCGGGACCATGTGGAACTGGGTGAGCCGCTGGGCCTGGACTTCGAGATGGGCGTCAAGCTGGCCGGCTCTCGCTTCACCGTCATGAAGGGTGCCATCGCCCGCCTGCACCGTGCGCTGGCGCAGTTCATGATCGACCTGCAGACCGAGCAGCACGGCTACACCGAGTGCTATGTGCCCTACATCGTCAATGGCGAGACGCTGCGCGGCACGGGCCAGCTGCCCAAGTTCGAAGGCGACCTCTTCGCCGCCAAGAAGGGCGGGCAGGACGGCGAGCCGGTGCCCGACCTGTCCGCGCTCTACCTCATTCCCACCAGCGAGGTGCCGCTGACCAACTTCGTGCGCGACACCGTCGTGCCCGAGTCGCAACTGCCCATCCGCCTGACGGCCCACACGCCCTGCTTCCGCTCTGAGGCGGGCAGCGCCGGCCGCGACACGCGCGGCATGATCCGCCAGCACCAGTTCGACAAGGTCGAGATGGTGCAGATCGTGCATCCCGAGAAGAGCTACGACGCGCTGGAAGAAATGACCCGCCATGCCGAGGCGGTGCTCCAGGCGCTGGAGCTGCCCTATCGCGTGGTGCTGCTGTGCACCGGCGACATGGGCTTCGGCTCGTCCAAGACCTATGACCTGGAAGTGTGGATCCCGGCGCAGGCCACCTACCGCGAGATCAGTTCCGTTTCCAACTGCGAGGCCTTCCAGGCGCGTCGGCTGCAGGCCCGCTTCAAGAACGCGCAGGGGAAGAACGAGTTGCTGCACACCTTGAACGGCTCCGGCTTGGCCGTGGGCCGTGCGCTGGTCGCGGTGCTGGAGAACCACCAGCAGGCCGACGGCAGCATCGCCATCCCCAAGGCGCTGCGCCCCTACCTGGGCAACCAGGCCGTCCTGCGCGCTTGATCCGTCGGCGGCCCGCTTCCCAGCGGGCCGAAAGCCTGGCTATAATGCAAGGCTTCGACTGAATCGCACAGCTTGTGGAGAGGTGGCAGAGTGGTCGAATGTACCTGACTCGAAATCAGGCGTACGGTTTCCCCGTACCGTGGGTTCGAATCCCACCCTCTCCGCCAGTATTTTTCAAGAACAACAACACAGGTGAGGACGGCCAAGTCTGTCCCACCCAAGCGCCATCCAAGACACGGCCGCAACCCTCAAGGTTGCGGCTTTTTTTTGCCCGCGTTTCGCCGATCGCGGGTCTCGGACCACTCCTCCTTGCGAAAGAACCGATCGATGTTCGAAACCTCCATCGCCGGCAGCCTGCCGAAGCCCGCCTGGCTTGCCGAGACCCAGAAGCTCTGGCCCGAGTGGCGCGCTGAAGGGGAAGCATTGCGTCAGGCCAAGGCCGACGCGACGCTCCTGTGGATCAAGGCGCAGGAAGATGCGGGTCTGGACATCGTGGGCGATGGCGAGCAGTCGCGGCAGCATTTCGTGCACGGCTTTCTGGAGCAGGTCGAGGGCATCGACTTCGAGCACAAGGTCAAGATGGGGATCCGCGACAACCGCTACGACGCCATGGTGCCGCAAGTGGTGTCGGCCCTGCGCCTCAAGGGCCGCGTGCATGCCTTCGAAGCCCAGTTGGCGCGCGCGCATACCAAGAAGAAGCTCAAGTTCACCCTGCCCGGCCCGATGACCATCATCGACACCGTGGCCGACCGCTTCTACGGCGACAAGGTCAAGATGGCCTTCGCGTTTGCCGAGCTGCTCAACCAGGAAGCCCTGGCGCTGCAGGCCGACGGCGTGGACATCATCCAGTTCGACGAGCCCGCCTTCAACGTCTACATGAAGGACGCTGCCGACTGGGGCGTGCAGGCGCTGGAGCGGGCGGCCCAGGGCCTGACCTGCACGACGGCCGTGCACATCTGCTACGGCTACGGCATCAAGGCCAACACCGACTGGAAGCGCACCCTGGGCGACGAATGGCGCCAGTACGAGGCCGTGTTCCCAGCACTGGCGAACAGTTCCATCGACCAGGTCAGCCTGGAGTGCATTCATTCCCACGTGCCGCCCGACCTGATGGGCCTGCTGGCCGGCAAGGACGTGATGGTCGGTGTGATCGATGTCGCCAGCGCCGCGGTGGAGACGCCGGAGGAGGTGGCCGACACCATCGCCAAGGCGCTGGAGTTCGTGCCGAAGGAGCGGCTCTTTCCGTGCACGAACTGCGGCCTCGCGCCGATGAGCCGGGATGTGGCGTGGCGCAAGCTGGAGGCGTTGGCGGCAGGGACGAAGCTGGCCAGGGAGCGCCTGCCCGGGGCCTGAGCTGCACAGCTGCAGCGTCAAAAGCGCATTGGCACTCGGCGGGGCAGGGCCTCCAGCCGGTGCCGAATGCGCAAGGCATACGGTGTCTTCAGAATCCCTCCGCATGAACTCGCAAGACGCCCGCTCCCAAGAGATCGAACGCCTCCAGCGCGCCCGTGCGCAATGGCGCCATGTCGGCGACGCTCGCCCATCCTTCGCGCAGACACCGGGTCCGGGTCAGGAGTCGGTGTGGGACTATCCGCGCCCGCCGCGCATCGAGGCGGATGGCCGCGAGATCGTGGTGAGCGTCGGCGATGTCGAGATCGCGCGCACTCGCCAGGCGCTGCGGCTGCTCGAAACCGCCAGCCCGCCGACCTTCTACCTGCCGCGCGCCGATGTGCGTGCCGACGCGCTGGCGCCCGCCGCAGGAACGTCGTATTGCGAATGGAAGGGTGAGGCGCGCTACCTCACCGTAGTCGCGGGCGACCGCAGGTTCGAGGCGGCAGCGTGGTTCTACCCCCAGCCCGAACCGTCTTACGCGGCTCTGCGCGACCACATTGCGTTCTACCCGCAGCAGCTCGCGTGCTGGGTCGACGGCGTTCGCGTGGTGCCGCAGCCGGGTCGCTTCTACGCAGGGTGGATCACGCCCGAGGTCGTGGGTCCCTTCAAGGGCGAGCCCGGGTCTGCGGGCTGGTGATGTGCGGAGTCGGTGGCCCCGTCCTCGACGCGGAGGCCCCTGCCCGCCCTCTCGACGCACGCAGCGGGGCCTTCGGGTTTGTGCATCGCGGGCCTGGCATCGACGCGCCACAAGCGGCAACGCGATGAACTCGCCCGCCTCGACCCAGCGGCTGTGCCGGCTACAGCGTCGGCACGGTGCCACCGTCGATCCGCACCTCTGAGCCTGTGATCGAACCGGACCTCGGCGATGCAAGAAACGCAATCAGATCGGCGACCTCGCCGGGTGTGGCGGGTCGTCCGACGGGAATGCCTCCCAGCCAATCCATGACGATCTTCTTGCCGCCCTCGTAGTCCGTGCCGCCCTCCGCGGCCACCCGCTGTGCAAACTCGACGGAGGCCTCGGTCTCGATCCAGCCGGGTGCAACGCTCAGCACGCGCACGCCCTTGGGGGTGACCTCTCGCGCCAGCGACTTGCTGTACGTGGTGAGAGCGCCCTTGGCGGCGGCATAGGCCGTGGTCGACTCGGGCAGCGGCAGCGCGCGTTGGATGGAGCTGACGTGGATGATGACGCCCTCGCCCTGCGCCAGCATGCTCGGCAGCAGTGCGCGGTCCATGCGGACGGCATCAGGTTCAGGTTCAACTCGGCCAGCCAGTGCGCATCGGTGATCGCGGCGAATCCACCGCCGGGCGTCTTCGAGCCACCGAGCACGTTGATCAGGATGTCGGCGCCGCCCCAGTCCTTCAGCACGTTATGGGCAAAGTGATGGGTGCCCTCCGCGGTCGACAGGTCGGCGGCCACATACGTGACCCCATCGACCGGCTGCGCCGGCGCACTGCGCGCCGATGTCGCCACTCGGGCGCCGGCTTCGGCAAAGACCTTGACCACGGCAGCGCCGAGGCCGGCCGTGCCGCCCGTGACCACCACACGCCGGCCTTCGAGGTGCAGATCGAAGCTCATGCCGTGATCTCCAGCGATGCGATCAGGGCGCCCTCGAGCCGAAAGCGGTACGAGAGAACGATGGGGCTGCCCGGGAAGTTGCCGGTGACGGTGGCGCGGACCCGATGGGAGCCATCTTCCTGCTCCAGGGCGAACGGAACCGTCGTCGCGTCGTACTTGGCCGATGCGTCGGCCAGGAAGGCCTGGATGGCGCGCACGCCCGTGTAGGTGTGGCCTTCGTCCTTCAGGACGGCCTGCGCGGTGAAGCAACGCGCCAAGGCTTCGGTCTCGGGGTCGGCGGCGAAGTACGCCGCAATCGGCGCGGGAAGATTCAAGGTGTCCATGGCATTGGCTCCATGCGGTGAGTGAAGGCCCCGAGGATGCGCGCCGCCCAGTATTTAGGGAATATGCTTGAATCTGCATGGGTTGTGTAGCAAGGAATACAGAATGCGAGGCTCCGATTTCGCTGAGCTGAAGGCCTTCGTCGCCGTCGTGGAGCGCCAGAGCTTTGCCCGGGCCGCAGAGCACCTGGGCCTCTCGCCGTCGGCACTGAGCCAGACCATCCGGCAGCTCGAAGGCCGCATCGGCGCGCGGCTTCTGAATCGCACGACCCGCAGCGTCGCGCCTTCGGCGAGTGGCGAGCGGCTCTACCGGCGGATCGCGCCGTTGTTCCAGGAGATGGCCGTTGCGGTGGCCGAGGCCAGCGAAGCCACCGGGCAGATCAGCGGCACGCTGCGCATCAACACGCTGGGCATCGCGGCAAGAACCCTCATCGCGCCGCGGCTGGCACGGTTCCACCAGACCCATCCCGATGTGGTGCTCGACATCGTGGTCGACGATGCGCTGGCCGACATCGTCGTGGGGCGCTTCGATGCGGGCATACGGGTCGGTGGACGACTGGAGAAGGACATGGTCGCCGTGCGCCTCACGCCGGACCTGAAGATGGTGGCCGTCGCGTCCCCCGACTACCTTGCGCGGCGAGGCACACCCAGGTCACCCCAGGACCTGCATGACCATGCATGCGTCAACTGGCGACTGCAGATGGATGGCCGGCCCTACCGCTGGGAGTTCCGCAAGCGGGGTCAGCGGCTCGAGGTCGCCGTCGATGGTCCCGTGGTCACCAACCATGCCGACGTCGGCATCGCTGCCGCCTTGAACGGGCTGGGCATCGCCTATCACTTCGAGCAGGACGGCGTCGGGGAGCTCCTGGCGCAGGGGCGCCTGGTTCAGGTGCTCGCGGACTGGTCGATCACCCGTCCGGGCCTGTTCCTCTACTACCCCAACAGGCAGCATCGGCCGGCCCTGCTCGGCGCGTTCATCGACTGCCTGCTGGACCGGCCGGCGGCGTCCTCGTGATCAGCGCGAGGGCCGCTCGAAGCCGCCCTCGATCCACGCCGCGGCGCTGTCGGCATTGATCTTGAAGGTCGGCGGCACGCGGGCTTCGCCGAGCGCTTCGCCCAGCTCGTCCTCCGCACGCAGGATGGCATAGGGGTTGTCCTCGTCCGGCACGATCTGCAGCGACACCCGGATGCGCTGCGAGCCGCTGCCGACGCTCACGCTCTTGTTCAGCCGGGCATGCAGTTGCTGCTCGTGGCGGCGCAGCACCTCGTTGGCCGTCTTGACCAGGGTATGGAAGGCCGCGACGTCGAGGGGCTTGGGGTTCTTCTTGTCGCGGCCCATGGTCCAGGGGCCGACCAGCGCCGGCTCGGCATCGCCCTGGCGGGTCATCGAGACGGCCCAGCCGTCGTCGTCTTCGTTCTTGATCACGCGCGCGGTCCAGCGCTCGTCGCTCCATAGCCTGGGCTCCTGGATGGGAGCGGTCGGTTCGTTCATGGGCACAGCTGAGATGGGTAAGAGGGGGGGTCGGGGGCGGCGATCTTAGGCCGATGCCTGCACAGGCACGGTCTTGCGCCACGGGCCGGCCGCAGGGTGCATCACTGGTCACAATGGCCGCATGCCCGTCGGGCGCCTGGGAGCACGGCGCTGCCGGCCTTCACAGACCCGTCTGCAGCATGCCGGAAACGGCCAAGCCAGGAACATCGCCATGCCTTCCATCGCCTCCCATTTCTCCGGCAGCTATGCCGAAGCCCGCCGCAAGTTCCTGGATGCCGCCGAGGACCGCGGGGCGCGCATCCAGTCCATCGAGTTGCCCGGACACCGGGGCGCCCTGGGAGAGACGCTGGCCATGGACGCCGCGCGCCTTGGCGCGGCGGATGCCAGCCGCCTCATCATCGTCAGCGCCGGCACCCATGGCCCCGAGGGCTTCTGCGGTTCCGGCTGCCAGATCGCGCTGCTGCGCGACGATGACCTGCTGCGGCGGCTGGAGGAGGCGCGTCTGGGTCTGCTGCTGGTCCATGCCATCAATCCGCATGGCTTCTCGCACCTGCGGCGGGTCAACGAGGACAACATCGACCTCAACCGCAACCACGTCGACTTTGCGCGGCCTTTGCCGGTCAACGCCGACTATGCGGCGGTCGATTCGCTCGCGCTCCCCGAGCACTGGCCGCCCACGGCCGAGCAGGCCGCCGCGTTGGCGGACTACATTGCCGAGCACGGGATGGCGGCCTACCGCGCGGCGCTGAGCCGCGGCCAGTACACCGTGCCGGACGGCCTGTTCTACGGCGGCACGGCACCGAGCTGGAGCAACCGAACGATCCGCGCGCTGCTGCGCGAGCATGCGGCCACTGCCACGCATCTGGCCTGGATCGATGTGCACACCGGCCTGGGCCCGTGGGGGCATGGCGAGAAGATCTTCCCGGGCCGCGCGGCCGGCCTGCCGCTGGCGCGCTCGCTGTGGGGGGCGGACGTGCTGGCCATGTTCGAGGCCGGCTCGGCCTCGCCCGATGTGTCGGGCCCCGTGGTGAGTGCCGCCTACGACGAGTGCCCGCAGGCCCTCTTCGCGCCCATGGGCCTGGAGTTCGGAACGCTGCCGGATCAGCAGGTGCTGGACCGCCTGCGCGCGGACTGCTGGCTGCATCGGCATCCCGAGGCGGACGACCTGCAGCGCCGGGCCATCCGCCGTGATGTGCGCGATGCCTTCTACTGCGACGACGACGCATGGAAGGCCATGGTGCTCGGCCAGGCGCGGGTGGTGATGCTGCAGACCATCCTCGGGCTCGCGCGCGCGGCATGAGCGTGCGCATCGCCCGCGCCTTTACCTTCAATCCCCGCGCACGCTCCACAGCCCCAACTGACCCAAAGCGGCCGCCAGTCGCAGCCGGTTCGCGCGCCAGTCCGAGAGCACGCCGATGCGCTGCTGCGCCGCATCGGCCAGGGCGCGCTGGGCCTCCAGCAGCTCCAGCGTGTTGCCCACACCGGCCTTGAAGCGGCCCTGCGCCACCTCCAGCGAACGGGTCGCGTAGCCCAGCAGCCGTTCGGTGCCGTCGAGCTGCTGGTTCTGCGTCTGGAATGCCTGGTAGGCCTGCCAGACCTCCAGCGCGATGGTGCGGCGCGCCACCTGCAGTGCGGCGTCAGCCTGCGCGGCCTCGGCCTGGGCGGCGCGCGCCTCGTACATGCGCGAGAAGCCGTCGAACAGCGGCACCGTCAGCTGCAGGCCCACGGACTGGTCGCGCTGCCGGTCCGCCAGGCCGGTGGCGGCCTCGCTGCCGCTGCGGCGGGTCAGGCCCTGGCTGGCGGCCAGGCTGAGCGATGGACGGCCGGCGCGCTCGGCGGCATCGCCCCGCGCCCGCGCGGCGGCCAGCTGCGCCCGCGCCGCCTGCAGCTGGGGATGCTGCTGCTCGGCCAGGGCCAGCAGGGTGTCGGTGTCGCGGATGAAGGCCGTGTCGGGCAGGCGTGTGGCGTCCAGGTCGGCCTCCACCGGGCGGCCCGGGGCCTCGCCCAGGGCGGCGGCCAGCGCGCCCTGCGCGGTGCGCAGCTGCCCTTCGGCCCGTACGCGCGCCACCACGGACTGCGCGAAGGCGGTCTGCATCTGCAGCTTGGCCGCCTGGTCGTCCACGCCCGCGGCATGCTTGGCCTCTGCCGCCAGGAAGCCCTGCAGGTAGATGCGCTCCGTCTCCCGTGCCACAGCCATCTGGCCCTGCGCCTGCAGCAGCTGCAGGTAGGCGTTGGCAGCGTCCAGGAAGATCTGCTGCACGACCTGGCTGCGGCTGGCCGCGGCGGCCAGCAGCGTCTGCCGGGCGCCTTCCTCGGTGGCGCTGCGCTGGCCGAAGTCGAACAGCGTCCACGCCAGCGAGAGCTGGGCATTACGGCTGTCGAAGGTCGACGCGCTGGTCGTGGGCGATGCGCCCGCGGTCGCGGACTCGCGCAGCCGCTGCCGGTTGCGGCCGGCGCCGGCCTGGGCGTCGAGCGTTGGCCACCAGGCGCTGCGCGCCACGCCCAGGCGGGCGGCGGCCAGGTCGAGGTCGGCCCAGGCCTGCGGGCCGCGCGGGTCGTTGCACAGGGCGCGCTGCACGGCCTCGGCCAGGCCGATGCGCCCGCCGGCGAAGGGGGCAGGGCAGCCGGCGCCACTGCCTGTCGCCGTCGCATCGGCCAGCGGTTGCTGGCCGGGCGGGGGCAGGCCGTTCAGCAATTGCCGGCTGCCCAGGGGATCGAAGGCGGTCGGTGGCGCGGCGCTGGCCAAGCCAGCGGCGAGGACCATCCCCAGGCCGCAGAGCGTCTGTGCGAGCCGCTGACCGCTCATCCTGCGGCCTCGAAAGCCCCCGCCTGCCGCTCGGGCGCCGGCTGGTGTGTGTCGCCGGCATGGCGAAGAGGAGCGCCCGTGTCCGCCACCACGCGGCCACCGGCCAGACGCACCACCCGGTCCGCGCTGCGGATGGTCTCGGGCCGATGCGCCACCAGGATGCGGGTGAGGGCCAGCGACTGCACCGCTGCGTTCACCGCCTCCTCCAGCGCCAGGTCCAGGTGGCTGGTGGCTTCGTCGAGCACCAGGATGCGCGGCTGCCGGTACAGCGCCCGCGCGAGAAAGATGCGCTGCTTCTGGCCGCCGGACAGCGCGGCGCCCATGTCGCCCACCAGCGTGTGGTAGCCCATGGGCATGGCGTCGATGTCCTCGTGCACATGCGCCAGGGCCGCGCACTGGACGATGCGCTCACGGTCCGGCGCGGGGTCGAAGAAGGCGATGTTGTCGGCGATGGAGCCGGCAAAGAGCACGTCGTCCTGCATGACCGCGGCCATCAGCGGGCGCACGGCCTCGCCGCCGCTGCGGCGCAGGCTGGTCGCGCCGACGCGGATGTCGCCCTCGACTGGCGTGAGCACGCCCAGCAGCAGGTTGACCAGCGTGGTCTTGCCGCAGCCGGAAGGCCCCACGAACACCACCGACTGGCCGGGCGGGATCTCCAGGTCGATGCCGTCCACCACCCAGGGCTCGGTGTCGGCATAGCGGAAGCGCAGGTTCTCCAGCCGCACCGTCGGCGGTGCCGCCAGCTGCGGCGACGCGGCGGCCGGCCCGGCCAGCGGCGCCCGCGGCTCGGCCGGTGTGAGCACCACATCGGCCAGCCGCTCGGCCTGCACCCGCAGCATGCGGAACTCGAAGATGCGTTCGATCAGCGTGGTGACGCGCTGGTCGAACTGGTCCTGGTAGGCCTTGAAGGCCATGAGCGCACCCACGGTCATCACGCCGTCGAGCGTCTTGTGCGCGCCCAGCCACAGCACGGCGATGCCCACCAGGCCGAAGAGCAGTCCGCTCGCGGCCTGGAAGCCGATCACGAGCCGCTGGCCACGCACGCTGGCATTGACCTGCTCGGCCATGAGCGCGAGCCAGGCGCTCATGCGCTCGTTCTGCCGCTGGAAGAGCTTCACGGCGCGCACGCCGCGCACCGTCTCCAGGAAGTGCGACTGCTGGCTGGCCTGGTGCACGATCTCCTGCTCGTTGGCATCGCGCAGCGGGCGGAACCACAGCAGCCGCACCAGCGTGTAGAGCAGCATCGCACCCACCGCGATCCAGGCCAGCGGCGGGCTGTAGAGAAACATCATGCCCAGCACCAGCACCGACATCAGCCCGTCGATCACCGCCGAGAAGAAAGAGGTGGTGAGCGTGCGCTGGATCTGCTCGACCGCGCCGAAGCGCGACACCACGTCGCCCAGGTGCCGCCGCTCGAAATACTGCACCGGCAGGCGCAGCAAATGCGCGAACACCGAGGCACCCCATTGCATCTGCAGGTTGGCGCCGGTGTGCAGCAGCACCCAGCTGCGCGCCGCGGTGAAGACCTGCTGCAGCACCACGAGCAGGCCGAAGCCCAGCGCGAGCGTGGACAGCAGGTCGCGGTCGGCCGCCACCAGCACGCGGTCGATCACCCACTGCAGGTAGAAGGGCGCGGCCAGCGCGAAGGCCTCCAGCGCCAGGGCCAGCACCAGCACCTGCGTGCCCGCGGGCAGCAGGCCGTGCACCCGGCCCACCAGGTCGCGCAGCCGCACGGCCGGCGGGGCCGCGGACGGGCGGAACTCGGCACCCGGCCACAGCTCCAGCGCCACGCCGGTGAACTGGCGCGACACCTCGTCCATGCCGACGCGGCGTGCGCCGCTGGCCGGGTCGTGGATCCAGACCGCGCCACGGCCCACCTTGCGCAGCACCACGAAGTGGTTCATGCCCCAGTGCAGCACGCAGGGCAGGCGCAGCGCGGAGAGGTCCTCGATCTCCAGCCGCAGCGGCCGTGCGGTCAGCCCCATCGCCGCCGCGATGTCGATCAGCTGGGCCAGGGTGGCGCCCTTCTGCGACAGGGAAAAGCGCCGCCGCAGCGTGGCCAGGTCGCTGCGCTGGCCGTGGTAGCCGGCCACCATGCCCAGGCAGGCCAGCCCGCACTCGGTGTTCTCGGTCTGCAGCAGCAGGGGCAGGCGGCGCAGCCCCAGGCCGCCGTGCAGGAAGGCTGGGATCGTCATCACCACTTTCCGGTCAAGGTCCACAGGGGCTCGAGCACCCATTCGTACAGTCGGCGGCGCTCCTGCAGGATGTCGGCCTGCAGCTGCATGCCCACCTGCAGCGGCTGCGGCTGCCCGTAGGCCAGCACGCTCTGGCGCGCCAGGTCGACCGTGATGCGGTAGAGCGGCTCGCCGCCGCTGGCGCCGGGCAGTTCCATGCCGGCGGCGGCCAGCACCTGCAGCTCCTGGCCCGACAGGGCCGCACGCGCGACCTGCGCCACGGTGCCCTGGCCATGGCCGAATTTCTGGTACGGGAAGGCGTCGAAGCGCAGCATCACCGGCTGGCCCTCGCGCACGAAGCCCACGGCGCGGCTGGGCGCCAGCAGCACGGCCTGCAGCCGCGCGCCGGGCGCCACGATGGACAGCAGCGGGCGCGTCGGGTCCACCGCCTGGCCCAGCTCCGCCGCCACGGCGGTGGCCACGCCATCGCGCGGCGCCACCACCTGGACGCTGCGGCGCAGCTGGCTTTCCACCAGTTCCTGGTCGCTGGTGGACAGAGCCCGGCGCAGCTCGGCGCTCTGGCGTTCCTGCTCGATGGGCATGCGCTCCAGCTCGCTGCGCACGGCGGCCAGCTCGCGGCTGGCGGAGAGCCGGTCGCGCTCCAGCGCCTGCAGGCGGGCCCGCTGGTCCAGCCAGTCGGCCTCGCGCAGCTGCACCTGCTCGACGGCGATGTAGTCCTTCTGCTGCAGGCCGCGGTAGCGCTGCAGCGTGTCTTCAGCCAGGGCCACGCGCTTGTGCTGGCCCTCGATGGCCTGGTCGATCACCCGCAGGTCGGCCTGGGCGGCTGACAGGCGCCGCTGGGTGGCCGCGCGCTGCTCCTGCTGCAGCGGCGACAGCCGTTCGAGCTCGAAGCGCAGGCTGTCCCGGCGGCGCGCCACCTGGTCGGCGATGGCCGACAGGCCCTGCGGCGCGGCCTCGTTGCGGCGCTCCAGCGACACCACGTACAGCACATCGCCGGCGCGCACCGACTGGCCCTCGGCCACGCGCTTGTCGGTCACCACGCCACCCTGCGGCGGATAGACCTTGGCCCAGCCGCCCTCCGGCAGCAACTGGCCGCCGACGCTCGTTCGCTGGGTGTAGCTGCCCCACGTCATGAAGGCACCCAGCGCCAGCGCACAGGCTGCGGCGAGCACGGCCAGGAAGGAAAACGACAGCGGCTGGGCCAGCACGATCGGGCCCAGGCCCTGGGGCCGGCGCGCGTCAACGGCTTCGGGGCGAAAGAGCGGCGATTCGTCCGTCATGGAGCCAGGGCAGAAGAAAGGGAAGGAGCGCCCCGAGCGGGGGATGCGGAGCGCCCGTCAGGCGCAGCCGCCGCAGGTCGTGCGACGAAAAAAGCGGCCCTTCCCGGAAGAAGGGCCGCGGCGGTGCACCGTTCGGTGCGCGGCAGACAGCGGTGCGGCGGATCGGAACGCGCGCAGCGCCCTTGTCGCCGCGCCCGCGCGCTTTTAGGACGAGGCGCCGCCGCCGTTGTCGCAGGAGGGCTTCGGCGAGCAGCTGGGCTTGGGCGAGCAGCTGGGCTTCGGTGCGCACCAGGTGATCTTGGGCAGGCAGAACGAGAAGCAGCCGGACAGCCAGGTGCCGCCAGCGACCGACTTGACTTCCTGGCTGGAGAGTTCGCGAATGGCCATGTTGTGTACCTCGAGGTGGGATCGAACGGGTTCGAAGCCGCGTCAGCGCGCCTTCGGTTCTGCAGGGCGTCGGCCGTCCTGCATTGCGCCGAAATATAGCGCCAAGTTCTTACTTTTAAACATTTTGTTAACTAGAACTTGGCAATATTTAACACTCCGCAGGAGCGGCCTCAGGCCCGGTGCTTCAGCCGGTCGGCCACGCGCAGGGCATTGGCGATGAGGGTCAGGGTCGGGTTCACTGCGCCGATGCTGGGGAAGAAGCTGGCGTCGGTGACGTACAGGTTGTCCAGCTCATGGGCCCGGCAGTCGAGGTCGAGCACCGAGGTGTCCGGGTCGGTGCCGAAACGGCAGGTGCCGGCCTGGTGCGCGGTGCCCGACAGCGGGATGTCCTTGCCCAGATACAGCGAGCGCTCCACCAGCACCGCCGGCCAGCCGATGTCCGACAGCACCTGCTCCAGCTTGGCGCGAAGGCGGCGCAACGCCTCGGGGTTGGTGGGACGCACGTCCAGGTGCACGCGACCGTCCCGGTAGTACACGCGGTTGTCGGGATCGGGCAGGTCTTCAGACTGCAGCCAGAAGTCCATCGAGTGGCGGGCCAGCGCGTCGAAGGGCATCTCGGGCAGATGGTGCATCAGCCCGGGCAGCGGTGCCTCGCCCTTGATCTGGTCGGCGTGGCTGGTGGCGCACATCTGGATGAGGCCCAGCGGATGCGGCCAGTCGTCGCTGCCGAAGTAGAAGTCGCCCAGGGCCAGGGTCTTCTGGAAGACCGTGTCGTTGACCTCCTTCATGACCGCCATGACCACCGACATCTCGTGGCGCATGTAGTTGCGGCCCACCTGGTCGGAGCCGTTGGCCAGGCCGCGCGGATGGCGGGCATTGGCCGAGCGCAGCAGCAGCAGCGCGGAAGACAGCGCACCGCAGGCCACCACCACCGTGCCGGCGGTGAAGCGCTCCTCGCCGCCGTTGCGCTGTACCACCACCTCGGTCACGCGCCGCCCGGTGGCATCGGTCTCCAGCCGCTCCACATAGGCGCCGGTGAGCAGCGTGACGTTGGAATGCGCACGCAGCATCGGGTCGATGCACACCACCTGCGCATCGGCCTTGCCATTGAGCAGGCAGGGAAAGCCATCGAAGTAGGAGCAGCGCATGCAGGTGCTGGTCGGCGTGGCGAAGCCATCCTCCTGCTGGTCGAGCAGGATGCCCAGCGGCAGATGAAAGGGCCTGAGGCCCTGGCCGCGCAGCCGCTCGCTCAGCTCGGCGATCCGGGGCTCGTGCTTGACGGGCGCGAAGGGGTAGGGCGTCGTGCCGGGGTCCAGCGGGTCGTCGCCACGCAACCCGTGCACATGGAACAGCGCCTCGGCCTCGTCGTACCAGGGGGCGAAGTCGGCACTGGTCAGCGGCCAGGCGGGCGACAGGCCGCCGTGGTGCTGCACCTCGCCGAAGTCGCGCTCGCGCAGCCGCAGCAGGGCGGCGCCGTAGACCTTCGAATTGCCACCCACACAGTAGTGAAGCTGGGGTGAGAAGGAGCGGCCTTCGCGGTCCACCCAGGATTCGCGCGCCTGGTAGCGGCCGTCGACGAACACGGCCTGCGGGCTCCAGTTCGCTTCTTCCCGCCGCAGGTACTGGCCCCGTTCGAGGATCAGGATGCGCCGACCCGTGGCGGCCAGCCGGTGCGCCAGGCTGGCGCCGCCGGGCCCGCTGCCGATGACGATGAGGTCGTAGGTGGGGTGCGGCATGGGACAGGAGATGGTGTGGAAAGCGCGCCAGTCTGGGCGGTCCCGGCACGACCCGGCTTCGGCACACGGGCCCTCCGGCCGTCAGCCGGGATGGACAGTCCGCCGACCGGCGGCTGACGAAGGGCCGGCTTGCGTTGCAGGGCGGCGCATGACGATGCCATGTGCCGGCCTCAGAATGCGGCGTCTCATTCCTTTCCGCGAAGCCGCCATGCCCCACATGCTCCTCATCGTCGAACCCCTCGGCCAACGTGCGACCCGCAGTCGCCCCGAGGGGGAGGCGGCGTACCAGCGCATGCTGGACTTCGGCGCCGAATTGAAGGAGGCCGGCCTGCTGATCGCTCGCGAGTCGCTCGGCACCGCCGCCCGCCGCCTCACCCGGCGCGCGGACGAGGTGCAGGTGCTGGACGGCCCCTTCGCGGAGGCCAAGGAGATGGTGGGGGGCTTCTTCCTGCTCGACACCGAGGATGCCGCTGTGGCGCTGCATTGGGCCGGCCGTTGCCCTGCCGCGGAATGGGCCACGGTGGAGATCCGCGGCGTCGGCCCTTGTTACGAGTGAGTCAGTCCTCGGGCCCGTCGCTAGGTAGTTTCCCGAGGTCTGTCGATTCCGGACCGGCCGGATCGTCGTAGGCATGAAGGCAGCGAAAGGCGCTGCCGCCCCACCAGGAGAAAGCCTGCCATGCGATTCATGATCCAGGTCCGCGCGACGGACACCAGCGAGCGCGGCGACAAGCCCGGCCCCGAGTTCGCCAAGCTCTTCGAGGACATGGGCGCCTTCCACGAAGAGATGGCCCGCGCCGGCGTGCTGCTCGACGGCGCGGGGCTGCGGCCCAGTCGCCAGGGCTGGCGCCAGCGCTATCACGCCGATGGGCGGCGAGAGGTCATCGACGGCCCCTTCGCCGAAACCAAGGAGCTGATCGCCGGCTACACGCTGATCCAGGTGCGCTCCGAAGAGGAGGCCCGCGCCTGGGCCAGCCGATTCCCGGCCCCCTTCATCGGCATCACCTGCGAGATCGAGGTGCGGCGCCTGTACGAGGAGGCCGACTTCGGGCCCGGCGGCGATATGGAGATCGTCCGCTGACCGCGGCCCGTCATGCGAAGCACCCCCATGAGAATCCTCGTCTTCGTGCTGATCGGCCTGGCCGTCCTGGTTCTGGCCGTGCTGGCCTATGCCGCCACCCGCCCCGCCACCTTCTCGGTCGAGCGCCAGCTGCGCATCGAGGCCAGTCCCGAGCGGCTGTGGCCGCTGGTGAGCGAGCTGCAGGGCTTCAACCGCTGGAATCCCTATGCCCGCAAGGACCCGCAGATGCGCAGCCACTACAGCGGCCCGCCGACGGGCGTGGGCTCGCGCTACGACTGGGAAAGCAGCAAGGTCGGCACCGGCAGCATGACCCTCACCGGCCAGCAGCCCGGCCGGGCGGTACAACTGCAGCTGGACTTCCTGAAGCCTTTCGAGGCCCACAACCAGGGCGAGTTCGTGCTGGAGACCGCCCCAGGCGGTGGCACGACCGTGCACTGGCGCATGCACGGCCCGGCGAACATGATCGGCCGCGTCATGGGCCTGTTCATCGACATGGACCGCATGGTCGGCCGCGACTTCGAGGACGGCCTGCAGAACCTGAAACAAATCGCGGAGGCGAAGGCATGAGCGACCAGCAACACACCATCGACATCGACGCCACGCCCGAGCGGGTCTGGGCCTGTCTGTTCGATCCCGTCGCCTTCCGCGACTGGGCCAGCGCCTTCTGCGAAGGGGCGTATTGCGAGGGCGACTGGTCGGAAGGCAGCCGCATGCGCTTCCTCGACCCCGACTGCAACGGCATGGAGGCCGTCGTCGAGCAGCGCCGGCGGCCCACGCATCTGAGCCTGCGCATGGTGGGCGAGCTGCGCGAGGGCCAGCCGATGACGCCGGACCTGCCCGATGCCGCGCCGATGCACGAGCGCTACACCCTCGTCCCCCTTTCCGAGGGCGGCACCCGCCTGCAGCTGCGGCTGGAAGGCTGGAGCGAGGAACATGCGGCGATGCTCGAAGGCATGTGGCCGAAGGCCCTGCAGCGGCTCAAGGCCCTGGCCGAATCGTCTTCCACCCCTTGAAGGAGTGCGCCATGCACAAGCAGATCTACGTCAACCTGCCCTGCAAGAACCTGCCCGCCAGCAAGGCCTTCTTCGAGGCGCTGGGCTACCGCTTCAACCCGCAGTTCACCAACGAGATGGGCGCCTGCCTGGAGCTGGGTGAAAACCTCTACGCCATGCTGCTGACCGAGGACTTCGCCCGCGGCTTCACCGCCAAGCCGCTGGTGGATGCGAAGGCCGCCACCGAGGTGCTGGTGTGCCTCTCGTGCGAGAGTCGCGAAGAGGTGGACGAGCTCGTGGCCAAGGCCCGTGCCGCCGGCGCCGCCGTGCCAAGGCCTCCGCAGGACCATGGCTTCATGTACGGCCATGGCTTCGAGGACCTGGATGGCCACATCTGGGAGCTGGCCTTCATGAGCGGCATGCCGCCCAACGCCTGAGCAAGGAGATCGCCATGGAGATGCTGAACAAGCTCACGCCCTTCATCTGGTACCAGAAAGGCGCTGAAGACGCGGTGGCCCACTACCTGCGTGTCTTCGGTCCCGGCAGTGGCCGCGTGTTGCACACGCAGCACTGGGGCGAGAACGCGCCGGGGCCGGCCGGCACCGTCATGCTGCAGCACGTCGAGTTGCTCGGTTTGCAGCTGACGGCCTTCAACGGCGGGCCGCACTTCAAGCTCAACGAGGCCTTCTCGCTCACCGTGGCCTGCGAGGACCAGGCCGAGATCGACCACCTCTGGGAGCAGCTGCCCGCGGGCAGCGGCACGGCGCTTGCCTGCGGCTGGGTGCGCGATGCCTGGGGCCTGTCGTGGCAGATCATTCCCCAGGCGTGGTTCCGAATGGTCAACGACCCCGACGCGGCGCGCGTGCAGCGCGTGTTCCAGGCCGTGTGGGGCATGCACAAGATCGACCTCGCGGCCCTGCAGCGGGCCTACGACGGCGCCTGAAAGGTCGCCTGACACGCCGCCGATGCCCCCGCACCATGCCGACACCGCCGCCGCCGTCTGGCGGATCGAGCGTGGCCGCCTGGTGGGCGCAGCGGCCAGGCTGCTGCGCGACCTGGACGAGGCCGAGGACTGCGCGCAGGACGCCCTGCTCGCCGCTCTCGATGCCTGGCCACGCGATGGTCAGCCCGCCAACCCGGCGGCCTGGCTGATGACCGCCACGCGCAACAAGGCGCTGGACCGCCTGCGCCGCCGCGCGATGCTCGAGCGCGAGCATGCGCAGCTTGCCGCCGACGACGAAGCCCTGGGCGCGCAGGTGGTGCCCGACTTCGCCGACCAGCTCGATGCCGCGCGCGACCAGGCCGCGATCGGCGACGAGCAACTGCGGCTGATCCTCATCGCCTGCCATCCGGTACTGCCGCGCGAGTCGCAGGTGGCGCTCACGCTGCGCCTGCTGGGCGGGCTGGACACGCACGAGATCGCGCGCGCCTTCCTGCTGCCCGAGGCCACCGTGGCCCAGCGCATCGTGCGTGCCAAGAAGGCGCTCAAGGGCCAGCCCTACGAGCTGCCCGACGCCGGCGAGCGTGCCCAGCGCCTGGGTGCCGTGCTGGCGGTGGTCTACCTGATCTTCAACGAAGGGCACAGCGCGGGCAGCGGCGCGAGCCTGCTGCGACCGGCGTTGTGCGACGAGGCGCTGCGCCTGGCGCGGCAGCTGCAGCATCTGCTGCCCGACGAGGCCGAGGTGCATGGCCTGGCGGCGCTGCTGGAGATCCAGGCCAGCCGCCTGCCGGCCCGGCTCGATACCCAGGGCCGCCCCGTGCTGCTGCCGGACCAGGACCGCCGGCGCTGGGACCGCCTGCTGATCCAGCGCGGGCTCGGCGCGCTGGCGCGGGCCCAGCGGCTCGATCCCGATGGCCCCTACACATTGCAGGCTGCCATCGCCGCGTGCCATGCGCGCGCAGCCCGCGCCGAGGACACCGACTGGCGCGCCATCTTGGCCGGCTACGACCGGCTGCTGGCACGCCATCCCTCGCCGGTGGTGGCACTCAACCGGGCCGTGGCCCTGAGCTTTGCCGAAGGGCCCGCTGCGGCGTTGCCCGTTCTGGAGGCTCTGGCCGGGGAGCCGCAGCTCCAGCGCTATCCCTACATGCACGGTGCGCGCGCCGATGTGCTGGAGCGGCTGGGCCGGGTTGACGAGGCCCGCGAGGCCTATCGGCTGGCCGCACAGTGCACGGACAACGAGGTACAGCGCGCCCTGCTCAGCGAGCGGATGAATCGCCTTTCCCACTGATCCAGCCAGACGCCGCTAGGAACCCCCGCCGCCCACCGTGTGCGAGCCGGTGGGCCCGTCCAGCACGTCGCGCACCTTGCGCGCCAGGTCGGCGAGGCGGTAGGGCTTCTTGATGATTTCGAACTCCGCGGGCGCCACATGGTCCAGGCTGCCCAGGTCGCGGTCGAAGCCGGTGGTCAGCAGCACACGCGTGGAGGGGCGCAGCTTCTGGATCTCTCGGGCCAGCGTGTAGCCGTTCATGCCGCCCGGCATCACCACGTCCGAGAACAGCAGGTCCGGTTGCTCGAAAGGGCCGAGGCTGCGGAACAGCGTGAGCGCTTCCTGGGCCGAGGTGGCCAGGCTCACGCTGTAGCCCAGACCTTCGAGCATGTCGCGCGCGAGCATGCCGACCTCCTCGCGGTCTTCGACCAGCAGGATGCGTTCGTCGCCGCCGCGGTAGTGGGCCTGCGCGCCGCGCACGACCGGCGTCGGGCGTGCCTCGACGGTCGGAAAGTACCTGCGCACGGTGGTCCCCATGCCCACCTCTGAGTACAGCGTGACGGTGCCGCCCGACTGCTTGACGAAGCCATACACCATCGACAGGCCGAGGCCGGTGCCCTTGCCTTCCTCCTTGGTGGTGAAGAACGGGTCCATCACCCGGGACAGCAGCGCCTTGTCGATGCCGTGACCGGTGTCGGTGACGGACAGCGTGGCATAG
>NZ_CAJYES010000140.1 GCF_913773995.1 uncultured Pseudacidovorax sp.
AACCTGGGATTCGGTCAACGCGGCGGTCGCCAAGGCCCGCGGCGGAAAGTAAGGCGCGTCGCGACGGCCCGGCGCGCGGGGCGGGCGTTGCAATCCGACGCGCGTGCCGGGCCGGTTGCGACGTACGATTGACTCCGTAGTTTCCCCAGCCCCACGCGCCCGCCATGTCCAGCACCTCCCTGCACCCCACGCTCCACGCCGTCACCGAACGCATCCGCGAAAAAAGCCGTGAGCTGCGCACGGCCTACCTGCAGCAGATCGCCGAGATCGGTGGCCGCCAGCGCGGCTCCGACCGCATGGGCTGCGCCAACGTGGCCCATGCCGTGGCCGGCGTGCCCGCCAACGACAAGCTGCGCATCGTGGCCGAGCGCGCGCCCAACATCGGCATCGTGACGGCCTACAACGACATGCTATCGGCCCACGCGCCTTTCCGCACCTATCCCGAGATCCTCAAGGACGAGGCCCGCAAGCTCGGCGCCACGGCCCAGGTGGCCGGCGGCGTGCCGGCGATGTGCGACGGCGTGACGCAGGGCACGCCGGGCATGGAGCTGTCGCTGTTCAGCCGCGACACCATCGCCATGGGCACCGCCGTGGCACTCACGCACGACATGTTCGATGCCGCGCTCATGCTGGGCATCTGCGACAAGATCGTGCCGGGCCTCCTGATCGGCGCGCTGCACTTCGGCCACCTGCCCACCGTGTTCGTGCCGGCCGGGCCCATGCCCTCGGGCCTGTCGAACAGCGCCAAGGCCAAGGTGCGCGAGCAGGCGGCCCAGGGCCTGGTAGGCCGCGAAGGCCTGATGGAGGCCGAGATGGCTGCCTACCACGACCAGGGCACCTGCACCTTCTACGGCACGGCCAACAGCAACCAGATGCTGATGGAGGCCATGGGCCTGCATGTGCCGGGCACCGCCTTCATCCAGCCGCACGACGGCCTGCGCGAGCACCTCACGCGCGAGGCGGTGCGCACCGTGCTCGGCAAGACGGCGGCCCAGGGCTACGCGGTGCCGCCCATCGGCGAGCTGGTGGACGAGCGCTGCATCGTCAATGCCATGGTGGCGCTGCTGGCCACCGGCGGCTCGACCAACCACCTGATCCACTGGGTGGCGGTGGCCCGGGCGGCCGGCATCCTCATCGACTGGAACGACTTCTCGCAGCTGTCCGACGTGGTGCCGCTGCTGACCCGCGTGTACCCCAACGGCACGGCCGACGTGAATGGCTTCCAGCAGGCGGGCGGCCCCGGCTTCGTGATCCACGAGCTGATGGAGGCGGGCCTGATGCATGCCGACGTGCGCACCGTGCGCCCCGGTGGCTTGGCCGAGTACGCGCAGATCCCGCAGGGCGCCGACGGCGGCGGCCTGCGCTGGGTGCCCGCCTGGCCGTCGAAGGACGTGGACGTGGCGCGCCCCGCCAACAACCCCTTCAGCGCTACCGGCGGGCTCAAGCTGCTCACCGGCAACCTGGGCCGCAGCGTGATCAAGGTGTCGTCGGTGCCCGACGACCGCCATGTGATCGAGGCGCCGGCACAGGTCTTCGACTCGCAGGCCGCGCTGCAGAAGGCCTTCGCGGCCGGCGAGCTGGAGCGCGATGTGGTCTGCGTGGTGCGCTGGCAGGGCCCCCAGGCCAACGGCATGCCCGAGCTGCACAAGCTCACGCCGCCGCTGTCGGTGCTGCAGGGCAAGGGCTTCAAGGTGGCGCTGGTCACCGACGGCCGCATGAGCGGCGCGTCGGGCAAGGTGCCGGCTGCCATCCATGTCTCGCCGGAGGCCGCCGCCGGTGGTCCGCTGGCGAAGGTGCGCGACGGCGACCTGATCCGCCTCGATGCCGTGGCCGGCACGCTGGCCGTGCTGGTGCCCGAGGACGAATGGGCCCAGCGCGAAGCGGCCGTGATGTCGGCCGAGCAGCGCTTCGCCGACGGTCGCGGCCTGGGCCGCGAGCTCTTCGCCGGCATGCGCCGCAACGCCACCACCGCGGAAGAGGGCGCCTGCACTTGGCTCTGAGTCCGCCCCCGTGTTGCCAAATCCGGCCCCGCGACCCGTTCGCCCTGAGCTTGTCGAAGGGCTTTCACACCCGTGTGCCCCGGCTTCGACAGGCTCAGCCTGAACGGTCTGGGGCCGGGTGCCCGCATTGATCCGCGTCCTTCCTCGTTCTGAAACCTTCTTTCGCCTCGCCAAGGTCCCAGCCATGAACCAGACCCTCACCGCCCTCGACGTGATGCACGACGCACCCGTCATTCCCGTCATCGTGTTGCAGGACCCGCAGGACGCCGTGCCCCTGGCCCGCGCGCTGGCGGCCGGCGGCATCCGGATGCTCGAAGTCACCCTGCGTACGCCGGTGGCGCTGGAATGCATCGAGCGCATCGCCAAGGAAGTGCCCGAGGCCGTGGCCGGCGCCGGCACCATCCGCAGCGCGGCCGATGCGCAGGCGGCTGCGCTGGCCGGTGCCCGCTTCGGCGTCAGCCCGGGCTACACACGCGCGGTGGGCAAGGCCTGCCACGACCTGGGCATGCCGCTGCTGCCGGGCGTGGCCACCGGCAGCGAGATCATGATGGCGCAGGAAGATGGCTACCAGCAGCTCAAGTTCTTTCCGGCGCTGCAGGCGGGCGGCGCACCCATGCTCAAGGCCTGGCAGGGCCCCTTCGGCGAGGTGAAGTTCTGCCCCACCGGCGGCATCCATGCGGGCAATGCCGCGGAGTTCCTGGCGCTGGCCAATGTGGCCTGCGTGGGCGGCTCGTGGATCGTGCCGGCCGATGCCATCGCGCAGAAGGACTGGGCCCGCATCGAGACCCTGGCCCGCGAGGCCAAGGCGCTGTCGCGCTGATGCAGGACGCTCGCGCCACAGGGCGCTAGAGTCGCTGGCCATGACTGCATCCAACGTTTTCGATCCCGCCTCCATCGAGGTCATCGCCTTCGACGTCTTCGGCACCGTCGTGGACTGGCACAGCGGCATCGCCGCCGAGGTCGAGCGGCTGCTGCCCGGTACCGACGGCAGCGCCTTCGCCCTGGCCTGGCGCGCCGGCTACCAGCCCGCCATGAAGGCCGTGATGGAGCGCCTGGCCGAAGGCGAGGGCGGCTTCACACTGCTCGACGAGCTGCACCTGAGCATCCTGGAGATCGTGCTGGCCGACTTCTCCATCGGCGCCGAGCGGCTGGACCGCGCGGCCAAGCGCGAACTCAACCGCGCCTGGCACCGGCTGCCGGCCTGGCCCGATGCGGTGGCGGGGCTCACGCGGCTCAAGCGTCGCTACACCATCTGCCCGCTGTCCAACGGCAACATCGGCCTGCTCACCAACATGGCCAAGCGCGCGGGCCTGCCCTGGGACTGCGTGCTCTCGGCCGAGGTCTTCAAGGCCTACAAGCCCGATCCGCGCACCTACCTGGGCGTGGCCGGCGTGTTCGACCTGCCGCCCAACCGCGTGATGCTGGCCGCGGCACACCACAACGACCTGGCGGCCGCGCGTCACTGCGGCCTGGCCACCGCGTACATCGAGCGCCCCGCGGAGTTCGGTGCGGCCCGACCCAAGGATGTATCGCCCCAGCCCGGCAACGATCTACACGTGCGCGATATCGTGCAATTGGCGGCGCTGCTTCGCTGCTGAAGCAAGTGCCGGAAGTCGCCCGCGTGTCAGGCACGGTCGTCCAGGCGTTCGTATGCGGGGAACCCGCCATGGTGGCAACTGCGGCGAAGACTAGGAGTAGCGCAGCGCCGTAAGCACCGCCACCCCTATCAGCATCGCACAGATGACCTTGCCGACGAGCTGTTCTCGCCGGCGCGCTGCAAAACGTTTGTGATCCATGTTCTGAGTCCGAAAAGCGTCGTCCCTCCAACCGATGGCCAGCTTGACGCCCTCGCGAAGCAACGGCATGAACTCGTCGCGGCGTCTGTAGGAGAGTTCTCAGAATTGTGAGGAGAACGTTAACTTGTGGCTTCACTCAAATGAGGTAATCGTGCGATTGGTGTCTGGGGGGGCCACTGACAGCGGGGCGCCATCTGCATTCCCATGAGCAGGCAGGCTTCACCCTCGAAACACCTGCAGGCCGCGCCGGGCGCGCATTGGCCGCACGTCGGCAGCGGGTGGGTGTCTCAGCTAGGCTCTTCGGCTTGCGCCATGCACCAAGGAACCTCCCGGATGAGTCTGCTGTTCGAACCCCTGCGTCTGGGCGCGCTGAGCCTCCCCAACCGCATCGTCATCGCGCCCATGTGCCAGTACTCCGCCGAGGACGGCCGGGCGGCCGACTGGCACCGCATCCACTACGGGCACCTGGCCCTGTCCGGCGCCGGAATGCTGATCCTGGAGGCGACCGCGGTCTCGCCCGAGGGCCGCATCAGCCCGGCCGATCTGGGTCTCTACGACGAGGCGACCGAAGCGGCGATGGCCGACATGCTCCGCACGGTACGTGGGCACTCCAACATGCCGATCGCCGTGCAACTGGCCCATGCCGGGCGCAAGGCCTCCAGCCGCGCGCCCTGGGACGGCGGCAGCCAGCTGCGGCCCGACGAGCCCGGCGGCTGGCTGGCGGTGGCGCCCAGCGCCCTGTCGCACAGCGAGGGCGAGGTGCCGCCGGCGGCGCTCGACGAGGCCGGCCTGGCCAAGGTCCGCGACGACTTCGTGGCCGCTGCGCGGCGCGCCGTGCGCGTGGGGTTGCAGGGCATCGAGCTGCATGCGGCCCACGGCTACCTGCTGCATCAGTTCCTGTCTCCATTGGCCAATGCGCGCAGCGACGGCTATGGCGGCAGCCTGGAGAAGCGCATG
>NZ_CAJYES010000141.1 GCF_913773995.1 uncultured Pseudacidovorax sp.
TACAGACAAGCACCGTAGTCGCGGATGACGGCACGCTCTCCGTCTTCGTGGGCAATCAGGCCTTGGTGCTGGGCAGCAGCACCGGCAAGGTGTCGGTGGGCACGGCGGCCGATGGCAGCAGCACGCTGGACATCACGCGCGGCAGCGTGGTGGCCCACCTCGATGCCGATGCCCTGGGCGGCGGCGCTGCGGCGGGGCAGCTGCGCTTCCTGAACGAGGACCTTCCCGACACCCGCAATCTGCTCGGCCGGCTGGCCCTGACCATGACGACCACGGTCAATGCCCAGCACTCGCTGGGGGTCGGCCTGAACGGCGAGACCGGCAACGCCCTGTTCGGCAGCATCGACGTGCCGGCCTCGACGCCGGCCGCCACCAATACCGGCAACGCGGTGTTCGCGACCACCGTGAGCGATGTCTCTGCTCTGGTGCCCTCGTCCTATGCGCTCAGTGTGCAGCCCGACGGCAGCTACCAGGTGCGGCGGCTGTCGGACAACGCGGTGAGCAGCTTCACCAGCCTGCCGGCCCAGATCGACGGCCTGTCGATCAACCTTCAATCTGGCGCCGGCGCCCCCGGCGACGTCTACCGCATCGAGCCGTTCTCGCAGGCGGCGGGCAAGGTGGCCGTGGCACTGGGCTCAGCCAGCGCCGTGGCCGCGGGCAGTCCGGTGCAGGCGAGCACCGGCACGGCCAACACCGGCAGCCTGGCGGTCTCAGGCGTGTATGCCAGCGCACAGAATGCCAACCTCACGGCCACGGCCACATTGACCTTCAACACCGACGGGACCTACAACATCAGCGGAACCGGCACGGGCAACCTGAACAACCAGCCCTACACGGCGGGCGAGGCCATCCAGGTCAACGGCTGGTCGCTCACGCTGACCGGCGTGCCCAAGGCCGGCGACACGGTGACGGTACAGGCCGCCACGGCAGCCATGACGGCGCAGAACAGCGGCAATGCCCAGGCGCTGCAGGGCCTGGCCGACCAGAAGGTGATCGACGGCTCTCCCCTGTCGGATGGTTATGCCGGCCTCATCGCGCGCGTGGGCGTGCGGGCCCAGGGTGCCAAGTACGCGGCGCAGGTGTCCTCGGCCATCGCCACCAGCACCGAGACGGCGCGGGCCAACAGCACCGGCGTCAACCTCGACGAGGAGGCGACCAAGCTTCTGGCCTACCAGCAGGCCTATCAGGCCTCCGCCCGGGTGATCCAGATCGCCCAGAACATCTTCGACTCGCTGCTGTCCAGCGTGCGCTGAGCGCCAGGGTGCCCCGCATGACCATCCAACGCATCTCGACCCCCAACCTGCGCGAGACCGCCGCCCAGCGCCTCGCAGAGCGGCAGGCGCAGCTCGCCGACCTGCAGGAGCAGGTCAACACCGGCAAGAAGATCAACCGCCTGAGCGACGACCCGCTGGCTGCGGCGCAGGCCGAGCGCGCCACCACCCGCGTGGCGCGCGTTGAGACCCAGCAGCGCGCCCTGCAGGCACAGAAGGCCTCGATGACGAGCGTGGAGTCGACCCTGGGCGACTCGGTGACCACCCTGCAGACCTTCCGTTCGCTGCTCGTCCAGGCCGGCGGCGGTGCACTATCGGCCGCTGACCGCAAGTCCATCGCCCAGCAGATGACGGCGCTGCGCGACCAGTTGCTGTCATACGCGAACACCGCCAATGCCGATGGCCTGCCGCTGTTCGGCGGGCTGGGCAGCACCGCCCGGCCCTTCACCGATGCTGGCGGCACGGTGAGCTACCAGGGCGTGTCCGGCCAGGCTGCCCCCTCGGACACGGGCGTGCCCGGCGTACTGGACGGCTACGCGACCTGGATGGACGTGCCCACGGGCAACGGCGTCTTCGAGGTCAACCAGGGCGGCAGCACCACCCAAGTGCACACCGACACCGGGCAGGTCCTCGACCCCTCCGCGCTCACGGGCCATGACTACCAGGTGAAGTTCTCCGTCGGTGCCGACGGCAGCGCCACCTACGACGTGCTCGACACCACCACGCAGCAGGCCGTCGTCTCCGGCGCCGCCTACAAGAGCGGCCAGGCCATCCAGTTCGGCGGCCTGTCCTTCACCGCCAGCGGTTCGCCTGCCGATGGGGACACACTGAACGTCAAGCCATCCACCACCCAGAGCGTGTTCGCCGTCATGGACCAGGCCATTGCCGGCGTGCTCGACGGCTCGGCCGGGCGCACCACGCAGGCCGTGTCGCGCGGGCTCGCGCAGGTGGACGCCGGCCTTGCCAAGCTGTCGGCGGCGCGCAGCCAGGCGGGCGAGCTGCTCAACCGCGCCGACACCATCGGCGACCGGCTCACCACCCGTGGAGATCAGCTGGAGAAAGTGCGGGCCGACGCCGAGGACGCCGACACCGTCCAGGTACTTTCGGATATCACCAGCCAACAGACCATGTACTCTGCCGCCCTGGGCACCTATGCTCAGATCCAGAAGCTCTCTCTGTTCAACTATCTCGGCTGAGGCCTGCCGGCAGGCCCAGTCCCCACCCCCGACCGAATCGTGGCCCAATCCGTCCTCGGCAGTCTGACCCTTTGCTACCAGCTCCTGTGGAACCGCCGGCGCGAGCTCGCCGGCATCCGCCTGCTGGCCTATGAAGACGGCGCCCAGGCCGATGGCGCGCATCTGTTGCGCAGCCTCACCGAGATGTGGACGGCCGAATCGCCGACCCTGCTCGTGGCCGCCCGCTCCCCGCGGCTGCTGATGGGCATGCTGGAGCAGGCCGATGGCGATTCGCCAATGGTCGAGGTGCCGGTCGACTGGCTGGGCGACGAGGAACTGCTCCAGGCTGCGCGCGCGGCGCGCAGCCGCGGCGGCATCCTGATCGCGGCCAGCGGCCCCGGACCGCGACGCCCCGACTTCCCCGGCCGTTCTTCCCCGCGTCTCATGCAACTGGAGGTGAGCCACGCCGCCAGCGCCCTGCAAGCCGTGCTGCGTGCACGCGACGCCGACCCGCGCCATCCGGCACAGCGGGCCGCCGCCCAGGCCCAACTGGCGGCCAGCCCCATCGAGCCCGAGCAGATCGTGGTGGGCGCCGCCAGCCTCGCCCTGGTCGAGCACGCGCTGGACCAGCGCGCCGCCTGGGCCGTGGCCGGCTGGCCCATCGAGGACGTGCTCCACCGCAACAAGGGCCAGCCGCTGCCGCCCACGCGGCGCGCCGTGATCCGCACCATGCAGGCCCTGGAGTCCGAGCAGTCGCTGGACCAGCTTGAACTGCAGTTCGGGCAGGAGCCCGCCCTGGCCTATCGCCTGCTGCTGCATCTCAACTCCGCGAGCCTGGGCCTTCGGCGCCGGATCACTTCGCTGCGCCACGGCGTGATGATGCTGGGCTACCGCACGCTCGATGCCTGGCTTGCCGAACAGCTGCCACACACCAGCGACGACCGCAACCTGCAGCCCGCCAACGCCTCCATGGTGCTGCGCGCCCACCTGGCCGCCGAGCTGATGGAAGCCGGCGTGGAGGAAGAGCTGCGCCGCGAGGTCTACCTGTGCGGTCTGTTCTCCCAACTGGATCTGGTGATGGACGAGCCCATGCGCACCGCCCTGGGCCGTCTTGCACTGCCAGAGGCGCTGGTCGAGGCGGTGCTGCGCGGCAGCGGCCCCTATGCCAGCGTGCTGCAGGTGGCCCAGGCCCTCGGCCAGGACAACCCGGCCGTGGTGCGCGCCACCCGCGCGCGCTTCGACATGAGCGCCGAAGAGATCAACCGCTCGCTGCTTCGCACACTGGCCATCGCCCACACCTGAGCGCCCGCGCCCCTTTCGCCCGCCCCACCCTCCTGCCCACCACCGCCATGCCCGTCCACACCGACCTTCCGCCCACCGCCGCCGCCGCTGCGCTGGCCCATGCGGCCGTCCTGCGCGGGCTGGAGGAGGTCCAGGCCTACCGGCTGGAGGCGGCCATGCAGCACTTTTCGCAGGCCATCACCCACGATCCGCAGCACGTGGACGCCTGGGTGCACCTGGGCCGCGGCTTCCTGCGGCTGGAGAACTGGGCCAATGCGGCCATGTGCATGGAGACGGCCCTGGCACTGCAGCCCGGCCATGCCTGGGCCCAGCACGGCCTGGCCTTCGCCCGCTACAACAGCGGCCAGCGCGAGGAAGCCCTGGCGCTGATCGACGAGGTCTGCGCACGCACGGCCGATTCGGCCATGTGGCAGCTGCGGGCGTACATGCACAGCCACGCCAGCGCCGATCCGCTCAAAGCCCTGCAGGTCTACCGGGACTGGGGCACCCGTTTCGCAGACCCGCTGACGGTCCGGGCGCTGCCGATGCCCGTGGACGACCGCAGCCCGACGCGCCGGCTGCGCATCGGCTACGTGTCGGCCGACTTCCGGCGCCATTCCATCGCCTTCTTCATGGCATCGGTGCTGGAGCACCATGACCCGGCGCAGGTGGATGTGCACGTCTACAGCGTGGGTCCGCGGGACGACTTCACCGACCAGTTGCAGGCCCATGTGCCGCACTGGTTCGACGTGCCGGAGCTGTCCGAAGAGGCGCTGTGCGCGCTGATCCGCTCGCATCGCATCGATGTGCTGGTCGACCTCTCGGGTCACACCGAGGGCAACCGGCTGCTCACCTTCGCGCGCCGGGCGGCACCGGTGCAGGTGACCTGGCTGGGCTACATGCAACCCCTGGGGATGAAGGCGATGGACTACCGCATCGTCGACAGCGGCATCGCGCCAGCCGGCCACGACGTTTTCTACAGCGAGCGACTCTTCCGCGTGGCATGCATGGCCAGCTACACGCCGCCCCCGGATTCGCCGATGTGCCTGGAACCACCGATGCTGCGCAAGGGCCACCCCACGCTCATCTCGCTCAACAGTTCCGCCAAGATCACCGACTCGATGTTGCGGCTGTGGTCGCGCATCCTGGCGGCGCGTACCGATGCCGAACTGGTCATCATGGTCAAGGAGCGCACGCCCGAGGCAGCGCAGGCCGCCATGCAGGCCCGGGTCGAGGCAGCGTGCATGCCGTTGGACCGCGTGTTCGTGATGCACCAGCAGCCGCTGGCGCAGTTCATGGAACTCGGTCACATTGCCGACGTGGCCCTCGACACCTCGCCGGTGTCGGGTGGCACCACCACGCTGCATGCCCTGTGGATGGGCCTGCCGGTCATTGCCATGGATGCGGAGCGGGGCGTGGATGCCGGCAGCGCGCGCACCCTTCAGGGTCTGGGCCTCGACGAAGACGTGGCTCGCGACGCCGAAACCTACATCGCGGCCGTGCTGCGGCGACTGGACGATCCGGAGGGCCTGCGGCGCTTCCGCCACGACGCCCGCGCGCGCATGCAGGCCGGGCCGCTCATGGACTACGCCGCGCGCACGCGCGAGCTCGAGCAGGCATTCCGGCTCATGTGGCTCAACCTGCTTGCCGGGGAGTACCGCTGGACGGACCTTTCGGCGGCTTCGGCGAACGCCCTGGCCGGCGCGACCGCGGACGCCGACGCCGCATTGCCCGCATGAGCGCCGCCCCGGCCGTGCCCCATGCTGCCCTTGCCGCAGTCGCGGAGGCGGCTGAGCGGCGCGGCGCCGACGACCGGTCTGCAGGAACGGCCCCTGCATCCGCGGTGCCGGACCAGGCCGCATTGCCCTGGATTCCCCTGCTGGTGCCGGACATGCCGACGCCAGAGCGGCTCATGCCCTATCTCGCGCGCATGCACGAGGCGCGTCACTACTCCAATTTCGGCCCATTGGTACATGCGCTCGAGACGGCGATGGCCGATCGCTTTGCCGTCGGCCATGACAGCATCGCCACGGTGGCGAATGCCACCCAGGGACTCGAGCTCGCGCTGCGCGCGTTGGGCCTCCCGCCCGGGGCGCACGTGCTGGTGCCCACCTTCACCTTTGCGGCCACGGCCACGGCGGTGGCCAGTGCCGGCCTCACGCCGGTGCTGGCCGATGTCGATGCCGCGACCTGGCAGCTCACGCCCGGGATCGCGCGGCAGGCGTGCGAAGGCCGGCAGATCGCCGCCGTTCTCACCGTCGCGACCTTTGGCATGCCGCACGATGCGGCCGCCTGGCAGGCCTTCGAGGACAGCACCGGCGTGCCGGTGATCATCGATGCCGCGGCCGCCTTCGGCCGCCAATGGCTGGCGGACGGGCACGGCACCCTCGTGTTCAGCCTGCATACCACCAAGAGCCTGCCAGCGGGCGAAGGTGGCTTGGTGGTGTCCTCGCGACCCGGCTTGGCGGCGCAGGTGCGCCAGCGCTCGAACTTCGGTATCAACCTCGATCCGGCGGCGGCGCTGCCGCAGGGCGCACTGGCCACGCTGGGCACCAACGCCAAGATGAGCGAGTTCCACGCGGCCGTGGCACTGGCTTCCCTCGAGGTCTGGGACGGGCATGCCCAATCTCGCCAGCAGTTGCAGACGTCGCTGATGCAACGCATCGACGACGCGACTGGCGGCGCCGTCGCGTGGCAGGCAGCAGCGGGTGGCGGCGACCGCCTGGCCCCCACCTCGCTGTGCCTTCGCCTGCGCGACGCCGATGCGCGCGAACGGCTGGAACGCCGCTGCGCCGCCGAACGCATCATGACGCGCCGCTGGTACCAGCCACTGCTGCACGACATGCCGGCCCTGCAGCCGCTGTGCGAGCCGCTGGCCGTGCCGCGCGCGCGGCAGCTGGCGCAGACGGTGCTCGGCCTGCCCTTCTTCCTCGGCATGACCGCCGCGCAGCAGCACCGGCTGATCCAGGCCTGTGCCGAGGCGCTGCGTTGACTTCGGCTTCTCCGACATGAAAGACGTCTACATCATCAACGCCGGCGGCTTCGGCCGGAACATGGCGTCCGTGGCGCGCTCGGACTCCGCCCACGGTACCGAGTGGGTGGTGCGCGGCTTCCTGGACAACCGCCCCGGCCTGCCGCAGGTGGCCGAGTTGCCCATCGTGGGCGACCCTGAAAGCTTCCGCTGGCAGCCGGGCCAGATCCTCGTGTGCGCCCTGGGCGATCCGGCGCAGCGCCGCCGCTATGCCGAACCCCTGCTCGCACAGGGCGCGGACTTCATGAACCTGATGCCCAAGCTGCACCGCTCCGACCGGGTGGGCATGGGCGTCGGCTGCCTGTTCGAGCACCATGTCTCCATCGGCGCCGATGCGAAGCTGGGCAGCTTCGTGATCGTGCTGGCCAACACCATCGTCGGCTACGACGTGCACGTGGGCTCCTACACCACCATCGGCAGCTTCGTCTTCATCGGCGGCGGCGCGCAGATCGGCGAGAACGTCACCATCCATCCGCATGCCACCATCCTTCCGGACGTGAAGGTGGGCGACGGCGCGGTGATCGGCGCGGGCAGCGTGGTGATCGGCAACGTGGCGCCGGGCACCACGGTCTTCGGCAATCCCGCCAAGCGCTTCAGTTTCCGCTGACATCCCGATGTATCCCGGACTGCCCCAGCGCGACTACATCGACCCGGCCGTCTTTGCCCAGGAGCAGGCGCGCATCTTCCGCCGGCTGTGGATCTTTGCCGGCCTGCGCACGCTGCTGGCCGAGCCCGACAGCTTTCTCACCCGCACCATCGGCGGCGTGCCTGTGCTGGTGCAGAACCTGGAGGGCTGCATCAAGGCCTTCCGCAACCAGTGTCCGCACCGCCAGGCGCCGCTGCAGACCGAGGCCTATGGCAGCCGCAAGCTGGTGTGCGGCTATTACGGCTGGAGCTTCGACGCCGAGGGCCGGGTGCGCGGCATTCCCGGCGAAGACCGGCTCTACCATTACCCCACCGCTGACCGTGAGCGGCTCTGCCTGGACGAGTTCGCCGTCGAGTGCATCGGCAACCTGGTCTTCGTCAATCTCGATCCAACGCCGCTGCCCATCGAGTAACAGTTCAGCGAAGAGCTGCGCGCCTCGCTGGCGGCCATCAGCGGGCACTTCGGCAATCAGGCCATTCATGCGGCCATTCCGTCGGCCTACAACTGGAAGCTCAACTTCGAGAACGTGCTCGACTTCAACCACGTGCCCTTCGTGCATCCGCGCACCTTCCGGCCGCTGATGGCGAAGGGTGCTGCCAACGACCCTCGGGTGCCGGCCGACCTGCCGCCGGTGACGACGGCCGCGCTGCACGAGCTGAGCTATGCCAGCGAGACGCCGCTGCAGATCCAGCCCAGGCCCTGGCATGCGCTGGTGGAGCGCTTCGGCGACGCGGACGTCTACTACAACCACTTCCTCTATCCGAACGTCAACTTCATCTCGGTGGGCGGCTACGTCTTCCTGGTGCAGCAGTTCGACCCGGTGTCGCCGGACCGCACCGACGTCCACTTCACGCTGTGCGCCGCGCGCGCCACGCAACGCATCCCGGCGCTGCCGGCCATCCTGTGGGGCCACCTCAAGGGCGAGAAGAGGGTGCTCGACGAGGACCGCGTCATCCTGGAGGCGATGCAGCGCGGCCTGCACGAGGGCGGACCGGTGGCGCGCCATGGCGCCTAAGAGGCGCAACTGCGGCGGGTGGCCCTGGTCTACCGCCAGCTGATGGAGTCCCCGGCATGAGCGCCGGCGCGATCCCTGCCCTGGCGCTCGTGGGCTTCGGCAAGCTCTTCGACGCCATCGAGGCCTGCTGGCCGCTGATCGCCGAAGGCCGCACGCTGCATCGCCTGCGACTGACCTCGGCCGACAACGCGGCGGCCGACACCACCGCACTGCTGGCGGACTTCGACTCCGCAAGCACGGTCTTCTTCGCCGCGCTGGACACGCAGGCCATCAACCATGCGCGGCTGCACGTGTACGCGGCCGCGCGGCTGCGCGGCTTTCGCGCAAGCAGCCTTCGGCATCCGTCGGCCTTCGTGGCGGCCGATGCCCGCATCGGCGAGAACTGCTGGATCGGCGCAGGTGCCCTGGTGGCCCATGGCGTACGCCTCGGCCACGACACCATCGTGGGCGATGGCGCACGGCTGGACGCCGGCGTGCAACTGGGCGCCCATGGCTGGATCGGCGCCGGCGCCAGCGTGGGCGCGCACACCCAGGTGGGTGCCCATGCGCTGATCGGCCGCGACGTGCGCCTGGCCGGCGGCCTCTCGATCGGCCGGCACTGCGTGGTCGACGTGCCGGGGGCCTACGCCGAATCGCTGGCGGATGGGACCTTCATCGATCCGCTGTTTCCGTTGCCGGTGCAGATCTACGAGGGCCGCTGACGGCGATCAGCGCGCCCAGGCGGGCGGCGCGTTGCCTGCCACGGGCGAGCCGTACAGCACCAGGTCGTAGTAGTAGCCGCCCGTGTGCTGACGCAGGCGGAAGTGGTAGTCGTCGACCAGGCGGTCCAGCTGCCCGACCACGTCGAGCAGATCCAGCGAGTAGTGGTAGACACAGGCGGCGATGCGCGGCCGCTGGGTCTGCACCAGGCGCGATGCACCCTCCAGCGCCTTCACCTCGAAGCCTTCCACGTCCATCTTGAGCAGGCTCAGGTGCTCCAGTTCGTCGTCCAGGCGCATGGTCGGCACCGAAACCGTGCCGTCGGGCGTGACGTGGCTGGACATGGTGCCTGTCTCCTTGAAACGCAGCACCTCCTGCGCGTTCGACACCGCCTTGTTGATCGCTCTGAAGCGCGGCAGCGCCTGGCCCATGCGCTCCAGCGCCTCGTGGTTCACGCCGTCGGGCTCGACGGCGGTGATGCTCGCGTAGCGGCCGCCGGAGGCGTCCAGGAAGCGCTGGACCACCGGTCCCTGGTAGGCGCCGCAATCGCAGAAATGTTCGTTCTGCCCAACCTGGAAGGTCGCCGTGTCGGCACGGGCCGAAAAGTATTCGTCCTCAGGGGGAGACACGATGGGCGCCAGCCATTCGCGGTCGTAGCTCAGCCGGAACAGCAGGTTGCGGTAGAGCGTGGCCACGCTCGCCTCGTCCTCCAGCCGATCGGCCAGCGCCAGGAAATCGTCCAGCCGGGCGAGCGTGCGCTGCCGATAGATCCGCGTGGGCTCATACACCGCATACTGGCCGTTGTGGGCCAGTACCGGCATGCAGTCTGCATAGACCACACCGGCGCTTTCGCACAAGGCCCGCATCCGGGCGCGCGACTCGGCCTCGTAGGAGAAGTCGATGGCCAACGCATCGGCGTGCGCGCCGGCGCGTGCCAGGAAATCAGCCGGCCGCCACAGCACACCACAACCCGGCAGCGCCTCGGCGGCCGTCTCCTCCACGCTGGCGATCACCTGCCCCGCGGCCGTTGCCAGGGTCTGTGCATGCATGGCGCCCAGGACGGACGATGCCGAAAGCAGGAAGACCGGCCGGCGCGAAAGGCTCTCCAGCTGGGGATCGAGCCGGGTGAGCACGATGCGCTCGAGCCCGGTGGCCTGGCACAGGCGCTCGACCATGGCGCGGCCGCGCGCGCTGCACGAGAAGTCCACCACCACGGCGTTCGGCAGGCGATGGGCTTCCCGCACGAAGCGCTCGCTGGTCCAGCGCGGCGCGCCGTGGATGGTGTCCTGCGGCGTCACGTCGTCGACGGCCGCCACCACCTGGGATAGCTGGGCCGCCACCCTGGCGCCGTGCAGGCAGCCGGTAAGCGACAGCGGTGCCAGCAGGAATACCGGGCGTGCGCCGATGTCGGCGATCCGTGCAAGGTCGCATTCCGCGTCGTCCCGGGATGCGACGTCCAGCAGCGTGCGTCGGAGTTGTTCGCGCGTCAGGCCGGCGGCCGGCAGTGCGTCATGCTTCATAGGTGTAGATCGGCGCGTCGTAGCGTGGGTCGAAGATGGTCTTGTCGGGCACGTCGGCGCCATAGCGCTGCGCCCATCCGAGTTCGCAGTTGCGGCCGATGCGCACGCCCGGCGCCACGACGGCGCCGCTGCGCAGCGTGCAGTGGGCCCCGATGTGCGCGCCGTCGCCCACCACCACGCCGGGCTCCAGCCAGCAGGAGGGGCCGAGCGTCACGCCGTCGCCCACCAGGGCCCCGGTCAGCAGCACCGCGTTGAATCCGATGCGGCAGTTCAGGCCGGCGGCTGCGCCCGCGGCGACGTAGGCGTTCGGTCCCACCTTCGTCCCAGGCCCGATGAACGCCTGCGTGCTGACGAAGGCCTCGAGCTTGAAGCCCCGGGCCATCACCAGCGCCATCAGCTCCGTGCGCTTGAAATTGCCGAAGCGCTCGTTGATGGCGACGAAGGCGCTGCCGTCCTGCGGGGACAGTCCATCGAGGGGGGACAGGTCGAATTCGTAGGCGACGTTCTGCGATATGGCCACCTTGCACACGCCGTCCTCGGGCCGTTGCGACGACCAGGCGTGGAAGGCACGCGCCAGGTGCACGCCGTCGCCGATGATCCACTTCTTCGTCATGGCCATGTCTGTGAGACGGACGAGGCCGAGTCCATGACGGTGGCGTACCACCGCTCGACCAGCCGGTTCATGCTTTCGTAGGCTCCCTGCGTGGGCAGGGGCGCATCCGCATGGAGGCCGGACTGCACCTGTTCCATGATCGCCACGTCCTCGCCTGTGACCACCTTGCTGCCGTGCATCTCGGCCAGCAACACCGCGTTCGAGAACGCGAAGGGTCTCCTTTTGCGGGCGCTGAAGCGGTACACCTCCATATCCGTGACGCCGGGCGACACGGGCACGTGATGCTCGATGGTGAAGGAATGGCCACCGTTGGCGCTCGCGATGTGCAGATTGGGAAAGGCCAGCCAGTTGAAATAGGCGTCATCCTCGCCCCAGCGCTCGACCAGGTCGTGCCAGCCGAAGCGCTGCATGTCATGGATCGCGGTGTCGTAGCCACCGTAACTGAACCGGCGCAATTCGCGCCGCAACGCGGCCTGGGTGGTCTCCTGCAACTCCTGCAGGCTGTCGGCACACTGGGTTTCGTCGACGGCGGGCCGGAACTGGACGACGCGGCCCAGCGTCGTCGGATGCACGAAGCGCGGATGGTTGGCATCGCGCAGGTTCTCATACGCCAGCTTCCAGTTGTACTTGCCGCGCCAGGTCGTGACCATGACTTCGGCGTCGTAGGCCAGCGAGCTGCTCTCCAGCGAGGCGATGAAGTCGGGCGAGAACTGCTCCTCGAAGGGCAGCGGCTCGGGGTCGAGGTTGATGAACAGCACATTGCCCACTTCGCGAAGCGCGAACTGCCGCAGGCGCAGCCCGCATTTCTCCTCGGGCTCGAGGCGGTAGGTGGTGTCCGCGTCGGGCATGTGCGCGACTTCGCCCTCCTCGCCGTAGCGCCAGGCGTGGTAGCCGCACACCAGTGGCCGGCAGCCCACCGGCTCGGTCTGGATCAGGGCGCTGCGGTGCAGGCAGACGTTCTCGAAGGCCTTGAGCCGGCCGTTGAAGTTCTGGATGACCACCGGCACGCCCGCGATCTTCCGGGTGATGAAGCCGTGGTGCCGCGTCAACAGCGTCTTGAGCCCCGCGAAGACCCAGAGCTTGCGGAAGATCTTGCGCTGTTCGCGCTCGAAGATGGCGTCGTCCAGGTAGTACCTGGGATGCATGCGGGAGCGCATGGGTGGCAGACGAAAAGCGGGTCGATGAAGGCTTACAGCACCACGCCGCCGTCCATCACCAGGCTGGTGCCGGTGACCCAGCGGCTGGCGTCGGAGAGCAGGTAGATGGCCGCGTTGGCCACGTCCTCGGGCGTCCCAAGGCCGAGCGGATGACGCGCACGCTGGGCCTGCAGCGGTTCGGTCTGGTCATGCTCGCCCCACATGGGCGTGGGCACGACCGACGGGGAAATGCCGTTGACCCGCATACCGTGCTTGCCCTGTTCCATGGCCATGCAGCGGATGAAGCCCAGCAGGGCCGACTTCATCGCCGAGTAAGGGCCGACCGCGGGTGTGCCGATGTGGGCCGAGGTCGAGAGCATGAAGATCACCGACGCGCCGGCCTGCAGCTTGCGCTGCTGCAGCAGTTGCTGGGTCAGCATGACGGGCGCCAGGAAGTTGACCTCGTACATCTGCGTCATCAGCTTCTCGCTGAGCAGGCGCACCGGCGACAGCATCTGGCGCCCGGCGCAGTGCACCACGCCGTCCAGCGCGGGGCCGGCACGCACCAACGCCTCGCGTTCCTCTGCGCGGGTCTGCTCGGCCACCATGCGCTGATGACCACTGCCGGCAAGGGCATCGAAGGTCTGACCGAGACGCGTGGCATCGCGACCGGTGAGCATGAGCGTGGCACCCCGGGCCGCACACGAGATGGCGATCTGCCGGCCGAGGCCCGACGAGGCGCCGGTCACGAGGATGCGCTTGCCCTTCAGCGAGAACGGGTCCGTCATGCGTAGATGTCCATGGGCACGGTCAGCCCGCCGTCGATCACGAAGTAGTTGCGTGTGATCCATCGGCTGGCGTCGGCCAGGTAGAACACGGCGGCGAGGGCCACGTCCTGGGGCTCGCCCATGCCCAGGGGCGCGAGCGCCGCATAGTCGTCGGTGTTGAGGCCGCCGGTCGCCAGGCCGTCGAGCATGGGCGTGCGCACATAGCCCGGCGCGATGCAGTTGACGCGGATGCCCTGCTTGGCCACCTCCAGGCCCAGCGAGCGCATGCAGCCCAGCAAGGCGGCCTTGCTGGCCGAGTAGGCGCTGCTGGCCAGCGGACCGACATGCGAAGCCACCGCCGACACGAACACGATCGATCCCTTGGCCTGCAGTCGCCGGCGGGCCAGCAGTTCCTTGGTCAGAAGGATGGGCGCGTAGACGTTGTGGCCGAACATCTCGTCCAGATGGGCCTGCTTGAGCATGCGCAGCGGCACCAGGCGCGAGATGCCGGCGGCATGCACCACGCCGTCGATGGCGCCGCATTGCTCCGCCAGCGCCGTCAGCTGTTCGGGCACAGTCAGGTCGGCCACCAGTTGGACATGGCCTTCGCCGGCCAGGGCCTCGGCGGTTGCGGCCAGCCGCGCCGTATCGCGGCCGGTGACGATCACTTGGGCGCCCTGCTGCGCGCAGGCGATGGCCGTCTGACGGCCGATGCCCGAGGACGCCCCCGTCACCAGGATGCGCTTGCCCGCGAGCGAGAAGGGATCGGCCGCGCCGGCGCTCATGCCTCGATCATCGGAATGAAGCGCGCGCCGTCCACCTCGAGGAGCACGGAGCCCCACGACAGGCCGATGCCGAAGCCGCTGAGCAGCATGCGCGCGCGGCCGCCGTCGAGCTTGTCGTGCAGGCGGGCGGTCATGGTCACGGGCAGCGAGGCGCCGCTGGTGTTGCCCAGGTCGTGCAGGGTGGACGGCACCTTTTCGGCCGGCAACCCCAGCTTCTTGCGGATGGTCTCGTTGATCATCCGGTTGGCCTGATGGAAGACGAAATGGTCCACGCCCGCCTTGTCGGCCTGGGCATAGTCCAGCAGCCGTTCCACGGCAGGCGGCACGCGCTGGGTCGAGAAGCTCAGCACTGCCGGCCCGTCGAGGATCAGGTCCGCCGGGGAGCGCAGCACGCCGTGCTCGTCGCGGGTGGGAATGAGGTGCTCCACGCCGTAGGGCTCGCGGTGGCCGCCGGCCGGCAGCATGATGGCCCGGTAGCCGCTGCCGTCGCTGTTGAGGTCGAAATGCATCGGCGGCGCGTCGGCCGAGAACTCCAGCGCGGTGGCGGTGCCGGCGTCGGAAAAAAGCGGATCAACCACCTTGGCCGACTTGTCGCCCACCAGCACCAGCCCCTTCTTGACGGCACCGGCGGCGATCATGCTGCCGAGCATGTGCAGGCCGAAGGGGTAGCCTGAGCAGCCCAGGTTGACGTCGTAGGCGATGGTGGCGTGCGACAGCCCCAGCCGGTCCTGCAGGATGATGGCGGTGGCGGGGATCAGGTAGTCGGGCGACTGGGTCACCACGATCAGCGCGTCCACCTCCTCGCGCTTCCAGTCCAGGGCGTCGAGCAGCTTCTGCGTGGCCTCGAAGGCCAGGTCCGAGAAGCACTGCCAGTCGGGGCAGATGCGCCGCGTCTGGATGCCGATGTTGCGCACCAGGCGCTCGCGCTCGGAGCGCATCGAGGGCGGGCAGTCCTCCAGGTTGGACAGTACCCGCCGCGGCACGCAGCTGGCCACGCCGGCCAGCCGCACGTGGTGAAGCGTGGACAGGCCCATGATCAGCCGAGCAGCTTGTACAGGTCGGCGATGGTCACGCAGTTCTTCAGGTCGTCGCCGGTGATCGTCTTGCCGTAGTCCACGTCGAACATCACGATCACGCCCAGGGCGGCCAGCGAGTCCCACTCGGGCAGGCTGCGCAGTTCGGTCTCGGGGGTGACGTCGACCGGCTCCTGGAAGTCCACGGCGGTCTGGAAGCTGTCGATGAATTGGTCGATGGTGGGCATGGGAAAGGTCCGGTATCTGGCGCCGAGTATGGCGCGCCGGGTGGGGACTATATCGACGAGTTCACGGGATTTAACAGTGCAATTCGACGTATCCGGACGAGCCGCACCCGGTCACGCGCCCACGCAACAAGGCCCGCATCGCCTCGCGGCGCTGCGGGCCCTGGTGAATGCGGCATTGCCGGCAGGGCGCCACGGCCCGACAGCGGGCCCGGTGGCGCGAGGCTGCCGCCCCGCGTTTAGTCTTACTTGAGCGCCTTGAAGCGCACCCGCTTGGGCGCGGCGCCTTCTTCACCCAGTCGCTTCTTCTTGTCGGCCTCGTATTCCTGGTAATTGCCGTCGAAGAACACCCACTGCGAGTCGCCTTCGGCCGCCAGGATGTGGGTCGCGATGCGGTCCAGGAACCAGCGGTCGTGGCTGATGACCAGCACGGTGCCTGCGTACTCCAGCAGGGCGTCTTCCAGCGCGCGCAGGGTTTCCACGTCCAGGTCGTTCGACGGTTCGTCCAGCAGCAGCACGTTGCCGCCCTGGATCAGCGTCTTGGCCAAGTGCAGACGGCCGCGTTCGCCGCCCGACAGGTTGCCGACCTTCTTCTGCTGGTCCTGGCCGTTGAAGTTGAAGCGGCCCGCGTAGGCGCGGCTGGCCATCTGGAACTTGCCGACGTTGATGATGTCCAGGCCGCCCGAGATGTCTTCCCACACGGTCGCCTCGTTGGCCAGCGCGTCGCGCGACTGGTCCACATAGGCCATCTTGACGGTCTGGCCGATCACGACCTCGCCACTGTCAGGCTGCTCGCGGCCGGCGATCAGCTTGAACAGCGTCGATTTACCCGCACCGTTGGGACCGATGATGCCGACGATGGCACCGGCCGGAATGTTGAAGGACAGGTTGTCGATCAGCACGCGGTCGCCGAAGCTCTTGCTCACGCCCTTGAACTCGATGACCTGGCTGCCCAGTCGGTCGGCGACGGGAATGAAGATTTCCTGCGTCTCGTTGCGGCGCTGGTATTCGTAGTCGCTCAGTTCCTCGAAGCGCTGGATGCGGGCCTTGCTCTTGGCCTGGCGGCCCTTGGCGTTCTGGCGCACCCACTCCAGTTCCTTCTTCAGGGCCTTGGCGCGGGCTTCCTCGCCCTTCTGCTCGGCCTCCAGGCGGTTCTGCTTCTGCAGCAGCCATTCGGAGTAGTTGCCCTTGTAGGGAATGCCACGGCCGCGGTCCAGTTCAAGGATCCACTCGGCGGCGTTATCGAGGAAGTAGCGATCGTGGGTGATGGCCACCACGGTGCCGGTGAAGCGCTGCAGGAAGATCTCCAGCCACTCGACCGATTCGGCGTCAAGGTGGTTGGTCGGTTCGTCGAGCAGCAGCATGTCCGGCTTGGACAGCAGCAGCTGGCACAGGGCCACGCGGCGCTTCTCGCCGCCGGAGAGCATGCCAACCTTGGCATCCCAGGGGGGAAGGCGCAGGGCGTCGGCGGCGATCTCGATCTGGTGCTCGCTGTCGGTGCCGGCGGCGGCGATCACCGCCTCCAGCTCGCCCTGCTCGGCGGCCAGGGCGTCGAAGTCGGCATCGGGTTCGGCATAGGCGGCGTAGATCTCTTCGAGGCGCTTCTTGGCGTTGTTGACCTCGCTCATCGCCTCTTCGATGGCCTCGCGCACGGTGTGCTCGGGGTTGAGCTTCGGTTCCTGCTCGAGGTAGCCGATGGACAGGCCGGGCATCGGCAGGGCCTCGCCCTCGATCTCCTTGTCCACGCCGGCCATGATCTTCAGCAGCGAGGACTTGCCCGAGCCGTTGAGGCCGAGCACGCCGATCTTGGCGCCGGGAAAGAACGAAAGGGAGATGTCCTTCAAGATCTGCCGCTTGGGCGGCACGGTCTTGGAGACATGATTCATGGTGTAGACGTACTGGGCCATGGCTTCTTGTCGGTGCGGGGTGGGGAACGCGCTCGGATGAGGGAGGGGCCCGGTGCCGGGCGAGCGCGAAAACCATCGATTATCCCTCCTTGACGCGGCCCACGGGCACGCTGGCCCGGAACTCGTGCCACAATCGGGGCGTTGCCGGGCACAGTCACCCGCAACACGGCTCTTCGCCGGGGACGACGGATTCGCATCCTTCCAGGCTCCCGCCTTACCTCCCTTTCCACCTCGACTGGCCCGGTTCGCGCCCAAGCAGCGCCATCGCGGCGGGTGGACGCAAGAAGAACACCGCGCCGTGCATGGCGCCCGCAAGTAACTACCGAATGAACTTCGACGAACTGAAGCTGGCTCCGGCCATCCTCAAGGCCGTGCGCGAGCAAGGCTACGAAACCCCTACCCCCATCCAGGCCCAGGCCATCCCGGCCGTCCTCGAAGGCCATGACCTCCTCGCTGGCGCGCAGACCGGCACCGGCAAGACCGCCGCCTTCACCCTGCCCATGCTTCACCGCCTGTCCAAGGGCGAGGGCAAGACCAACAAGTTCGGCAAAGACGGCATCGCCGCCCTGGTGCTGACCCCCACGCGCGAACTCGCCGCCCAGGTCGAGGAATCCGTGCGCACCTACGGCAAGTACCTGCCGCTGAGCTCCACCGTCATCTTCGGCGGCGTGGGCATGAACCCCCAGATCGAGCGCATCAAGCGCGGCGTGGACATCCTGGTGGCCACGCCGGGCCGCCTGCTCGACCTGCAGCAGCAAGGCCATCTGGACCTGTCCACGGTCGAGATCCTGGTGCTGGACGAAGCCGACCGCATGCTCGACATGGGCTTCATCCACGACGTGAAGAAGGTGCTGGCCCTGGTGCCCAAGGACAAGCAGAGCCTGCTGTTCTCGGCCACCTTCAGCGACGACATCCGCGAGCTGGCCAACAGTCTGCTGCGCAATCCGCAGAGCATCCAGGTCACGCCGCGCAACACCACGGTGCAGCGCATCACGCAGGTGGTCCACCCGGTGGGCCGTGGCAAGAAGAAGCAGCTGCTGGCGCACATCATCCAGCAGCACGACTGGAGCCAGGTGCTGGTGTTCACGCGCACCAAGTTCGGCGCCAACCATGTGGCCGAGTTCCTGGAGAAGAACGGCATCACCGCCATGGCGCTGCACGGCAACAAGAGCCAGAGCGCCCGCACGCAGGCGCTGGCCGGCTTCAAGAGCGGCGAGATCCGCGCCCTGGTGGCCACCGACATCGCGGCCCGCGGCATCGACATCGACGACCTGCCGCATGTGGTGAACTACGAAATCCCCAACGTGCCCGAAGACTACGTCCACCGCATCGGCCGCACGGGCCGCGCGGGCAAGGAAGGCCAGGCCGTGAGCCTGGTCTGCCTGGACGAGGAAGGCTTCATGCAGGAGATCGAGCGCTTCACCAAGCAGCAGATCCCCGTCGAGACGCTGGAAGGCTTCGGCCCCGACGAAGGCGAGATCGCCGAGCCCATCGCCATGGGCCGCCAGACCCTGTGGGGCGGCGCCGGCAAGCCGCCGAGCCGTGAAGTGATGGCCGCCGCAGCCCGGGCTGCGCGCCAGGAGATGATGACCCGCATCCGCGAGAACAAGGCGGGCCAGGGCGAGCGTGGCGGCCAGAAGAAGGCCGGCGGCCAGGGTCAGGGCCAGGGCGGCCGTGGCCAGCAACCCCAGCCGCAGCGCGCCGGCGGCCAGCCCGCGGGTGGCGGCAACGGCGACCAGCGCCCGCCGCGGCAGAACAACGGTCCCAAGCGCCACCATGGCGGCACGGGCGGCCACGGCGGCGGCAATGCGCCGGCGCATGCCCTGTACGAGGACCGTCCGGAGCGCCAGCCCAAGCACTACGGCAACACGACCAGCCCCTCGCATGCGGACGTGGTCGCGCATCGTCGCGCCGAGTCCTACGGCGGCCCGTCGGGCCAGCCCGATCCGCTGCGCACCAGCGTCGAGGCGACCTTCGGCCGCGGCCGTCGCAATGGCGGCGGCGGTGGTGGTGGCGGCAATGGCGGTGGCGGTGGTGGCAATCGCCGTCGTGGCGGCGGTGGCGGTGGCTACTCCGGCGGTGGCGGTGGCGGCTACTCCGGTGGCGGCAAGCGCTACTGATCGAGCCCTGCCTGCACAGGCGAAGAACGAAGCGGCCCATCGGGCCGCTTTTTCTTTGGCCGCCCGGTTGACGCCAGCCTGGCATTGACCTACACCGGCCTGCGCCCGAACGCGGGCGATGCCCTCTCGCCGGTCCCTGCGATCCAGAATGCGCGAGCCGGCGACCCAACTCCAGCGCATCCAGGGATATCAACCATGTCCGCACTCGACCGACCCGTCTGGGCCAGTCTGCAACATCAGCCGCACTGGGCACTTGGCGATGAGCGCGCCCGGCGCTTCTTGCCCGATCTCCATGGCTTTGCCGCCACGGCGGATGAAGGTGCGGACAGCCTCGACGCACTCGCCGGCCTTCTCGGCCCCGCCGGCGACAGCGTGTATCTGCTGCAGGTGCCGGCCATCGCCGTTCCTTCGGGCCTGGAAGTCGTGAAGGCGGCCGCAGGTGTGCAGTTGGTCGCCACACGACGCCTTCACGTCGATGAGGACATGGCGGTGCTCGGCGACGCAGATGCAGACGAGATGCTGGCCCTGGCCCGGCTCACCGAACCCGGACCCTTCTTCGCCCGCACCCACACGCTGGGCCGCTTCGTCGGCGTACGCGTCGGCGGCCGTCTGGCCGCCATGGCCGGCGAGCGCATGCGCTTTCCCGGTCATGTGGAGATCAGCGGCGTCTGCACGCATCCGGACTTCCGTGGGCAGGGTCTGGCGCGCCGCCTGTCGGCCGCGGTGGCAGCCGACATCCAGCAGCGCGGCGACCTGCCCTTCCTGCACGCGTGGACGACGAACGCCGCGGCGATCTCGCTGTACGAGGACCTCGGCTTCGTCGTGCGCACGCCGGTCCATGTCGCCGTGCTTCGGCGACAGCAGTCCTGAGGGCTTGCAAGGCCGGTCGAGACAAGTAACGTCCCGACCCCGCGCGCATCCTTAGGCCAGTCTTAAGCGGCCCTCTAGAAGACCGCGTCCGACTGGCATCGCCGGCGCCATCGGCCTAGAGTGGCTCCACGCTGCACACCGACACCGGCGGTCGTTCCTCCTCCGTGCCAGGCGCAACGCTTGCACAACCCAAGGAGAACACCCCATGACCTGGACCCGCGAGCAGATCCACGTGACCACCGCCAGCTATCTCGGCTGGACGCTGGACGCCTTCGACTTCTTCCTGATGGTGTTCATCCTGAAGGACATCGCGGCCGAGTTCCACGCGCCGCTGCCTTCCGTGGCGCTCGCCATCACGCTCACGCTGGCCATGCGGCCGGTGGGCGCGCTGATCTTCGGGCGGCTGGCCGACCGCTTCGGCCGCCGGCCGACCATGATGGCCAACATCCTCTGCTATGCCGTGCTGGAGCTGCTGTCGGGCTTCTCGCCCAACCTGGCGACGCTGATCGTGCTGCGCGCGCTGTTCGGCATCGCCATGGGCGGCGAATGGGGCGTGGGCTCGGCGCTGACCATGGAGACGGTACCGGCGCGATCGCGCGGCTTCGTCTCCGGGTTGCTGCAGGCCGGCTATCCCACGGGCTTTCTGCTGGCGTCGCTCGTGTTCGGCCTGTTCTATTCACACATCGGCTGGCGCGGCATGTTCTTCGTCGGCATCCTGCCGGCGCTCCTGGTGATCTACGTGCGTTCGCATGTGCCCGAATCGCCCGCATGGAAGCAGATGGCCAGCCAGCCCCGGCCCAGTCTGCTGGCCGGCCTGCGCCAGCAGTGGAAGCTCGCCCTCTACGCCGTGGTGCTGATGACGGCCTTCAACTTCTTCTCGCACGGCACGCAGGACCTGTACCCGACCTTCCTGCGCGTGCAGCATGGCTTCGACGCGCACACCGTGTCGATGGTGACCATCGTGCTCAACATCGGCGCCATCGTGGGTGGCCTGGCCTGCGGCACGCTCTCCGAGCGCATCGGCCGCCGGTGGACCATCTTCGGCGCCGCCCTCTTCGCGCTGCCCGTGCTGCCGCTGTGGGCCTATTCGCACTCGGCGGCCGCGCTGGCGGCGGGCGCCTTCCTCATGCAGCTGAGCGTGCAAGGCGCCTGGGGCGTGATCCCGGTGCACCTCAACGAGATCTCGCCACCCGCACTGCGGGCCACCTTCCCGGGCCTTGTCTACCAGCTGGGCAACCTACTGGCTTCGGTCAACGCGACCATGCAAGCATCGCTCGCGACCTCACGCCGCAACGACTATGCGTTTGCGATGGCCGTGGTGGCGGGTACGGTCGCGGTGGTCATCGCGGGCCTGATCCTGTTCAGCCGCGAGCACCGCGGTGTGGACATGGGCGCGGAGCTACCGCGTGCCACTGCCGGTGGCGGCGTGCAGCCGGCCTTTGCGCACCGCTGAGAGAAGCCCGTTGCGGGCCTTGCGCGCGGTGGCAGGCGCAGGAACGCGGTCGGTTTGAGGACGGCGGGATGCAGGCGCCACAATCGGCGCTTTCTCCCGTTCGAGCGACCGCTGTCCGGCTGCCTTGTCCGCCTCCTCTCTCCCCATGACCCTCGACGCCACCACCGATTTCCACAGCCCCACCGTACGCCAGCTGCGCGCCGACCTCGCCCTGGCCCTGCGTGCCGCGGCGCACCACGGTCTCGGCGAAGGCGTCTGCAATCACTTCAGTGTGATGCTGCCCGGCGAGCCGGCGCGCTACCTCATCAATCCGCGCGGCCTGCACTGGAGTGAGGTCGGCCCGGACGACATCGTGATGATCGACGTGCACGGCCAGGTGCTGGCGGGCCGCCATCGCGTGGAGCCCACGGCCCTGTTCATCCACGGCGCCATCCATCGGCTGACCGGCCATGCGGTGGTCATGCATGTGCATGCACCCTATGCCACCGCCCTCACGCTCACGGCCGACCGCGCGCTCGACCCGACGCTGAGCCAGAACGCGATGCGCTACATGAACCGCATCGCCATCGATCCACACTACAACGGCCTGGCGCTGGACGATGCCGAAGGCGAGCGCATCGCGCGCACCATGGCCGCCGACCAGGGCAAGGACGTCGCCTTCCTGGCCAACCACGGCGTGATCGTGGCGGGTGCCACCGTCGCCCATGCCTATGACGACCTCTACTACCTGGAGCGCGCCTGCCTGCACCAGGTGCTGGCGCAGAGCACCTGCCGGCCGCTCGCGCCCGTGCCTGCAGAAATCGCCCGGCGCGTGGCGACCCAGGTGCAGGGGGAAAGGGAACAGTCGGACCTGTTCTTCGAGGCGTTGCGCCGCATGCTGCCCGCGCCCGCGATCGTCACACCCTGAAACGGCTGTCGCATTCGGCGGGCTTTCGTTTCAGGCCCACAGCCAAATGCTCA
>NZ_CAJYES010000142.1 GCF_913773995.1 uncultured Pseudacidovorax sp.
GCCGCTGAAGGACGTGGAGATGGCGCAGGCGCAGCGCCGCTTCATGCCCGAGACGCTGCTCGTCACGCGCGGCACCTCGGTCCAGTTTCCCAACCGCGATGACGTGCGGCACCACGTCTACTCGTTCTCGCCGGCCAAGCGCTTCGAGCTCAAGCTCTACATCGGGCGGCCGGCCAATCCGGTGCTGTTCGACATGCCGGGCGTGGTCGTGCTGGGCTGCAACATCCACGACGAGATGGTGGGCTGGGTGCTGGTGATGGACACGCCCTACTACGGGCAGACCGATGGTCAGGGCCGGCTGGTGCTGCGGGACGTGCCGGCCGGCGGCTATCAGCTGCGCACCTGGCATGCAGCACTGCCGGTGGGCACACCGCCGGCCACGGCGGCGCTGACGGTCGGCCGCGACACCGCGAAGGCGAGCGCCCAGTTGCCCCTGCGCCCGGGCACGCCATGAGCCGGCGCTGGTACCACGCCTCGCTGGTCAACCAGATCGCGCTGGTGATGCTGGCGCTGCTGCTGTTCATCCAGGTCGGCACCTTCTGGGCCGCGCGCCAATCGCTCTGGGAGCAGGCCCGCACCGATGTGCAGCAGCGGCTGGTGGTGGGCGAGAGCATCTGGCGCAACCTGCTGGCGCAGCGCCAGCAGCGGCTTCATGAGGCCGCGTCGGTGCTGGCGGCGGACTACGGCTTCCGGGAGGCCCTCGCGGCGGGCGACCAGGACACGCTGGCCTCGGCGCTGGGCAATGGCATCGCCCGCATCGGCGCCAGCACGGCGGCCTCGCTCGACGCGCAGTTCCACTGGCTGGCCGAAAGCCCGGGCGGCGTCCACCTGCAGATGGATGCGACGCAACTGCGCAACCTGTCGGTCCTCAGCGCTGGCGGCGGCGCGCAGCTGTATGCGGCCGGCGGCAAGATCTACCAGCTCGTGCTGGTGCCCATCCGCGCGCCACTGGTCATCGGCTGGGTGCTGATGAGCTTCGAGCTCACGCACGAGGTGGCCCGCGACTTCGTGGACCTGGCGCAGATCCAGATGGTGCTGCTGACCAGCGATGGCACAGGACCCCTGACCCCGGTGCTCGACAGCCTGCCCACGGGCACGCAGCCGCAATTCGCGAGCCTGCAGGGCACCGATTCCGAATGGCGCCATGGGGGACAGGACTGGCTGCTGCGGCGCTCGCCCCAGCCCCTGCTGGACGGCCGCATGGAGGCCGTGCTCATGGCCTCGCTGGCGCCCGCCACCGGCGCGACCAGGGCGATGACCGTGCAGCTGGGCCTGATCACCGTGCTGGGACTGGCGCTGTTCGCGGTGGCCGGTCGCATGGCGGTGCGACAGGCGGTGCAGCCGCTGGCCGAGCTGTCGGCCAGCACCCGTGTGATCGGCACCGGCAACTTCGACGTCGACATCCACCAGCGCAGCCGCGCCGACGAGGTGGGCATGCTGGCGCGCGATTTCGACGCCATGCGCCTGAACCTGCGCGACCAGCGTGACGAGATCACGCGGCTGGCCTTCCACGATCGCCTCACCGGCCTGCCCAACCGCGAGGCCTTCAAGCGCACGCTCCATCAGACCCTCGCCCAGGCGCCGGCCGCGTCCGACGACGGCAACCCGCCGACGGCGGCCGTGCTGATGCTCAACATCCACCGCTTCAAGCTGGTCAATGACGTGCTGGGCTTTCCCTTCGGCGACGAGGTGCTGCGCGCGGTGGCCCAGCGATTGGGTGCGCGCATGCTGCTGCCCGGCGACGCCGCGGCGCGCTTCGGTGGCGACACCTTCGCGGCGATGCGCGTGGGGCTGGACGCGGCCGAGGCGCAGGACTGGGCCCAGTCGCTGGTGCGGCTGTTCGACGAGCAGCTGATGGCCGCGGGCCAGCGCATCGACGTGCAGGTCAGCGCGGGCTATGCCTGCTGGCCCGTACATGGCGTGACCGACGACGAGCTGGTGGGTCGTGCCGAGATCGCGCTGCTCGCTGCCAAGCGACAGGGCCGCGAATGGCTGGCCTACGAGCCGGCGCAGTCGGCGAGCACGGCGGTCGCCGTGTCGCTGCTGTCGGAGCTGCGCGCCGCGGTGACGCGCAACGAGCTGCGCCTGTTCCTGCAGCCCAAGCTCAGCCTGGACAGCGGCGAGGTCTGCACGGCCGAGGCGCTGCTGCGCTGGCAGCACCCCCAGCGCGGCCTGCTGCCGCCGGTGCACTTCATCCCTTTCGCCGAGCAGACCGGCTTCGTGCGGCGCCTCACGCAGTGGGTCTTCGACGAGGCCTGCCGCTGCTGGCTCACGCTGTCGGCGCAGGGACTGCGCATGGTCTCGGTCAACCTGTCCACGCGCGACCTGGTCGACATCCACCTCATCGGTCGGCTTCAGGCCAGCCTCGACCGCCATCGCGTGCCGGCCTCCGCCTTCTGCCTGGAGATCACCGAGAGCGCGATCATGGACGATCCCCAGCGGGCGCGCGCCACGCTGATGCGGCTGGGCGAGATGGGCTTTCGCCTGTCCATCGACGACTTCGGCACCGGCTATTCCTCGCTGGCCTACCTCAAACACCTGCCGGTGCACCAGCTCAAGGTCGACAAGTCCTTCGTGCTGAAGATGGCGGACGACGAAAGCGACGCCAAGATCGTGCGCGCGATCATCGACCTGGCCCACAACCTGGGGCTCGAAGTGGTGGCGGAAGGGGTCGAAAGCGAGGCGGTGCTCGGGCAGCTGGCCGGCATGGGTTGCGAGAAGGCGCAGGGCTTCCACATCGCACGGCCCATGGCCTGGGAGGCCTTCGGCGGCTGGATCGCGGCGCGGACCGCGGAGCAGGCCGTCGCCAGGGCCGCGGCCCGGGAGCCGGCGTCGCCGCCCGGTTGAAGCGGCCACGGGTGCCGACGAGCACCGGGCTTGCCTTCTCCGCGCCGGCGTGAGTGGCCGGTGACGGTGGGCTCCTCCGGCCCCACCATGCCGGCACCGCGCCGATCGGCGAATGCCGCGCGCGCAAGCCCGGCCGTTGTGGGACAAGGCTGACCGCGTTGTGGGTGCCCGGTGCTTGCGCGCGGTGCTGGCCGACCGCCAAGATCATCAGCATGAATCCGCTGCGTTCCTCACCGCATTTCGACTGGATCACGCCGCAGCTGGCAGTGGGCGGCCACCTTCCTGTGGGCTTCTATGGCGAGCTGGCGGGCGCCCATGGCGTGCGTGCCGTCATCGATCTGCGTGAGGAGGATAGCGACGACAAGGAAGCGCTCATGCGACTGGGCGTGCGGCTGCTGCACCTGCCCACGCCCGACATGAGCAGCGTGGGCGATGCGCACCTGGACCGCGGCATCCGCTTCGCGCAGGCCAGCCTCGATGCGGGCGAGCGGCTGCTGATCCACTGCCAGTGGGGCATCGGCCGCTCGGCCACGCTGGCGCTGTGCGTGCTGGTGGCGCGCGGCATGCCGCCGCTGCAGGCACTGGCGGACATGAAGTCCCAGCGCGCGGTGGTCTCGCCCTCGCCGGAGCAACTGGCGTGCTGGATCGGCTGGATGGCGCGGCACCGCCATCAGGCCCGTGCGACCTGGGCCGTGCCGACGATGGCGCAATGCCAACGCATCGCCTATGCGCACCTGCGCCAGGGCACGGGCACCGGCACGGCCGATGCCGCCACGCGGGACGCGGCCCGCAGGTGAGGCGACAGGGCCGCGCATGATCGTCTACGGGGATGGGCGGCGGCAGGAACGGTCCCGGGCCAAGCTGGCGCGCGTGTGCATCGGCCTGCGGCGGGCGCGCGCGCTGGCGCCGGGGATCGTCCGCCACGCGCGGCTGGTGGAAGCGTTGATCGAGGCCGGCGAGCTGCTGCAGGGCGTGTCCGATGCGGTCGGCGACGAGGTGCTTTCCTATGGCGTCACGCCGGGCGTCGACAGCGTGCGGCAACTCACGCTGGCCCTCGCGCGCTGCTGCCTTCACAGCTGGTGCTACGGCTTCGCGTTGGCCCACGACGAGGCGGTGGAGCAGGCGGTGCGCGACTGTGGGCGGCAGGCCCTGCCCGCGTGGGTCACGGTGCATCGCTGCGAGGGTTACGCCTTCTACGCCCTGTATCCCGAGGGCCACGGCATGGCCGCGCTGCAGATGCGCGAGTCGGGTGCGCTCTCGGGGGAGCACACGCGCGTGCTGGGCCTGCGCAGCATCGGCACCAGCCTGGCCGCCATGGTGGCGGCCGGGTTGCGCGCACCGGGCTTCGACACATTGCGGCCGCACGGCCATCCCTTCGACCGGCAGGCGGGGTCGCTTCCGCCCGCCAACTGGGCGCCCGACGCCGTCGTGGTGGACGAGGGGCCAGGCCTGTCGGGAAGCAGCTTCCTGGCGGGTGTGGAGGCGCTGCGTCGCGCCGGCGTGCCGCGGCCCCGCGTTCATCTCTTTCCGTCGCACGGGCATGGACCGGGGCCGGCTGCCAGCCCGCAGGCGCGCCTGCTCTGGCGCGAGCAGCCGGTGCACTACCTGGAGTTCGACGAGGTGGCCGGCGCCGCCGCCTTGCCACCCCATCGTCTGGTCGACTGGGTGCGCGATGCGCTGCACGGCGTGCGCGGCGACATGCACGACCTGTCGGGCGGGGCGTGGCGCGCATGGCATGGCTGGGGGGCCAGGGCACTGCCCGCGCAGGTGCACATGGAGCGGCTGAAGTTCCTCCTGCCGGCGGAGGGCGGCGACTGGCTGCTGCGCTTTGCCGGGCTGGGCCGCGGCGGTCGTCTGGCCTGCGCCCGCCGCCATCTGCTGGCGCGGCATGGCTTCTGCCCGCCGGTCCAGGGACTGTGGCACGGCTTCATGGCGGAGCGCTGGCTGGCGCATGCGAGGCCGTTGCCGCTGTGGGCTCCGGCGCAGAAGCCCACACGGGGGCTGCTGCTGGAGCGCCTGGCCGAGTACCTGGGCTTTCGCGGCACGCACCTGCCGGCACCGGAGGCCGCGGGCGCCACGCGCGAGGTACTGCTCGACATGGCCGGCCACAACATCGCCAAGGGGCTGGGCGAAGAAGGGGCACGAGCCTGGCTGGCGTGGCGCCAGGCACTGCCGCCGGTGGCGCTGGGCGTGCCGCTGCGCCGGGTGTTCACCGACAACCGTCTGCACGCCTGGGAGTGGCTGTGGGACGGCCGCACCCTGCTCAAGGCCGATGCGGTGGACCATGCCGTGGCCCATGACCTGGTGGGCTGCCAGCCGCTGGAGTGGGACGTGGCCGGCGCCGCGGTGGAGTTCTCGCTCGACGCGGCCGAGCGCCACTGGCTGATGGAACGGCTGCGCACGGTCGGCGTGCCGGTGCAATCGGCACTGCTGGCGCTGTACCTGCCGCTGTACGCGGCCTTCCAGCTGGGCGCCTTCACCATGGCCCTGCAGGCGGCCCCGGAGGTGGAGAAGGCCACGCTGGGCCGCGAGGTGCGCCGCTACGCGCAGTGGCTGCGGCGGCTGCTGGGCTGAAGAAGCCGCAGCGGGGCCGGGCGCCCCGACTGGCGATGCCTCAGCCCGCGGCCAGCATGCCGCGCTCTTCAATGAAGCGCACCACCTGGGCCAGGCCGTCCTGCGTCTTGAGGTTGGTCATCACGAAGGGCTTGCCCTTTCGCATGCGCACGGTGTCGGCTTCCATCACGCCCAGGTCGGCGCCCACGTGCGGCGCCAGGTCGGTCTTGTTGATGACGAACAGGTCGCTCTTGGTGATCCCGGGGCCGCCCTTGCGCGGGATCTTCTCGCCCGCGGCCACGTCGATCACATAGATGGTCAGGTCCGACAGCTCGGGGCTGAAGGTGGCGGCCAGGTTGTCGCCGCCGCTTTCGACGAACACCACGTCCGCCTCGGGAAAGTCGCCCAGCATGCGGTCGATGGCCTCGAGGTTGATGGAGGCATCTTCGCGGATGGCGGTGTGCGGGCAGCCACCGGTCTCCACGCCCAGGATGCGCTCGGCCGGCAGCGCGCCGGCCACGGTGAGCAGGCGCTGGTCTTCCTTGGTGTAGATGTCGTTGGTGATGGCGATCAGGTCGTACTGGTCGCGCATGGCCTTGCAGAGCATCTCCAGCAGGGTGGTCTTGCCCGAGCCCACCGGTCCGCCGATGCCCACGCGCAGGGGCGGCAGTTTCTTGGTGCGGTTCGGAACGTGGTGCAGGGCGGTCATGGTCGTGTGCGAGGGAAGGTGGAACGGGGCTGGTCGGGGCCTAGCTGCGGAACAGCCGCGAGTACTGTGTCTCGTGCCGTGCCGACAGGATGGCCAGCATGGGCGAGAAGGACTGGCGCCGCTCGTCGGGCAGCGCCATGGCGGCCTCGACCGCGGCGGGGATCTCCTTGGCCAGGCGGGCCAGGATGCGCTGGCCGGCACTCTGGCCCAGGGGCACGGCCTTGATGGCGGCCGCGCTCATGTTCTCGGCCCAGCCGAAGGCGAAGGCCAGGCAGCCGTCCTGCGCGCTGGCGCCCGCGCGCGCAGCGGCAAAGGCGAAGGCCACGGGATAGGTGGGCGGCAGGTCGGCGAAGCAGGCGGCGGCATCGGCATGGTGCAGCTTGAGCCATTCGACGAAGGAGCGGCCCATCTGCTCGGTCTGCAGCAGGAATTCGGCCGATTCGCGCGTCTGCCGCACCCAATCGTTGAGCGACTGCACGCGCGCCAGATCGCCGGCCGACCAGGCCGCGATGGCCTGGGCCACCACCGACAGGTCGCCGCGCGCGAGGCTCAGTTGGAGTTGCCCGGCCAGCCAGTCGGCGGCCGAGGCTTCGTCCTTGACGCCGGCCCATTCGATGGCGGCCTCCAGCCCCTCGGAATACGAAAAGCCGCCCACGGGCAGCGCGGGCGAGGCGAGCCAGATGAGCTGCAGAAGGCTGTTAGGGGCGAGCATGGTCAGCCTCCTGGCGCCGGCTGGCTGCGTCGTCGCCATGCATGAGGCGCAAGGATTGGCTCCCTCCCCCTCTGGGGGAGGGCGGGGGTGGGGGCCCGCCCACTCGCGAGGCGTCGTGGCGCACAAGCCCCCATCCCTGCCTTCCCCCAAAGGGGGAAGGAGCCTTCGCGCCTCCCGATCTGCAGCGTCATGTCAGTGCGAATGGTCATGGCCGCAGCCGGGCCCATGCACATGGCCGCCCTGCGCCTTGCCGTGGTCATGGTCATGGCCATGCCCGGCATGCGCATGCCCATGGTGATGGTGCGAATGCCCGTCGTTGGTCACATGCCCGCCATAGGCACCGCCTTCGGGCTCGAAGCTTTCCTGCACCTCGTTCACGATCAGGTGCATGGCGCGCAGCATGTCGGCCAGCACATGGTCGGGCTCGATCTTGAGGTGGTCGGGCTGCAGCTCGATGGGAACGTGGCGGTTGCCCAGGTGGTAGGCCGCGCGCACCAGGTCGAAGGGCGTGCCGTGGGCCGTGCAGTGGGTGATGCGCAGCACCGTCTGCGGCGCGGCGATCACCCGCACCAGCGAGCCGTCCTCCACCACCAGGATGTCGCCGCCACGCACGGCGGTGCCGCGCGGCAGGAAGACGCCGATGCGCCGGCCCTGCGAATCGGTGGTGTCGAAGCGGCTCTTCTGGCGCACGTCCCAGTCGAGTTCGATGGTGGCGGCCCGCTTGACGAGCACGGGCGCGAGGCCGCGGCCCTGGGGCATGAGTTTGTTGGCGGTGAGCATGGTCGATCCTGGGGGCCGCACAGCGGCGGCCGGATGAGACAAGAAAGGCCACCATTGTCCGGCGACCTGGTGTGCCTCAAAGCATGCGGGTCATGAAGCAGCTGGCCGGATCCGGCCCATAGTCCCCGAAAGGCGGACAGGGCTCGAAGCCGTGCCGCGTGTACAGCGCCCAAGCCGGAGCGAAGAAGGGCTGGGTGCCCGTCTCCAGGCTCATCCGCGTGTGGCCGGCGGCGCGGGCCTCGGCCAGGGCATGGGCCAGCAGCTGCGCGGCAACACCGCGGCCGCGCAGGTGGGCCGCGGTGCGCATGGATTTCAGTTCGGCGTGGCCGTCGTCCAGCCGCTTGAGCGCGACCGTGCCGGCCAGCGTCTCGCCCTGGCCATCTTGCGTCCAGGCACTCCAGAAGCGGATCTCCGGGCGGCGCAGGCCTTCCAGGTCCAGCGCATGCACGCTCTCCGGCGGCGAGACGCGGCGCATGTCGGCCAGGTGCTCTTCGAGGAAGAGCGCGATGCGCGCATCGCGCAGGTCGTCCAGCCGGATGACCAGGGCCGGCGCGTCGCCGGACGTCGAAACCTCCGCCAGCATCCCCATCAGAACAGGAAGTAGCGCTGCGCCATCGGCAGCACCTTGGCTGGCTCGCAGGTCAGCAGCACGCCATCGGCACGCACGGCATAGGTCTGGTGGTCGATCTCCATCACCGGGGTCAGGCCGTTGTGGATCAGGTCCTTCTTGCGCACGTTGCGGATGTTCTTGACCACGCCCAGCGTCTTGGCCAGGCCGTAGCGGCGGCCCACATCGGCGGCATGGGCGGCCTGCGACACGAAGGTCAGGCTGCTCTTGGCGATGTTGCCGCCGAAGGCGCCGAACATCGGCCGGTAGTGCACCGGCTGCGGCGTGGGGATGCTGGCGTTGGGGTCGCCCATGGCGGCCATGGCGATGCTGCCGCCCTTGAGGATGCAGAAGGGCTTCACGCCGAAGAAGGCCGGCTTCCAGATCACGATGTCGGCCCACTTGCCCACTTCGAGGCTGCCCACCTCGTGGCTGATGCCGTGCGAGATGGCGGGGTTGATCGTGTACTTGGCGACGTAGCGCTTGGCGCGGAAGTTGTCGTTGCGGGAAAGCGCTTCGACAGGCTCAGCGCGAACGGCATTCGGTCGCCCTGAGCTCGTCGAAGGGCCGGGCGCCAGCCAGCCCCGCTGCGCCTTCATCTTGTGCGCCGTCTGCCAGGTGCGGATGATCACCTCGCCCACACGGCCCATGGCCTGCGAGTCGCTGCTCATCATGCTGATGGCGCCCATGTCGTGCAGGATGTCCTCGGCCGCGATGGTCTCCTTGCGGATGCGCGATTCGGCAAAGGCCAGGTCCTCGGCGATGGCGGCGTCCAGGTGGTGGCACACCATCAGCATGTCCACGTGCTCGTCCAGCGTGTTCTGCGTGTACGGCATGGTGGGGTTAGTGGACGAGGGCAGGAAGTTGGCCTCGCCCACCACGCGCAGGATGTCCGGCGCATGGCCGCCGCCCGCGCCTTCGGTGTGGAAGGCGCACAGCGCGCGGCCCTTGGTGGCGGCGATGGTGTCCTCGACGAAGCCCGATTCGTTGAGCGTGTCCGAGTGGATGGCCACCTGCGTGTCGGTGGCCTCGGCCACTTCCAGGCAATGGTCGATGGCCGAGGGCGTGGTGCCCCAGTCCTCGTGCAGCTTCAGCCCGATGACGCCGGCCTCGATCTGCTCGTGCAGCGCGCCGGTGCGGCTGGCGTTGCCCTTGCCCAGGAAGCCCAGGTTCATCGGAAAGGCATCGGCCGACTGCAGCATGCGCTCGATGTGCCAGGGGCCCGGCGTGCAGGTGGTGGCGAAGGTGCCCGTGGCCGGGCCGGTGCCGCCGCCGAGCATGGTGGTCACGCCGCTGGCCAGGGCCTCCTCGATCTGCTGCGGGCAGATGAAGTGGATGTGGCTGTCGATGCCGCCGGCGGTGACGATGTTGCCCTCGCAGCTGATGACTTCGGTGCCCGGGCCGATGACGATGTCCACGCCCGGCTGGGTGTCGGGGTTGCCGGCCTTGCCGATGGCGGCGATGCGCCCGTCCTTGAGGCCGATGTCGGCCTTGACGATGCCCCAGTGGTCGAGGATGAGCGCGTTGGTCAGCACCGTGTCGACGGCGCCTTCGGCGCGCGTGCGCTGGCTCTGGGCCATGCCGTCGCGGATGGTCTTGCCACCGCCGAACTTCACCTCCTCGCCGTAGCCGCCGGCACGCAGGGTGTAGTCCTGCTCGACTTCGATGACGAGGCCGGTGTCGGCCAGGCGCACGCGGTCGCCGACGGTGGGGCCGAAGATTTCCGCGTAGGCGCGGCGCGAAATGGAGGCCATCAGAGTTTTCCTTGCACCAGGCCGCGGAAGCCGTAGACGATGCGGTCGCCCGCGAAGTCGACCAGTTCGACGGTGCGTTGCTGGCCGGGCTCGAAGCGCACGGCGGTGCCCGAGGCGATGTTCAGCCGCATGCCGCGCGCGGCCTCGCGGTCGAAGTCGAGGGCGCCGTTGGTTTCGGCGAAGTGGTAGTGGGAGCCGACCTGGATCGGCCGGTCCGAGCCGTTCTTGACCACCACGGTGAGTGTGCGGCGGCCGGGGTTGAGGTCGTGGTCGCCCGCGTCGATGAGCAGTTCGCCCGGGATCATGTGCGTCGCCTTTCGATTAGGCGATGCCGCCCAGCAGGGCCAGGCCGAACAGGCCGACGGCGGCGCCGGCGATGCGCGGCAGCCAGCGGTTGGCATGGCGCAGCGCCAGGCCCAGGCCGATGCCCGCCGCATGCAGGCCGACGGTGGCGGCCAGCATGCCGGCCAGGGTGGCGATGGCGCCGCCGTGTTCGGCCAGCTCACGGCCATGGGCGATGCCGTGGAACACGGCGAACACGCCCACCAGCGCGGCGGCGGCGATGGCGGGCAGGCGGCGCTGCGTGGCCACCAGCAGGCCCAGCACCAGCAGCGAGGCGGCGATCATCGGCTCCACCGCCGGCAGCGACAGGCCGGCCAGGCCCGCCAGCGCGCCGGCCAGCAGCATGCCGGCAAAGCCGAGCGGCGCGGCCAGCAGCTCGCGGCGGCTCGTCGCGGCCAGGGCGCTCCACAGGCCGACGGCCACCATCGCGGCCAGGTGATCCAGGCCGGTCAGCGGATGCACGAAGCCGGCCACGAAGCCATGGTGCGCGCCGGCATCGGCGCCGGTGTGGGCCAGGGCGGGCAGGGCGGCCGTGGCGGCCAGGGCGGTGGCGATGCGAAGCAGCAGGGGGCGGGAAGTGCGCATGGGCGTCTTTCTGAGAAATGGGGTGGAT
>NZ_CAJYES010000143.1 GCF_913773995.1 uncultured Pseudacidovorax sp.
TGTTGGCGCTGCGATCGACCCGGCCCTGGTGGAGGTAGGCGTCGTACCAGGCCATCTCGCGGATCATGGCCTGGGCCACCTCGGGGGTGGCGGCGCGGGCGGTGAGCTGGTCGATGCCGTCGCGCACCTCGGTGACCTCGCTGAACATCACGGTGGCGCCGGCGCGCACCAGCAGGTCGGTGCAGAAGCCCACGGCCGGGTTCGCCGTGACGCCGCTGAAGGCATCGCTGCCGCCGCACTGCACGCCCACCACCAGCTCGCTGGCCGGCACCGTCTCGCGGCGGCGGGCATTCAGGCGCGCCAGGTGCACCTCGGCCTGCCGCAGGATGGAATCGACCATGGACATAAAGCCCACATGGGCCTCGTCCTGCAGGCAGACCACGTCCAGCAGGGCTTCCTCGCTCCTGCCCACGTCGGCGATGTTCCGTTCGTCGACGAGTGCAATGCTGCCCGGCGGCAGCAGGCGCTCGGGCTGCAGCTTCTCGCAGCCCAGGCTGACCACCATCACCTCGCCGCCGAAGTTGGGGTTGAGGCTGATGTTGCGCAGCGTGCGGATCGGCACCACCGCATCGGGCGCATCGATGGCCACGCCGCAGCCATACGAATGCTCGAGGGCCACCACGTCGTCCACGTTCGGATAGCGCGGCAGGAGCTCGGCCTTGATGCGCTGCACGGCGAAGTCGGTCACGCCGGCCACGCATTGCACGGTCTGCGTGATGGCGAGGATGTTGCGGGTGCCGACCGAGCCGTCGGCATTGCGGTAGCCCTCGAAGGTGTAGCCGTCCAGGGGCGGCAGCGGCTCGGGCCGCACGGTGGCGATGGGCAGGCCTTCCAGCGAGCGCGCCTCGGGCATGCGCAGCAGGCGCTCGTGCACCCAACTGCCGCGCGGGATCGGCTTGAGCGCATAGCCGATGGTCACGTCGTAGCGCCGCACGGCACCGCCTTCTGGAATGTCCACCAGCGCCACCTTGTGGGCCTGGGGCACCTTGTCGACCAGCGTGAGCCCGTCGGGGAAGACGGTGCCGGCCGGCAGGCCGCCGTCGTTGGCGACGATGGCCACGTTGTCGGCCGGGTGCATGGTGATGTGGAGGGGCGGTCGGTCGTGGCTCATCGGCGTGGGTTGTTGTGAAGGGCGAGGGGAGGTCGCTTCAGGCGCGTTCGCCGATCTCGGCGGTCTCCCGGGTCCAGCTGCGGGCCTGCTCGCTCAGCGACAGACCGAGGCCCGGGCGCGTGGGCACCAACATCCGGCCGTCCGCGATCTCCAGCCGTTCGTTGAACAGCGGCTCCAGCCAGTCGAAGTGCTCGACCCAGGGCTCGGTCGGGTAGACGGCGCCCAGGTGCACGTGCAGTTCCATCGCGAAATGGGGGCCCAGCATCAGTCCGGCATGCTCGGCCTGGGCGGCGATCTTGAGGAAGGGCGTGATGCCGCCCACGCGCGGGGCATCGGGCATCAGGTAGTCGGCGGCGCGGTGGCGGATCAGGTCGCCGTGTTCGGCGGCGCTGGTGAGCATCTCGCCGGTGGCGATGGGCGTGTCGAAGGTCGCGGCCAGGGCGGCGTGGCCCTCGTGGTCGTAGGCATCCAGCGGCTCCTCGATCCACACCAGGTTGAACTGCTCGAAGATGCGGCACATGCGCTGCGCCGTCGGCCGATCCCACTGCTGGTTGGCATCCACCATGATCGGCACATGGTCGCCCAGGTGCTGGCGCACGGCCTCGACCCGCTGGATGTCGATCCTGCCGTCGGGCTGGCCCACCTTCAGCTTGATGCCGCCGATGCCGCGCTCGATGGACGCGGCCGCGTTCACCTTCAGCTGATCGATGGGCGTGTGCAGGAAGCCGCCCGAGGTGTTGTAGCAGCGCACCGATTCGCGCTGCGCCCCCAGCAGCTTGGCCAGCGACAGCCCGGCGCGCCGCGCCTTGAGGTCGTACAGCGCCACGTCGAAGGCGCCGATGGCCTGCACGCCCATGCCGCTGCGGCCGACTGACGCGCCGGCCCAGCACAGCTTGGTCCACAGGCGCGCGATGTCGCTCGGGTCCTCGCCCAGCAGCGCGGGCGCCACCTCCTTCGCATGCGCGAACTGCCCGGGGCCGCCTGCGCGCTTCGAGTACGAAAGGCCCAGCCCGCGGTGCCCGTCCTTCGTCTCCACCTCCGCGAAGAGCATGGCGATCTCGGTCATCGGCTTCTGCCGCCCGGTGAGCACCTTGGCGTCGCTGATGGGGGTGGCCAGAGGAAGGTAGCAGGAGGACAGGCGGATCCAGGTGATGCGGTCTTGGGACATGGCGTGAAGGACGGAAGCGTGCGGGGCAGGGCGAGGTCGATGCTCAGTCGAGTGAGATCTTTCCGGTCTCGATCACCTTCTTCCAGCGGGCGGACTCGGCCTGCATGAAGGTGGCGAACTGGGCGGGGGTATTGGTCACCATCTCGAAGCCGATGCCGGTGAACTGGTCCTTGACGCGTGGGTCGTTGAGGGCGGCGACGAAGGCCGCGGCGGCCTTCTCTCGAACGTCCGCGGGCAGGCCCTTGGGAGCCACGATGGCCTGCCAGGAGGTCACTTCGACGCCCTTGACGCCCAGTTCCGACAGCGTGGGCACGTCCGGCAGCACCGGTGAGCGCTTGGCGCTGGTCACGGCCAGCGGGCGCATGCGGCCGGCCTTGATGTACTGCAGCACGGCGTTCACGTTCTGGAAGGAGGCATCCACCTGGCCACCCATGATGTCGGTATGGGCCGGACCGCCGCCCTTGTAGGGCACATGGATACCGGTGGTGCCGGTCTGCTGCCAGAACAGCTCGGCCGTCAGGTGGTCGCTGGAGCCGGCGCCGGCGGAGGCGAAGGTCATCTTGCCCGGATTGGCCTTTTCGTAGGCGATGACGTCGGCCACGCTCTTGTGCGGCGAAGCGGCCGGCACCACCAGCACGTTGGGCGAGGCCACGGCCACGGTGATCGGATCGAAGTCCTTGAGCGGATCGAACTGCAGGCCCTTCATCAGGTGCGGCACGATGACCAGCGGACCGAGGGAGGTGACCAGGAAGGTGTTGCCATCGGCCGGCGCGCGCTTGACGAAGGTGGCGCCGATGGTGCCGGTGGCGCCGGCCCGGTTGTCCACGATGAAGCTCTGCTTGAGCGACTCGCTCATCACCGGCATGAGTGCTCGCGCCACCTGGTCGGTGGAGCCGCCGGGAGGGAAGGGCACGACCAGCGTGACGGTCTTGTTCGGCCAGGCGTCGGCGGCGGCCGCGGCCAGCGACAGGCTGGCCAATGTGGCACAGAGGAATTTTTTCATGGTGTCTCCTGATGGGGTTGAAAAAATGACAACGTTGTCATTTCATCGCGCAGACCCGGAATGTCATTGATGTTGGAGTGCGGGAACGAGCGGCGGTCGGATGATATCGTTGTCATTTCGGCTGTCAATGCGCCCTCGTACGTTGCTTGCTGGGCGCACATCGACACGGGAACGCCGCGGCACGCGCGCCTCGGGGCCGCGAGCCTTGTCGGGCGTGAAGCTGTTAGGCTCCCGGGCCTTCCTGCCATGAGCGCTTCTCCGCCCCTCAAGCCCGCCACGCTGCACGACGTTGCACGTGCCGCAGGCGTCTCGCCAATCACGGCCTCGCGGGCCCTCAGCAATCCCGCCCTGGTGTCGCCCAAGACCATCGCCCTGGTGCAGCAGGCGGTGGAGGCCACGGGCTACATCCCCAACCTGCTGGCCGGCGGCCTCAAGTCACGGCGCAGCCGCATGGTCGCGGGCATCGTGCCGGCGCTGTCGGTCGCGCAGTTCCTGCCATCCGTCCAGACGCTCACAGAGACGCTGGCGGAGGAGGGCTACCAGGTGCTGCTGGGTCAGACCCGCTACGACGCCGTCCGTGAAGAGGCGGTGCTCAACACCATGATCAGCCGGCAGCCCGACGGCATCGTCTTCGCTGGCCTGATCCAGTCCCAGGCGGCGCGTGAGCGGCTGCGGCGCGCGGGCGTGCCGGTGGTGGAAATCTGGGATCTTTCTCAGCGCCCGGTGGACATGCTGGTGGGCTTTTCGCACCTCAAGGTGGGCGGTGCGTTGGCGGGCTTCTGCCTCGCCCGGGGCTGGCAGCGCGTGGGCATCGCCACCGCCGACGATCACCGCGCGATGCAGCGACGCGAGGGCTTCATTGCCGCCTTCGGCCGCGAGGTGCCCACGGCCTGCGTGGCTGCCCCCAGCAACCTGGAGCGCGGCCGTCGCGCGCTGGCGGACCTGCTGGCGCAGGACCCGGCACTGCGCATGATCTGCTGCAGCTCCGACCAGCTGGCGCATGGCGTGCTGGTCGAGGCGCATGCGCGCGGCCTGCGCGTGCCGCAGGATCTGGCGATCTGCGGCTTCGGCAATGCCGACTTTTCCGCCCACCTGCTGCCCAGTCTGAGCACCGTGCTGGTCGATGGGCCCGGGATCGGCCGCCTGGCCGCCGAGATGGTCCTGGCCCGCGCGCGCGGCGAACCGGTCGCTCAGCCGGTCGTGGACGTCGGCTTCCGCATCGTCGAACGCGAATCCACGGCCGGTGGCTGAACGGCGGTCGTGTGAGGCGCTTCTCTACCTCACGACCATGAACATGCTTGGGAGCCACAGACTGAACTGCGGTACGAACGTCACAAGCCCGAGCGCCAGGATCAGCGCGCCATAGAAGGGCCAGATGGTGCGCATCACCTCGCCCACCGACACCCCGCCGATGGCGCAGCCGACGAACTGGGTGGTGCCCACCGGCGGCGTGTTCAGCCCCAGCGCGCAGTTGATCAGCATCAGGATGCCGAACTGCACCGAGGTCATGCCGTACTGCTGCGCGATGGGCAGGAAGATGGGCGTGCACAGCAGGATGGTCGCCGCCATGTCCAGGAAGGTGCCCAGCAGGAACAGGATGACGTTGATCAGCAGGAAGATGACCCAGGGCGTCGTCGACACCTTCGACAGCATCTGCCCCGTCAGCTCCGCCACGCCATACAGGCTGATCAGGTAGCCGAAGGTGCTGGAGATGCCGATCAGCAGCAGGATCACGCCCGTGGTGCGCACGGCCTTGGCGGCCGCCTTGATGAAGTGCGCCCACTTGAGTGTGCGGTACAGAAAGATGGTCAGCGCCAGCGCATAGAGCACCGCCACGGCCGCGGACTCGGTGGCCGTGAAGATGCCCGATAGGATGCCACCCAGGATCAGCACCACGATGAACAGCCCCGGCAGCGCCGCGGCGAAGCTGCGCGCCACGATGGCCCAGCCCGGGAAGGTGCCGGCCGGGTAGCCGCGGCGCACCGCCACCACATAAGCCGCCAGCAGGTTGCACAGCGTGAGGATGATGGCCGGCAGCAGCGCTGCCAGGATCAGCGCCGCGATCGACACCTTGCCGCCCGCCGCCAGCGAATAGATGATGAGGTTGTGGCTGGTGGGCATCAGCGCCCCCACCAGGGCCGCATGCGTGGTCACGTTGACCGCGTAATCGGCGTGGTAGCCCTCCTTCTTCATCATCGGGATCATCACCGCGCCCATGGCCGACACGTCGGCCACCGGCGAGCCCGAGACGCCGCCGAACAGCGTGCAGGCCACCACGTTGCTCATGCCCAGGCCGCCGCGCACATGGCCGACCAGCGACTTGGCGAAGTCGACGATGCGGTCGGCGATGCCGCCGTACAGCATCAGCTCGCCCGCGAAGATGAAGAAGGGGATCGCCAGGAAGGAGAAGATCCCCATGCCCGACATCATCTGCTGGAAGCCCACCGCGAGCGGCAGGCCTTCGTAGAGCAGCGTGGCCAGGGCCGACAGCCCGATGGAGAAGGCGACCGGGACGCCCAGCAGCAGCAAGGCGGCGAACGACAGGGTGAGGATGAGCAGCGGGATGGTCATGCGGCCTCCAGGCGCGCGGCAGGACGAGGGACGTGCGCGGGGCGCGTGATGAAAAGGGAACGGCGGCAGCGCATGGGCTTCAGGTCCACGAGGGCTCCAGTTCGCGGCCCTGGGCCAGCGCCAGGATGTGCTCGATGGAGAACAGCACGATGAGCACGCCGGCAAAGCTGGGCGGCACGTACTTCCAGCCCTCGGAGATGAACAGCGTGGGCAGCCGGTAGCTCCACACCGACTCGGCCAGGTAGGCGCAATTCCAGGCCATGGCGGCGCCGAACAGACCAACCAGCGCGTGGATCAGCATCTCCAGCTTGAGGCGCAGCCGCGGCGGTGCCAGCACGAGCAGCGATTCCAGCCCGATGTGGCCGGCGTCGCGCACGCCCACGGCCACGCCGAACATGGTGACGTAGAGCACCATGAGCAGCGCCAGGCTCTCCGCCCAGGTGGGCGTGCTGTTGAGGATGTAGCGGCCGAACACCTGCCAGCTCACGGCGCAGATCACTGCGACGAGGCCGACGATGCCCAGCACCATGCAGGCGCGCGCGAGAGCGCGGCAGAAGCGGGAGTACATGACGAATTCCTTCTTTCTCCCTCCCCCGCTGGGGGAGGGCAGG
>NZ_CAJYES010000144.1 GCF_913773995.1 uncultured Pseudacidovorax sp.
CGACCGGCGGGGCGGCGGGCAAGGCCGCAACGGCGGTGGCAAGCGCAATGGCGCCAGCCGCAACGGCGGCCCGCGCGGCCCGGCGCCGTCCTTCGGCAAGGAAGGCAACTGGTCCGGCAAGGGCAACAAGGCGGGGCAGGGCGGTGGCCGCAAGGACGGCGGCGGCAAGAATGCCGCGAGCAACCAGCCCGACCCGATGAAGACCTCGCTCGGCTACATCGGCGCCGACAGCTTCACCCGCCAGCGCAAGGATGCGCGGCGAGGCAATGGCGGCCCGGGCGGCGGTGGCGGCGGTTTCGGTCGCAAGCGCGGTCGCTGAAGCGCCGCCCTCCGGCGTCGGCGCCATCCAGGCTGCCGCGCCGGCCCCTTTTCACAAGCCTGTCGCCGGGCTTTGTTGAAGTAATACCTTCGAATGCTGCGTGGCAACCCTGACGCGCGGATAAAATCGAGAGCTTTGCCAACAGGCGCCCATCGTGGCAGGGGGTGTGGACTCCCGTCCCGCATCGAGCGGGGAACCTGTGGCAAACGTGTCTCCTCCATTCAACCTCAGAGAAAAAAGCCCATGGCCATCGAACGCACCCTGTCCATCATCAAGCCCGACGCCGTTGCCAAGAACGTGATCGGCAAGATCGTTTCCCGTTTCGAGGCCGCCGGCCTGAAGATCGCCGCCGCCAAGCTGGTGCACCTCTCGCGCGCCGAAGCCGAGCAGTTCTATGGCGTGCACAAGGAGCGTCCTTTCTTCAAGGACCTGGTCGACTTCATGATCTCCGGCCCCGTCTTCGTGCAGGTGCTCGAAGGCGAAGACGCCATCGCCAAGAACCGTGACCTGATGGGCGCCACCGACCCCAAGAAGGCCGCCGCCGGCACCATCCGCGCCGACTTCGCCGAGAGCATCGACGCCAACGCCGTGCACGGCTCCGACGCTCCCGAGACGGCGGCCAACGAAGTCGCCTTCTTCTTCCCCTCGATGAACGTCTACAGCCGCTGAGGCTGAGCCAGCCCGAGCCCGCGCCATGACCGCCACCAACCTGCTCGATCTCGATCTGGACGGGCTGGCCGCGTTCTGTGAGAGCCTGGGCGAAAAGCGCTTCCGCGCTACACAGCTGTTCCGCTGGATCCACCAGCGTGGCGCAAGCGACTTCGAGCAGATGAGCGATCTGGCGAAGTCGCTGCGCGGCAAGCTGGCCGGGTGCGCCACGGTCACCGGTCTGCCGGTGCTGACCCAGCAGGAGTCGGCCGACGGCACCATCAAATGGCTGTTCGACGTCGGCAACGGCGATGCCGTCGAAGCCGTGTTCATTCCTGAAGACGACCGCGGCACGCTGTGCGTGTCCTCGCAGGCAGGGTGCGCCGTGGGCTGCCGCTTCTGCTCCACGGGCCACCAGGGTTTCAGCCGCAACCTGAGCACCGGCGAGATCGTCGCGCAACTCTGGTTTGCCGAACATTTCCTGCGCCGCCATCTGGGGCGCGATGAGCGCGTCATCTCCAACGTGGTGATGATGGGCATGGGCGAGCCGCTGCAGAACTACGGCGCGCTGGTGCCGGCGCTGCGGACCATGCTGGACGACAACGCCTACGGCCTCTCGCGCCGGCGCGTGACGGTGTCTACGTCGGGCGTGGTGCCGATGATGGATCGCCTGGGCGCCGACTGCCCGGTGGCCCTTGCCGTGTCGCTGCACGCACCCAACGATGCCCTTCGCGACGATCTGGTGCCGTTGAACCGCAAGTACCCGCTGGCCGAGCTCATGAGCGCCTGCAAGCGCTATCTGGAGCCCGCCCCGCGCGACTTCATCACCTTCGAATACTGCATGCTCGATGGCGTCAACGACCAGCCCGAGCATGCCCGTCAGCTGATCGAGCTGGTGCGCACGAGCGGCGTTTCCTGCAAGTTCAACCTGATCCCTTTCAATCCCTTTCCGGCCTCCGGTCTTCTGCGCTCGCCTGCGCCGCGCGTGCAGGCCTTTGCCCGCCAGGTGGCCGACGCCGGCATCGTCACCACGGTGCGCAAGACGCGCGGCGACGACATCGACGCCGCCTGCGGCCAGTTGGCCGGCGACGTCAAGGACCGCACCCGGGCGGCCGAGCGCATGGCCGAGCGGCGTGTCGTGATGATGCGCAAGGCCGAGTCGCCGCCGGCCGACCGACAGCCTGTTGGAGAAGCTGCACGATGAGCCTGCGCCGGCTGCGCATCCCCTGCAACCCGCCGCGCCTGCTGGCGCTCGTCCCGGTGCTTTGCCTGGCTGCGCTGGTCTCGGCTTGCAAGAGCACGGCGCCCGCGGTCGTGACGCCGCCGCCGCCGGCCGGCAATGCGCCGCTTCAGGTGGAGGCGGTCGATCCGGCGGTCCAGGCGAAGCGCCGGGCGCAACTGCGGCTGCAACTGGGGCTGGGCTACTTCGAGCAGGGGCAGAACCAGGTCGCCCTCGAGGAAGTGGGCAATGCGCTGGCGGCCGATCCCTCGCTCGGCGCAGCCTACAACCTGCGCGGGCTGATCTATATGCGCATGGACGATCCGGCCCAGGCCGAGGACAGCTTCCGCCGCGCCGTGGCGCTCAATCCGCGCGACGGCGATGCGCTGCACAACTATGGCTGGCTCATGTGCCAGCAAAAGCGCTATGCGGACGCCGTGCAGCGTTTCGGTGCGGCTCTGGCGGTGCCCGGCTACCGCGACGCAGCCCGCACCTGGATGACCCAGGGCGTGTGCCAGATGCAGGCGGGCGACAGCGCCGGTGCACAGCGCTCGCTGATGCAGGCCTACGAACTCGACAGTGCCAATCCGGTGGTCGGCTACAACCTGGCGCTGCTGCTGTACCAACGTCGTGACGATGCGCGCGCCCAGTTCTACATCCGGCGCGTGAACAATGGCCCGTCCGCGAATGCGGAGTCGCTCTGGCTCGGCATGCGGATCGAGCGCCGGCTCGGCAATGCGGAGGCCGTGTCCCAACTGGGCATGCAGCTGCGCCGCCGTTTCCCGGATGCGCGCGAGACCCTGGCCTACGAGCGTGGAAATTTCAATGACTGATCAGCCGAGCCAGACGGCCAGCACCGCCCCGGGATCATCGCCTGTCCAGCCGACGGCGGGGCAGCTCCTGCGGGAGGCCCGCGAGATGCACGGGCTTCATCGCGAGGTGGTGGCGGCGGCACTCAAGGTGCCTGTGCAGAAGCTGGCGGCGCTCGAGGATGACGATCTGGCGGCATTGCCGGATCCGGTCTTCGCGCGGGCGCTGGCGGCCAGCGTGTGCCGTGCCCTGCGTGTCGATCCGGCGCCGGTGCTGGCGCGCTTGCCTGGCGCTCCGCGCGCCTCCCTGGCCGAATCCGATCGCGCCGTCGGCGGTGCCATCAAGGCCCATGCGCACCGCAGCGCGGGGCTGGGGCGGACGACGAGCGGTATTTCCGGACCGTTGGTCGTGGTGGTGGCATTGCTGCTGGGGGCGGCGGCGCTGTTGTTCTGGGTGCCCCAGAGCGCCATCGACAAGGTGACGGCGGCGCTGGCCCCGCAGGGTGGGCGTTCGCCCTCGGCCCAAAGCGAGCAGGCTGCGTCGGCCGAGGCATCGGGCGCTGCATCGTCCGAGACTCCCGCTGCCGGACAGTCGGTGCCGGCCGTCCCGAACCCTGCGCCGGCCGCGTCGCAGCAAGCGGTCGCCGACGCCGCCGCGCCGGCGTCCCCCGCGCCGGTGGCGGCGCCGGCGCCTGCCCCGGAGGCCGTCCAGATCACCGCGAAGGGCGAGGCCTGGGTCTCCGTGTCCGAAGCCGGCGGTCGGGTGCTGCAGCAGCGGACGCTGTCCGCTGGAGAGACCCTGGCGCTGTCCGGCAAGCTGCCGCTGAGCGTGATCATCGGCCGCGCTTCGGCGGCCGACGTGCTGGTGCATGGCAAACCTTTCGATCTGACTGTCATCGCGAAGTCGGGCGGCGTGGCCCGCTTCGAAGTCAAGGCGGAGGCGCCGTGAGCCGACGCCTGCGCCGTTCGCGCACCAGCCTCTGGGCTGCCTTCGCGCAGGAGTCCGCACGATGAGCTTCGACCGCATCCTCGATCCCACTGCCCTGCCCATCGCGGCGGCGGCACCGGCCGGGCGCCGCTCGCGTCAGGCGCGCGTGGTGTGGGGCCCGCGCGTGGTGACGGTGGGCGGCGACGCGCCGGTGCGCGTGCAGTCCATGACCAACACCGACACCGTGGACGCCATCGGCACCGCCATCCAGGTCAAGGAGCTGGCGCAGGCCGGCTCCGAGATGGTCCGCATCACGGTCAACACACCCGAGGCGGCGGCTCAGGTGCCCTACATTCGCGAGCAGCTCGACCGCATGGGCGTCGATGTGCCGCTGGTGGGCGACTTCCACTACAACGGCCATCGGTTGCTGACCGAGTTTCCGGCCTGTGCGGAGGCGCTGTCCAAGTACCGCATCAATCCCGGCAACGTGGGCAAGGGCGACAAGAAGGACCGGCAGTTCGGCCAGATGATCGAAGCCGCCATGCGCTGGAACAAGGTGGTGCGCATCGGCGTGAACTGGGGCAGCCTGGACCAGGAACTGCTGGCCGGCCTCATGGACGCCAACAGCCGCCGCGCTCAGCCCTGGGACGCCAAGGCCGTGATGTACGAGGCGCTGGTCAGCTCGGCCATCGATTCCGCGCGCCTGGCCGAGTCGATGGGCATGAACGGCGACCAGATCATCCTCAGTTGCAAGGTGAGCGGCGTGCAGGACCTGATCTCCGTCTACCGCGAACTGGCCCGCCGCTGCGACTACGCCCTGCACCTGGGGCTGACCGAAGCCGGCATGGCCACCAAGGGCACGGTGGCCTCGGCCACGGCGCTGTCGATCCTGCTGCAGGAAGGCATCGGCGACACCATCCGTGTGAGCCTGACGCCCCAGCCCGGCGAGGCCCGCACGCAGGAGGTGGTGATCGCCGCCGAGATCCTGCAGGCCCTGGGCCTGCGTGTGTTTGTGCCCAGCGTCACCGCCTGCCCCGGCTGTGGTCGTACCACCAGTACCACCTTCCAGGAGCTGGCCAAGCAGATCGACGACTACCTGCGCATGCAGATGCCGGTCTGGCGCAACCGTTACCCGGGCGTCGAGGCGCTGAAGGTGGCCGTCATGGGCTGCATCGTCAACGGGCCTGGTGAAAGCAAGCATGCCGACATCGGCATCAGCCTGCCCGGCACCGGGGAGGCGCCGGCCGCGCCCGTCTTCATCGACGGCGAAAAGGCGCTGACCCTGCGCGGCGAGAACATCGCCGCCGAATTCCATCAGATCGTCGAAAACTACATCGAGAAGCGCTTCGGGCAGGCCACCGCCACCGTCGGCGCCTGATCGACCCCCCGTCACCCATGGCTGAAAAGATCAGTGCCGTCAAAGGCATGAACGACATCCTGCCGCCGGAATCGGCGCGCTGGGAATGGCTCGAAGGCATCGTGCGCGAACAGATGGCGCGCCATGCCTACCGCAACATCCGTACCCCGATCCTGGAGCACACGGCGCTGTTCGTGCGCGGCATCGGCGAGGTGACCGACATCGTCGAGAAGGAGATGTACTCCTTCGAGGACCGCCTCAACGGCGAGCACCTGACCCTGCGCCCGGAGAACACGGCCAGCGTGGTGCGGGCGGTCACCGAGCATTCCTTTCTCTATGACGGCCCCAAGCGGCTCTGGTACACAGGCCCCATGTTCCGCCACGAGCGGCCGCAGCGCGGTCGCTACCGGCAGTTCCACCAGATCGGCGCCGAGGCTCTTGGCTTCGCCGGCCCGGACGTCGATGCCGAATTGATCCTGCTGGCCGCTTCGCTGTGGACGGCGCTGGGCCTGACCGACGTGCGGCTGGAGATCAACAGCCTGGGCCAGCCGGCCGAGCGCGCCGCGCACCGTGCCGAGCTCATCGCCCACTTCGAGCAGCACGCCGACAAGCTGGACGAGGACGGCAAGCGCCGCCTGCACAGCAACCCGCTGCGTATCCTGGACACCAAGAATCCGGCGATGAAGGAGGTGGTCGAGGCCGCGCCGAAGCTGCTCGACTTCCTGGGCGAAGCCTCGCTCGCGCACTTCGAAGGCCTGCGTGCCATCCTGGACGCCAACTGCATCGCCTACACCATCAACCCCCGGCTGGTGCGCGGCCTCGACTATTACAACCTGTCGGTGTTCGAGTTCGTGACCGACCGCCTGGGTGCGCAGGGCACGGTGTGTGCCGGCGGCCGGTACGACGACCTGATCGCGCAGATCGGCGGCAAGGCCGCACCCGCCGTAGGCTGGGCCATGGGCGTGGAGCGGGTGCTCGCGCTGCTGGAAGAGCAGGGCGCCAGCTTTCCGGCGCCGGCCGCGGATGTTTTCGCTGTGGTGCCCGACGCGGCCGCCATGCCGGTCGTGCTGCGCACCCTGACCCAGTTGCGGGCGCAGGGTGTGCAGGTACAGATGCACGCAGCCGGGCCCGATGGGCAGGGCAGTTTCAAGTCCCAGTTCAAGCGGGCCGATGCCAGCGGCGCGCGGTTCGCGCTCATCTTCGGCGCCGATGAACTCGCCCGTGGCGAAGTGACGGTGAAATCCCTGCGTGACGGGACAGGTGCGCAGGTGGCGCGTCCTCTTGCCGACGTGTCCGCCTGGGCCCCCAGCCTACAATCCGCCGCTTTCCAAGACTGACCTTCCGCATGGCGACGCATCTCGATCTCGAAGAGCAGGAACAGCTCGACCACCTCAAGCATTTCTGGAATCTTTACGGCAATCTGATCACCGGCGTCGTCATTCTGGCGGCCGTGGCCGTGCTGGGCTGGAACGGCTGGCAGTACTGGCAGCAGCGCCAATCGACGCAGGCGGCTGCGCTCTACGACGAGCTCGACCGCGCCGCCCAGGCCGGCGACCCGGCCAAGGTCCAGCGTGCCTTCGACGACATGACCAGCCGTTTCGGCGGCACGGTCTATGCGCAGCAGGCGGGCCTGCTGGCCAGCAAGACGCTGGCCGACAAGGGCCAGGTCGATGCCAGTCGCGCGGCGCTGACCTGGGTGGCCGACAAGGGCAACGACCCCGGCTATCGTGCCGTCGCACGGCTGCGGCTGGCTGCGGCCCTGATGGAGACCAAGTCGTACGACGAGGCCCTCAAGCAGCTCAACGGCAGCTTCCCCGAAGAATTCAAGGGTCTCGTGGCCGACCGCCGTGGCGACGTGCTGCTGGCCCAAGGCAAGCGCAATGAAGCGCAGGCCGAATACAAGAAGGCATGGGCCGCACTGGCCCAGGACGCGGCCTATCGCAGGCTGGTGGAGGTCAAGCTCAACGCCGTGGGTGTCGACCCGGCTTCGCTCTCGGCCAAGGCCACTTCCTGAAACGGATCCGATTCATGACCCTGTCGAAGCTTTCCACGCCCATCGCCTCCGCCCTGCGGGCCACCTGTGCCGGCTTCGTCGTGGCCGCGCTTGCCGCCTGCTCCGGCACGCCCAAGCTGAAGCCGGAGGAACTGCCGGCCAATCCGGCAACGCTCGGTGTGAGCCAGGCCTGGAGCGTCAAGATGCCCGCCGTGAGCTTTCCTCTGCGTACGTCGGTCAGCGGCGATCGCGTGACGGTGGCGGCCTCCGACGGCACGGTGGTGGCCATCGACGCCCGCCAGGGCCGCGAGCTGTGGCGCACCCAGGTGGGGGCACCGCTGTCGGCCGGCGTGGGCAGCGACGGTCAGCTCGCCGCGGTCGTGACCCGCAACAACGAACTCGTGGCCATCGAGGCGGGCAAGGTGATCTGGAAGGAACGCCTCCCTGCCGAGACCTTCACGCCGCCGCTGGTGGCCGGCCGCCGCGTTTTCGTGCAGACGGCCGATCGCACCACCGCGGCTTTCGATGGCCAGAGCGGCCGTCGGCTCTGGCAGCAGAGCCGGGCCGGCGCCGATTCCCTGGTGCTGCGCAAGCCGGGCGTGCTGCTGCCTTTCGGCGACACGCTCGTCACCGGCATCGGCGCCCGTTTGGTGGGCATGAACCCGGCCAATGGCAACTCGCGCTGGGAGGTGCCCGTCGCGTCGCCACGCGGGACCAATGATGTGGAACGACTGGTCGACCTGACCGGGACGGTCAGCCGTGTCGGCGACAGCATCTGTGCCCGGGCCTACTATGCCGCCGTCGGCTGCGTGGATGCGCAGCGCGGCACGCTGGCGTGGACCCAGCCGGCGGTCGGCTCCGAAGGCGTCTCTGGTGACGATTCCCTGGTGTACGGCGTGGAAAGCAATGGCACCGTCCAGGCCTGGCGCCGCGCCGACGGTCAGCGCGCCTGGAGCATGGAGCGCCTTCGCCTGCGCAACCTTACGGCCCCTCTGGCTGTCGGCCGCACGCTGGTCATCGGCGAGGACACGGGCACTGTGCACTTTTTGTCGCGCCAGGATGGCGCTGTGCTCAACCGCCTGGTGCCCGACGGTTCTGCCGTGGCCGCCGCGCCGATGGTTGCCGCCGACACGGTCGTGATCGTCACCCGCAACGGTGGCGTGTTCGGCTACCGGCCCGACTGATTCCCGCATGGCCGGCGGCTGCCGGCCGTTCTTCCATGATCCGCTCTGAACGAAGGTTTGCATGAAGCCGGTTCTCGCGCTCGTAGGGCGCCCCAACGTCGGCAAGTCGACCCTGTTCAACCGCCTGACGGGCACGCGCGACGCCATCGTGGCCGACTTCGCCGGCCTGACCCGTGACCGGCACTACGGCAGCGGCCGGGCGGGGCCGCGTGAGTTTATCGTCATCGACACCGGCGGCTTCGAGCCCGATGCCGGCAGCGGCATCTACCAGGAAATGGCCAAGCAGACGCGCCAGGCCGTGGCCGAGGCCGATGTGATCGTCTTCGTCGTGGATGCGCGTGAAGGTCTGTCTGCCCAGGACCACGACATCGCCGGTGAACTGCGACGGCTCGGCAAGCCTTGCGTCCTGGCCGCCAACAAGGCGGAGGGCATGAAGGACAGCGGACGTCTGGCCGAGTTCTATGAACTGGGCCTCGGCGACGTGCATGCCGTGTCGTCGGCCCATGGCCAGGGCGTGCGCGCGCTGGTCGATCTGGCCCTCGACATGCTGCCGCCCGTCGATGAGGATGACGCCGACGCGCAGGACGAGGAGGGTGTTCGCCCCATCCGTCTTGCGGTGGCGGGACGTCCCAACGTCGGCAAGTCGACGTTGATCAACACCTGGCTCGGCGAAGAGCGCCTGGTGGCCTTCGACATGCCGGGCACCACGCGCGATGCGATCTCAGTGCCTCTGGAGCGCAATGGCCAGCGCTTCGAGCTGATCGATACCGCCGGGCTGCGGCGCAAGGGTCGCGTGTTCGAGGCCATCGAGAAGTTCTCGGTGGTCAAGACGCTGCAGGCCATCGAGTCGGCCAACGTCGTGCTGCTGCTGATCGATGCCACACAGGGCGTCACCGATCAGGACGCCCACATCGCCGGCTTCATCCTGGAGGCGGGGCGGGCTGTGGTCATCGCCGTCAACAAATGGGATGCCGTCGACAGCTACCAGCGCGAGCAACTGCAGCGGCAGATCGAGAACCGGCTGCCCTTTCTCAAGTTCGCCGCGCTGCACTTCATCTCGGCGAAGAAGCGCCTCGGCGTGGGGCCGGTATGGCAATCGATCATCCAGGCCCACCGCTCGGCCACGCGCAAGATGGCCACGCCCGTGCTCACCCGCGTGCTGCTGGAATCGGTGCAGTTCCAGGCGCCCAAGAAGAGCGGCATGTACCGGCCCAAGCTGCGTTATGCCCACCAGGGCGGCATGAACCCCCCGGTGATCGTGATCCACGGCAACTCGCTGGAGCATGTGAGCGACAGCTACCGCCGTTTCCTGGAAACGCGGTTCCGCAAGGAGTTCGATCTGATCGGCACGCCGCTGCGCATCGAGTTCAAGACCTCACATAACCCCTATGCTGACAAGGACGGCTCCTGATCCGTCATGATTGATGCCCCTCCGGGCAGTAGCCGCTCTTTTTATGACGGCTTTCGCGCCTGCATGTTGCAGTGCGGAAACCCTGTGTTAAGGTGCCCGGTCCAACAACTCTTCTTCTGAACACGGAGAATATCGTGAGCAACAAAGGGCAACTTCTACAAGACCCGTTCCTGAACACGCTGCGCCGCGAGCATGTTCCTGTCTCGATCTATCTGGTCAACGGCATCAAGCTGCAGGGCCAGATCGAGTCTTTCGACCAGTACGTCGTGCTGCTTCGCAACACGGTGACGCAAATGGTCTACAAG
>NZ_CAJYES010000145.1 GCF_913773995.1 uncultured Pseudacidovorax sp.
CTGCCGATGATCCTGGCGGGCGCGCCGCTGTGGGTGATCGTGCTGACGGCGCTGATGCTCAACGTGCGCTTCGTGGTGTTCAGTGCGCACTGGCGGCGTTACTTCGGCCTGCTGCCCCGGCCGCAGCGGCTGGGGCTGGCCTATCTGGCGGGCGATCCGGTGTACGTGCGCTTCATGCAGCGCTACCCGCGGCGCTCGCCCGACCAGCTGGCGTACTTCCTGGGCCTTGCGCTGTTCAACTGGGCGGCGTGGCAGGTGGCCTCGCTGGCGGGCATCTTCCTCGCCGACGCCATTCCGCCGGACTGGGACCTGCGCTTCATCGGCGTGCTCGCGCTGCTGGGCCTGGCGATGCCCATGATCGCGGACCGGCCCAGCTGGCTGGTGGCCGCGGTGGCCGGCACCATCGGCTGGATGGGACAGGGCTGGCCCTTTGGTCTGCAGGTGATCGCAGCCATTGCCGTCGCCATGGCGGCCGGCCACTGGGCGGAACGCCGCCCGCGCATCGCCACGCCATGACCGATCTGCATCTGTGGATCGCCATCCTCGCGCTGGCGGGGGTGACCGTGCTCACGCGCGGCGTGTTCCTGCTGCCGCGCCGGGAGCCGCGCCTGCCAGGATGGCTGGCGTCGGGTCTGCGGCATGCACCGCTGGCGGCGCTGATGGCCGTGGTCGTGCCGGAGGTGCTGCGCGGCTCGGCCGGTGCCGCCGTCGCCACGGGCTGGCATGACCCGCGCTGGCTGGCCGTGGCCGTGTCGGTCGCCTGGTTCTGGTGGCGGCGTGGCGTCACCGGACCTGTCGTGGTGGGGACGGCGACCTTGCTGCTGCTGCGTGGGCTGGGCATGGCGGGCTGAGCGGGGGCGTCGCGGTGTTCGAAGCGATGGGGCGGGGCTTCGACAAGCTCAGCCCGAACGGTTCTTGGATCACCTGATCAGCCATCCACTTCGGTATCGGCGGACGGGCCGGCTATGCACCTCGGTATCGGCGGGCTGGTCATTACCCCCGTTCGCGCTGAGCTTGTCGAAGCGCCTATATACGGCCACCGCACGTGCGTCGCACTGGACGGCTTCGATGCGCGCTTTTCCGACGTCGTGCCGCCTGCGCGCATGCCTTCATGCTGCCCATGACTTCCGCACTCCAACTCTCTTCCGCCCAAGGGCGCGACCGTTTCCATGGCCGTGTGGTCATCGTCACCGGCGCCGGCTCGGGCATCGGCGAGGCTATCGCCCGACGCTTCTCCGCAGAGGGCGCCCATGTCGTGCTGGCCGGGGACCATGCCGAGAAGCTCGACAAGGTCGCGGCCGATCTGCCCGACGAGCGCACGCTGGTGCATGAGGTCGACGTGGCCGATCTGGGCCAGGTCAGTGCCCTGATCGAGGCCACCATCGAGCGCTTCGGCGAACTGCATGTGCTGGTCAACAACGCCGGTATCGCACCCGAGGGCGATGCGACCGATGCCTCGGCCGAGGACTTCCATCGCACGCTGGCGGTGAACGCCGGTGGCGTGTTCAACGGCGCCAAGGCCGCGATGCTGCACCTGGAGCGCAGCCGCGGCTGCATCGTCAACACGGCCTCGGTGTCGGGCCTGGGCGGCGACTGGGGCCTGGTGGCCTACAACGCGTCCAAGGGCGCGGTGGTCAACCTGACCCGCGCCATGGCACTGGACCATGGCAGCCGCGGGGTGCGGGTGAATGCCGTCTGCCCCAGCCTCACCTTTACGCCCATGACCGCGGACATGCAGGGCGACCCCGAGACCATGGAGCGCTTCAAGGACCGCATTCCGCTCGGCCGCGGCGCCGATCCGGCGGAGGTGGCCTCGGTGGTCGCCTTCCTGGCCAGCGATGACGCCAGCTTCGTCAATGGTGCGCTGGTTCCGGTGGATGGTGGCCTGACGGCGTCCAACGGGCAGCCGCGGATGTCGTAGCCGACGACGCGGCCTGACCATCCCATGAAAAAGGCGCGCCCGATGGACGCGCCTTTCTTCTTGGCAAGGCTGCTTCAGCCCAGCTTCTTGACCAGGACCTGGCTCTTGCGGTCCCAGTTGTATTTCTTCTTGCGCGCCTCGGGCAGCCAGTCCGGGCTCACGGGCTGGAAGCCGCGCTTGATGAACCAGTGCATCGTCCGGGTGGTCAGCACGAAGATGCTGTCCAGGCCGATGGCGCGCGCGCGGTGCTCGATGCGCTTGAGCAGCTTCTCGCCGTCGCCCTGGCCCTGTGACTGGGGCGAGACGGTGAGGGCCGCCATCTCGGCGGTGCGTGCCTCGGGGTAGGGGTAGAGCGCCGCGCAGCCGAAGATCACGCCGTCGTGCTCCACCACCGTGTACTGGTGGATGTCGCGCTCGATTTCGGTGCGGCTGCGCTTGACCAGCGTGCCGTCGCGCTCGAAGGGCTCGATCAGCTGCAGGATGCCGCCGATGTCGTCCACGCCGGCCTCACGCACCGATTCGAGCTTCTCGTCGATCACCATCGTGCCGATGCCGTCGTGCACATAGATCTCCAGCAGCAGCGAGCCGTCGACGGCGAAGGGCAGGATGTGGTTGCGCTCCACACCGCCCTCGCAGGCCTTGACGCAATGCTGAAGGTAGAAGGCGGTGTCGGTCGGCTGCTGCGGTGGCGAGAGCTGGGCGAGCCACTTGCGGGCCACGTCCAGGGGCAGCTCGGTGTCGATGGGGTTGTCTTCGCTCACGGGCTGGCTCGGGTCCATGGCGATGCCGGGCACTTCGGTCAGGAAGATCAGCTTGTCGGCCTGGATCGACACGGCGACGCTGGTCGCCACTTCTTCCATCGCCAGGTTGAAGGCCTCGCCCGTGGGCGAGAAGCCGAAGGGCGAGAGCAGCACCATGCTGCCGCCGTCCAGCGCGCGGCGGATGCCGGTGGCGTCCACCTTGCGCACCAGACCGGAATGCTGGAAGTCGACGCCGTCGACGACGCCCACCGGCCGCGCCGTGATGAAGTTGCCCGAGAGGATGCGCACCGTCGAGCCCGCCATGGGCGTGTTGGGCAGACCCTGGCTGAAAGCCGCTTCGATCTCGTAGCGCAGCTGGCCGGCGGCCTCCTGCGCGCAGTCCAGCGCCACCTCGTCGGTGATGCGCATGCCGTGCGAATAGCGCGCCTCGTGCCCCTTGGCCCGCAGCTGCTCGTTGACCTGCGGCCGGAAGCCGTGCACCAGCACGACCTTGACGCCCATGGACTGGATCAGCGCTAGGTCCTGCGCGATGGACGGCAGCTTGCCGGCCGCGATGGCCTCGCCTGCGATGCCGACCACGAAGGTCTTGCCCCGGTGCGTGTGGATGTAGGGCGCCACCGACCGGAACCAGGGCACGAAGGTGAAGTTGAAGACGGCGGACATGCGCGGAGCAGGACTGTGGAAGGTGGAAGCGGAAGGAAGGACGCGAGCCGCCCGTTCAGGCGGCAGCGCGGAAGGGGTCGACCAGCGTCAGGTCGCCAAATCGTCGGCCATGCTGCAGATCTTCGGTGTAGAGCGTGACGGCGCCGCTGCGTTGCGCGGCCTCGACCACCATGGCGTCGAAGATCGAGAGGCCGTGGGCCTGGGCGGTATCGAGCGCCGACTGCACCAGGCGCAGGTCGGTGTCGACCACCTGCCAGGCGCTGTAGCCGTCGAGCAGGGCGCGCACCGTGTCGGCCGCGATGCGGTGCTTGTGGGTGAGCACGCTGTAGAGCTCGATGAGCACCTGCGTGCTCAGCACGCCCTCGGCGGCGGCCGCGTGGCGGGCGACGAGCTCGCGCGCTGCGGCCTGCTTGGTCGGCGAGCGCGGATCGACGCAGTACACCAGCACGTTGGTGTCGAAGAAGGCGAGGGGCACGGGCGAAGCGTCAGTCGGCGGAGCGGGCCCTTGCCCGGAAGTCGCCGTCGTACAGCTCATCGCGCAGGCTGCTGCTGTGTGGCTGCGCGGCCGGCTGCGCCTCGCTGGCGGCGGCGTCGATGGCCGCCATCAGCCGGGCCGTGGCAGCGTCGCGCAACATCTGGCGGCTGGCCTCGGCCTCGTTGACGTACTGCTGCAGGAACTCCCGCACCTTGGCGCTCAGCGACGTGCCCTGCTGGATGGCGCGAACGCGGGCGGCCTTGATGAGCTGGTCGTCGACGTTGATGGTCAGGTTGGCCATGGGCTTCCTCGCAAACTGGGCGCAGCGTTTGGCGCGGCGGCGGGTGTCGGTCGAGTCTACACGGAAACATGTGAACCCGTGTGCTGCGATACTCGGCCGGTGCCGCTCCAGATCGACTTTCCCGATTCCCTTCCCGTATCCGCCAAGCGCGACGAGATCGCCGCCGCCATCCAGGCCCACCAGGTGGTCATCGTGTGTGGAGAGACCGGCTCGGGCAAGACCACCCAGCTGCCCAAGATCGCCCTGGCGCTGGGCCGCGGCAAGCTCAACGCACCCGAGGGCCGCGGCCGACTGATCGGCCACACCCAACCGCGGCGGATCGCTGCCAGCTCCGTGGCCAAGCGCATCGCCGAGGAACTGAAGACGCCGCTGGGCGAGGTGGTGGGCTACAAGGTCCGCTTCCAGGACCGGTTGAGCCGCGACGCCTCGGTCAAGCTGATGACCGACGGCATCCTGCTGGCGGAGACGCAGACCGACCCGCTGCTCAAGGCCTACGACACGCTGATCATCGACGAGGCCCACGAGCGCTCGCTGAACATCGACTTCCTGCTGGGCTACCTGCGCGAGATCCTGCCGCGGCGGCCGGATCTGAAGGTGATCGTCACCTCGGCCACCATCGATGCGGAGCGCTTTGCGAAGCACTTCGAGAGCCGCAACGGGCCGGCGCCGGTCATCTATGTCTCGGGCCGCACTTTCCCGGTGGAGATGCGCTGGCGGCCCTTCGAGGAATCGCGCGAGTACGACCTGAACGACGCCATCGCCGACGGCGTGGACGAGCTGTGGCAAGGCAACGCCGCGGGCGACATCCTGGTGTTTCTGCCTGGCGAGCGCGAGATCCGCGAGGCGGCGGACCATCTGCGCAAGCACCTGTCCCATCAGCCGGTGATGCGCGCGGCCGAGGTGCTGCCGCTGTTCTCGCGCCTGTCGCAGGCCGAGCAGGACCGCATCTTCGAGGGCCACACTGGCCGGCGCATCGTGCTGGCCACCAACGTGGCCGAGACCTCGCTGACGGTGCCGGGCATCCGCTATGTGATCGATGCGGGCACGGCGCGGGTCAAGCGCTATTCCTTCCGCAGCAAAGTCGAGCAGTTGCTGGTCGAGCCGGTCAGTCAGGCGGCGGCCAACCAGCGCGCCGGCCGCTGCGGCCGGGTGGCCAACGGCATCTGCATCCGGCTCTACGACGAGAAGGACTTCGCCAGCCGGCCGCGCTTCACCGACCCCGAGATCCTGCGCTCATCGCTCGCGGGCGTGATCCTCAGGATGAAGTCGCTGCATCTCGGCGACGTAACGGCCTTCCCCTTCCTGGAAGCGCCGAGCGGCCGGGCCGTGGCCGATGGCTACCAGCTGCTGGGCGAACTGGGCGCGGTGGACGATGCCAACGAGCTGACCGACATCGGCCGCGAACTGGCCCGGCTACCGCTGGACCCGCGGGTGGGCCGCATGATTCTGGAGGGCCGCACGCGCGGTGCGCTGCAGGAGGTGCTGGTCATCGCCTCGGCCATGAGCGTGCAGGACGTGCGCGACCGGCCGCTCGAAGCCCAGCAGCAGGCCGACCAGGCCCATGCCAAGTTCGACGACGAGAAGAGCGAGTTCAGCGGCTATTTGACGCTGTGGAAATGGCTGCACGAGGCGCGTGGGGGCGCGCCGGTGGCGCAGACCCGGCGTGAGATGGCCGCCGCGACGCAGGCGCCGAAGAGGGCGAGCGCGGCGGTGTTGCCGGTGAGCCAGCGGCTGGCGGTGGCGGAGGGCGGCGAGCCCCCACCCCAACCCTCCCCCAGTGGGGGAGGGAGCGAAGACCCCTCACGCGCGGGGGAAGGCGGCGAGGACCGCGAGGCCATGCTGGTGCGCCTGCGCGCGCTGCAGGCCGAACTCACCACGCTGCAGGGCGAGTCGCCGCTGATCCTGCCCACGGTGGACTATCAGGCCGTCGCCGCCGTGGTGGGCGACTGGACCGGCATCCCCGTCGGCCGCATGCAGCGCAACGAGATCGACACCGTGCTCAAGCTGCCGCTGCTGCTGGGCCAGCGCGTGATCGGCCAGGACCACGCGATGGAGATGATCGCCAAGCGCATCCAGACCAGCCGCGCCGGCCTGGACAACCCCAGCAAGCCCATCGGCGTGTTCATGCTGGCGGGCACCTCGGGCGTGGGCAAGACCGAGACCGCCCTGGCCCTGGCCGAGGCGCTGTACGGCGGCGAGCAGAACCTCATCGTCATCAACATGAGCGAATACCAGGAGGCGCACACCGTCAGCTCGCTCAAGGGCGCGCCCCCCGGCTACGTGGGCTATGGCGAGGGTGGCGTGCTGACCGAGGCCGTGCGCCGCAAGCCCTACAGCGTGGTGCTGCTCGACGAGGTGGAGAAGGCGCACAGCGACGTGCACGAGCTGTTCTTCCAGGTCTTCGACAAGGGCTTCATGGAAGACGGCGAAGGCCGCACCATCGATTTCAAGAACACGCTGATCCTGCTGACCACCAACGCCGGCACCGACCTGATCGCCAGCATGTGCCGCGACCCCGAGCTGATGCCCGACCCCGAGTCGATGGCCAAGGCCCTGCGCGAGCCGCTGCTCAAGGTCTTCCCGCCCGCGCTGCTGGGCCGGCTGGTGACCATTCCCTACTACCCGCTGTCGGACGAGATGCTGGGCAGCATCGTGCGGCTGCAGCTGGGCCGCATCAAGAAGCGGGTCGAGGCGCGCTACAAGATCCCGTTCGAGGTGGGCGACGACGTCGTCAAGCTGGTGGTCAGCCGCTGCACCGAGAGCGAATCGGGCGGCCGGATGATCGACGCCATCCTCACCAACACCATGCTGCCGGACATCAGCCGCGAGTTCCTCACGCGAATGATGGAAGGCAAGCCGATCGAGCGCGTCCGCGTGGGCGTCGACAACGGCAACTTCACCTACCAGTTCTGACATCGAAACCTGGAGAAAAGACCCATGACCACCTGCAGCTATCCCAAGTGTTCGAAGAAGGCCTTTCGCGACGGTCTGTGCACCACCCACATGCCCAAGGCGCCCGCGGTCGACCGGCCGATCTATACCTGGCAGCCGGGCCTGGTGAAGGGGCTGCTCAAGCCCAACCAGACCTTCATGACCCTGTGCGAGAAGGACACGCCGGCCGAGCCCTACAAGCGGCGCATCGAGCATCTGCGCCTGAACGGCCCCACCGGTGGCTCTCCCGAGCTGGTGCACGGCATCCTGTGTCTGCACGACACCCAGAAGGCCAACAACGTGACCGTGTGGTATTCGTGGGAAGGCGTGGCCATGACCGTCTGGGGCCTGGGTTCGCACTCCGGCGGCAGCGGCGCGGGCAACCGCAAGTACACCATGACGTGGTGCGACGGCACCAACAAGTCGTGGAGCCGTTGAGGCTGCGACCCCTTCCCACTTCCTTCGCCCCCTGCGCACCAAGATGGCCGTCAAGATCACGTCCGCTGCCGCAACGCCGCGCCGAGGCGGCCGGCGCGGCAACACGGTGCGCGTGCATCCGGCCGAGGCCATGCGCATGGCGCTGGGCCTGCACCGCGCAGGCCACCTGGACGATGCCGAGCGGATCTACCGCGAACTGCTCGCCCGCGGCGTGCGCGATGCCAACGTGCTGCACTTCCTGGGCATGCTCACGTACCAGCGCGGTCGGGCCGACGAAGCGCTCGCCCTGATGCGCGAATCGCTGGCCATGGACGCGGGCATGCCCGACTGGCACAGCAACCTGGGCAATGTGCTGCTCGATGCGGGGCAGCTGGACGAGGCGGCCGAAGCCTATGCGCAGGCGCTGGCGCTGCGGCCCGACCATGCCCCGTTTCTCAACAATCTGGGCGTGCTGCTGCACGAGCAGGGCCGGCACGAGGAGGCCGAGCGCGCCTATCTGCGCGCCGTGGCGCTGGTGCCGGACTACGCCGATGCCTACACGAACTGTGCGTCGCTCTACATGGCGGTCGGCCGGGCTCCCGAGGGCCTGCAGATGTTCTGGCAGGCGCTTCTGCACGCGCCGCGTCACGCGCGAAGCCGCCATCTGCTGGGTCTGGCGCTGTACCACCTTGGACGCCTGGAGGAGGCGGCTGCCGTCTACCGCGACTGGCTCAAGGACGAGCCGGACAACGTGCAGGCGCGCCACCATCTGGCGGCGTGCAGCGGCGTCGATGTGCCCGGGCGTGCGGCCGACGGCTATGTCGAGAAGGTGTTCGACGAATTCGCCAGCAGCTTCGATGCCAAGCTGGCCACGCTGCACTACCGTGCGCCCGAGCTGGTCGCCGACCAGGTGGCGGCCTGCCTGGGCGAGCCCCGGGCGGCGCTGGACGTCCTCGACGCCGGCTGTGGCACCGGACTGTGCGGCCCGTTGCTGGCGCCCTATGCGCGCCATCTCGAGGGCGTGGACCTGTCGGCGGGCATGCTGGCCAAGGCCGAGCCGCGACAGGTCTATCACCGGCTGGTCAAGGCCGAGCTGACCGCCTTCCTGCAGCAAAGCGAAGCAGAGAGCCGCGACCTGATCGTCTCGGCCGACACGCTGTGCTACTTCGGCCGGCTCGCGCCGGTGTTCGAGGCGGCGCAACCCATGCTGCGCCCCGGCGGCTGGCTGATGTTCACGCTGGAGGCCATCGATGCCGCCCTGCATCCGCAGGGCGCCGGCGTCGAGGGCTTCGTGCTCAATCCCCACGGGCGCTACAGCCACGATGCCGCGGCCGTGCGTCGGGATCTGGAGTCCGCCGGGCTGGAGCCCGTGGTCTTCGAATCCGTGCACCTGCGCGAAGAGAGCGCCCGCCCGGTACTGGGCTGGCTGGTCGCCGCGCGCCGCCGCTGACCTTCACGAGTCCGATTTCATGGCCACACAGGAATTCCGCATCGAAAGCGACTCGCCCGTCAACAGCGAGCTCATGTTCTGGGGCATCGTCGGCCACGAAGGCCTGAGCCGGCCGGCGGCCTACGAGCTGTCGGTGCTGTCCAAGGCCAACGACCTGGATGCGGCCGATGTGCTGGGTCATGCCTTCGACGTGGTGGTCGAGTTCCTGGACGCCGACGGCAACATGCACGAGCGCCACTGCCAGGGCCATGCGGTGCGCTTCGCGCGCCTGGGCGCGGTGGGGCGCTACTTCGAGTACCGCATCACCCTGCGCTCCTGGTTCTGGCTGCTGACAAAGCGCATCAACGCCCGCATCCACCAGGACAAGAGCGTGCTGGACGTGATGGACGCCACCTTCGAGGACAGCGCCATCAAGCGCTTCAAGAAGACCAAGCCCAGCGGCGTGGTGGGCGAGCACAAGCCGCGCACGTATTGCGTGCAGTTCGAGGAAAGCGACTACGCCTTCGTCTCGCGCCTGCTGGAGGACGAGGGCATCTACTACTGGTTCGATGCCCACGACGCGCCGGGCACCATGCTGCTGGCCGATGGCGCCGGCAATGCGCACGACAAGCTGCCGGTCGTGGGCGAGCTGCCGATGGCCACCGGCGGCGGCGAGGAGCGCTTCGACGAGATCCTGCGCTGGTGCGATGCACGGTCGTTCACCAGCGGCCGCTATGCCTCGCGCGACAGCGACTTCAAGAAGATCCGCACCGTGCTCAAGTCCGACGCCGACGCCTCGGGCGAGCACGAGCTGAGCGACCTGGAGGTGTTCGAGTTCCCGGGCGGCTACTTCGAGAACGGTGCGCTCAACCTCAAGCTCGGCGCGCGCATCGACCAGATGGTGTCCGAGCGCCGCCAGCACTGGGCGCTGACGGCCTGGCCCGACGTGGCGGTGGGCCGCTGCTTCGACTTCAGCGGCGATCCCGACGGCACGCGCGACGGTGCCTACCTGATCGCGGGCTGCACGATGGTGCTGATGCATCCCGGCTACGAAGGCATGGACGCCGAGCCGCGCGACGGTGCGGCCGGGCGTCTGCTGACCGCGCTGCTGGCCGACGATGCCGTCAACGCCCAGGTGCTCGACGCGGTGGGCCGCCTGGTGGCCGAGGAGCCGCTGCTGCACACCGGCCGGCGTGGCGCGGGCCTGTTCCTGCTGACGGCACTGCCCGCCGACACCACTTTCAAGCCGCCGCGGCTCACGCCGCGGGTGCGCATGCCCGGGCCGCAGTCGGCCCTCGTGGTGGGCGCCGCGGGCAAGGAGCACGACGTCGATCCCTTCGGCCGCGTCAAGGTGCACTTCCATTGGGACCGCTACGACAAGAGCGACGAGAAGTCCACCTGCTGGATCCGCGTGTCGCAGCCCTGGGCCGGCAAGGGCTGGGGCGGCTACTTCGCGCCGCGCATCGGGCAGGAAGTGGTGGTCGACTTCCTCAACGGCGACCCCGACCGGCCGCTGATCATGGGCCGCGTCTACAACGACGACCAGCCCATCCCCTATCCCAGCGCCACGCAGAGCGGCTTCAAGACGCGCTCCACGCCCGGCGGCGGGCCCTCGAACTACAACGAGATCATGTTCGAGGACAAGAAGGGCGCCGAGCTGGTGAACATCCATGCCGAGCGCAACATGTCGACCTCGGTGGAGGCCGACGACTCCACCAGCGTCGGACACGACCAGTCCCTGATGGTCCACAACGACCGGACCTCGACGGTCGAGGGCAACGAGAAGACGCTGGTCGTCAAGGACCAGACCAACGAGGTCAAGAAGAACCAGACCAACACGGTCCGCCTGACCCAGACCAACTACATCGATCTGGGGCAGGTCAACTTCATCGGCAGCGCCGGCCAGGCCACCACCGTGCAGGGCGACGTGACCTGGACCACGCCGCTGAACTATGTGCTCACGGCGTCCACCTCCACGACGGTGAACACGGCCAAGTTCACGCTCAACGCGGGCCACGTGGAGCTCAACGCCACCGCCGCGAACTCCTTCAAGATCGCCAGCACGGGGGCGATCACCATCGCCGGTCAGGCCGGTCGCACCGATTCCACCGTGGGCGACCACAAGATCACGGCCACCGGCTCGCTGCAGAGCTTTGCGCCCAAGGTGCTGCAGGGCGCGGCCACCAGCATGGACGTGGTGGCCGGCACCAGCCTGTTCATGTCGGGCCTGGCGGACACCACGGTGACCGGCATGAAGGTCAACGTGACGTCGCTGGGGCCGCAGAAGGACGCGACGCTCGGCATGTTCAGCAAGACCATCCTGGGCATGGAGAGCAAGAACAACATCGGCATGGTCTCGCAGGGGGTGCTGGGCCTCAAGTCCGAGAGCATCGCCGGCCTTGGCCTCAAGCAGCTGATGCTCAAGGTCGACGACGCGGTGCTGCACACCCTCAAGGCCGGTGCGGGCAGCGGCGGGGCGGGCGCGATGCTGGCGCTGGTCAAGGGCATCAACGTGATCGCGCCCCTCCTGCAGATCGCCCTGGGCGTCAAGGACCTCAACTCGGGCGTCAGCCGGGCGTCCGACGCCTACGAGAACGCGGCCAAGAAGCTGGCCGAGGCCGCGAAGGAGATGCAGGCCCTCAATCCCGACCTGGCGGGCAAGCTCACGCGGCTGTCCAGCCGGGCCCAGCAGCGCGCCAGCGAGGAGCACACCAAGGAGATGGTGGGCACGGGGGTGGCGATCGCCGGCGCCGCGCTGGGCGTGGCCGCCACGGGCGTCGCCGCGGCCGGGGTGGTGGACGCCGCCGTGACGCCGATCGCCGATGCCGCGATGAAGGGTTTCCAGGAGGGCGCGGCCGAGGGCATCGATCTGCTGTCCAAGGGCCTGCCGCCCGTCTGATCGCCGCCGTCTTCCATGCAGGTCCACAAGCCTTCCGCGCTGTCGCTGATGCAGCGCAGCTTCGAGTTCCGCGGCCGATCCGGCTGCGCGGTGAGCGCGCTGATGGCCGTGCGCATGGGTCATCCCGACGGGCTGCATGAGCAGACGCTGTGGAAGCTCGTGCAGGCCCACATCGAGGGCGGGCTGGTCGACGAAGGCATGGCCAAGCTCACGCCGGAGTTCCTGGTGTCGGGCCGGGTGCATGCGCCCGCCCACGTGCCCGGCGTGGCAGCCAGCGTCACGTTGGGGGGCGTCAGCAAGCAGGTGCTGGCCTTCGCCCCGCGCTTCTGGGTCGACAACACCGTGCGCACCGGCGGTGCCTTCGAGCCCGTTCCCCTGGACTGGGCCCAGGCCTACGGAGGGGCAGACTTCCCGGCCAATCCGGCGGGCGTGGGGCGCATGCCCGTCGATGGCGTGCACTGGCTGCCGCGGCTGGAGTTGCCCCACTCGCGGGTGGGCACGCCGACTGACGCCGCCGTGCCGGCAGGCTTCGGTGCGCTCGGGCCGATGCATCCCCAGCGCGCGGCACTGCGGGGCACCTACGACGAGCAGTACCTGCGCCAGCATGCGCCCGGCTTCGCGCCGGACCTGGACTGGTCGCACTTCAACATGGCGCCGCGCGACCAGTGGCTGCCCGGGCCGCTGCGCGGCGATGAGCCTTATCTGCTGGAGAACCTTCATCCGGCCGGCACGGTGTTGCAGGGCACGCTGCCGCGACTGCGCGCCCGCGTATTCGCCCAGCATGCGGCCGGCGCGCACGGCGAGGCGACGCTGCGCGAGGTGCCGATGCGGCTGACGACCGTGTGGTTCCTGCCCGAGGTGGAGCGCTTGGTGCTGGTGTGGCACGGCCTCCTGCAGGTGGAGGAGGACGATGCCTCGGACATCGCGCACCTGCTGGGCGCACTCGAACGCCTGGACGAAGGCCGCGCCGACGAGCATTACGCGCAGGTGCTGGAGCGTCGCCTCGACCCGCGCTTCGGCGGCATCGAGAGCCTCGACGAGAGCGTCCTGCTGCCGGCGGACTGGGCGGGGGTCGACGCGGACTTCGACGAGGCCGGCGCCGCTTTCCAGATGGAGGGCCTGCATGCCGAGGCGCAGCTGCGCCGGGCCAGCATCGACGTGGGCCTGGCGCGGGAGCGGGCCATCGAGGCGGGCCGCGACCCCGATGCGCTCGGCCTGAAGATGCCGCAGCGGGAGGCTGCGCCCACGCCTTCGGAGTTGCCGGCCTACCTCAAGGCCAAGCAGGCGCAGGCCGAGAAGGAGCATTGGGCGGTGGTCGACGAGCTGGCGACGCAGCTCGAGAAGATCATGGACAGCGAAGACCTGCTGGGCGTGCGCACTGCCGATCTGATCCAGCGTGGGCCGCCCGACTACTCTGCCGAGCGTCATCTGGCCCAGCTCCAGGCGCAGGGCGCGGCGCTGCCGCTGGCGCCGGCCGCGCTGCTGAGCAAGCTGCGCCTGCAGGAAGACGCGCAACGGGTGGCGTACTGGCAGTCCGCCCATCTGCAGGCGCCAGCGCTGCCGCTGACGGGCGATGCGGGCCGGCAGCGCCGGCTGGAGATCGAACAGATCATCGCGCTCGGCCTGCGCACCCTGCCCTGGATCGACCTGACCGGCGTGGACCTGTCCGAGCTGGACCTGCGCGGCTTCGACTTCACCGCGGCCTGGCTGGAGAGCGTGAGCCTGCGCGGTGCCAACGTGTCGGGCTGCCGATTCGTCGGTGCGGTGCTGGCCCATGCGGACCTGCGCGGCTGCATTGCGGTGGGGGCGGATTTCACGGCGGCGAACCTCGGCGGCGCCGTTCTCGCCGGCGCGGTGTTCGACCAGTCCAACCTCGAAGGGGCCACGCTGGTGCGCAGCCAGCTCGCACAGTCCAGCCTGCGCCATGCAAAGCTGACCGGTGCCACCCTGCACGACAGCATCTGGGGCGCCGCCGACTGGACGGGGTGCGCCTTTCCCGGCGGTACCTTCCACAAGCTCGATCTGCGTGCGCTGGTGCTGGCCCAGGCCGACCTGCAGGGCGCGACCTTCATCGAATGCGATCTGCGCGGCGTGGATCTCTCGGGGGCGCAGCTCGCGGGGGCGAACTTCATCACCTGCGACCTGCGGGAGGCGCGGATGAACGGCGCCCGCGCGCGCGGCATGGTGTGCACGCTCGGCACCGTGCTGGACGGCATGCAGGCCGCGCAGGCCGACTTGAGCGAGGCCAACTGGGGCCAGTGCAGCGCGGTGGGGCTGATCGCCCCCGGCGCGCGCTTTGCCGGCGCCTGTCTGCACCGCACCGACCTTCGGCGCGCCGATCTCAGTCGGGCCAACGTCCAGGCCGCCCTGATGACACGCGCCCGGCTCAGCCATGCGGTGCTGCACGGCCTCGATGCCCGCGATGCCGTGCTCACTCGCGCCAGCCTGCTGGCCGCCGACCTGCGGCAGGCCAACCTCTTCGGCGCGGACCTGTCGCGCGTGGCGCTCAGCGGCGACACCCGCCTGGACGGCGCCCTGCTGGAACGCTGCCGCACCTGGCCCCGGCTCGATGCGCAACAGCAGGCCGTCGCGGCGCAGCGGGAGGCACTGGCATGACGGTGAGCGCGGAACTCCTCGCGCTGGGCGTGGGGCTGGGCGAAGCCTTCGATGGGCAGGATTTCCGGGGCGGGCGCTACGAAGGCGTCTACCTGGCGGGTGGCATGTTCTCGTCCTCATCGTGGGCCGCCGCGGACCTGCGCCAGTGCGATGGCCGCGAGGCCGTGTTCGACCACTGCGATCTGGCCGGCGCCACCCTTGCCGGGGCCAACCTGCGTCATGCCGTGTTCAACCGCTGCAGCCTGGTGCATGCGGACCTTCGCGGCGCCAATCTCCATGCCGCCACCTTCAACGAATGCGATCTCTCGCATGCGCAGATGGCGCAGGCCTGGCTGGGCATGGCGAAGCTGCAGGGCTGCAGCCTGCAGCATGCGGGCCTGCACGGCTGCGAGCTCGACTCGACCACCCTGTCGGAGTGCAGCCTGGTCGACGTCAATGCGGACGGCACGCGCTGGCTGCACACCGTGGTGGCGGGCTGCGATGTGACGCAGCTCACCTGGCAGGGCGCCACCATGACGCGGGCCAGCTTCTTCCGCACGCCGTTGCCGGGCAAGCGCTTCGACGGCGGGCGATTCGAGTCCTGCCAGTTCTCGCAGTGCGACCTGAGCGGATGCTCCTTCGTGGGCGCGCAGCTGAGCCAGTGCAACTTCCAGGGCAGCACGCTGGACGGCTGCAACTTCGCCGATGCCCAGGCCCCGATGGCCGTGTTTGCGCAGGCTCGCGGGCGCGAGGTCGTCTTCACGGGTGCGCGGCTACGGCAGTCGCTGTTCGGCGGCGCGGCGCTGCCCGGCGCCCGCTTCGCCGGGGCCGACCTCTACCAATGCCACTTCGCCGGGGCGGTCCTCAAAGGCGCCCTGCTGGCCGACGCCGACTGCACCTATGCCGACTTCAGCGGCGCGGTGCTGCGTGCGGCCGACCTGCGCGGCGCAGTGCTCCTGCGCGCGGTGCTGCATGCGACCGACCTGGAAGCGGCCCAGCTCACCGATGCGGCGCGCGCCCTGGGAACGGACCCGGTGCGCGCCCGTGCAGAGAACTGGACCGCGGCCTGAGCATTTCACTAGGAGTTCCCATGACCACCGTGCATGTCCCCCCGGCGCCGACGCGTTCCTCCCGTCGCCGCGCACATCCCGCCTCCTCATCGTGCGGCCTGCCGTCGGCCGGCTGGCGGGTGGCGACGGTGCACAGCGTCGATGAAGACGGCCGGATCGTGCTCGGCGATGCACCGGCCACAGCCGCGCGGGCCGCGCTCGGCTGCCTGGTGGCGGTGCAGCAGGGCGATACCGTGGCCGTGCTGTCCCAGGACGGCTGCGCCTGGGTGATGAGCGTGCTGGCCCGGCCCGGCCCGCAGGACCTGGCCCTGCGCAGCCCGGGCGCGCTCGCGCTGCGCGGCAGTGCCATCGACGTGCAGGCCGGCGAGGCGCTGCGGATGCAGGCGCCACAGGTCGCGCTGGATTGCGAGCAGGCCCAGGTCACCGGTGCGCGGCTGAACGTGTTCGGCGCCAGCATCAAGGCCATCGGGCAGGCGCTGAGCAGCGTGTTCGACCGCGCCCATCACCATGCCGGGCAGTACATGCGCACCACGCAGGGCCTGGACCGCACGCAGGCCCGCCACGTCGAACTCCATGCCAGCCAGCTGCTGCAGGTCCATGCGGAGCATGCGCTGGTGGAGGGCGAGAAGCTGGTCAAGGCACGCGGTGCCCAGATCCACTTCGGCTGAGGACCGCCATGTTCGCGAACTGTCAGATGATGGGCACCGACATGGGCTTCCCGGACGTGTGCCTGACCCCCTCGCCCGCGGGACCGGTGCCGGTGCCTTATCCCAACATCGCGATGGGTCCGATGGCCGTGCCCAACTGCCCCACGATCCTCATCATGTGCACGCCGGCCCACAACCTGGGCACCACGGTGCCGATGACCAATGGGGACAACGCGGGCGTCGCCATGGGCGTGGCCTCGGGCACGGTGATGGGACCGTCGCGGCATGTGACGGGCGCGTTCACGGTGCTGTTCAACGGCATGCCGGCCAGCCGGCTCACCAGCATGAGCCTGCAGAACAGCACCAACTGTCCGGGCGTGCGCGTCGTGCCCAGCCAAGCCGTGGTGCTTCTGCTCGCGCCTTGAACGCGCGAGCCGGCGGCCTACCTCTTCCGGCAAGATTGCCAAGGCACGGCACGCCATGAATACTGGTTCGCTCGCAGGGGCCCGGCGATCCGGCCGGGCGGTCGTCGCGCGGAGAGCTTCTTCATGATCGAAATCGTCGTCGTCGGCCGCCAGGGTGCCCCGATGGGTCGTCCTCTGGCTGCCCGCTTCGGCCCACAGGGCGGCACCATCGGCCGGGCCGACACCAACACGCTGGTCCTTGACGACCCGGATCGCACCGTCTCCCGCGTGCATGCCCAGGTGCTCTGTCGCGGCGGGCAGTACGTGATCGTCGACCGCGGCAGCAACCCCATGCAATGCAATGGCGTGCCACTGGGGGCCGGCAACGAGGCGCCCCTGCGCGGCGGGGAGCGCCTGGTCATCGGCAGCTTCGAGCTGGCCGTGCAGGGCGTGGCCGCAGCCGCGCCCCCGGTCGCCGCGGCGGATCTGCCCACCGGCTTCGGCCAGGTGGCCGCGGCAATGCCCGCGCCGGCCGGCGACGATCCGTTCGCCGATCTGCTGGCCGGCCTCGCGCCCGCTGCGCCGCTCGCCCGGCCGGTGCCCGCACCGCCGCCCAGCGCGCCCGCCGTGCCGCTGCCCGACGCCTTTGCCGATCCCATGGGCCTGGCGCCGCGCATGCCCGCGCCCTCGGCGGCCGACCCGTTCGCCGGTCTGCTCGGTGCGGCGCCGGCCGGCCCGGCCCCGCTGGACGACTTCTCCGACCTCGGCCTGCCCGCGGCCTCCAACCCCACCGCCAACTCGCAGCGCATCGACGACCTCTTCGGCCTCGGGCCCGCCCCGTCGGGCGGCGATCCACTGGCCCTGTCGCCACTGGCCGACCCGCTGCGGCAACCGAACACGGCCGGCGGTGCCGCCGATCCGCTCGCGGCCTTCCAGCAGGCCGCGTCGGCCAGCCAGCCGCCGCGCAGCGACCATGCACCCATCGGCCAGTTCGGCTTCACGCCGCCGCGTGCGGCCGTCGCGCCCGCCACGCCAGCCGGCCCGGGCGGCGGCACCTTTCCCGATGCCGCGGGCGAGCCGATCCGCATCGGCCGCGCCTCCGCCGCGCGGCCTGCCACCGCCGCGGAGCCGCCGCCCGCCGCCGCGACCACGCCCTTCGCTGCGAGCCCCATCCAGTCGCCTGCGGCGCTGGCGTCCCCGCCGACGGGCGTGCCCGATCCCTTCGCCGACCTGCTCGGCGATGAACCCTTCGGTCCGGCGCCGGCCGCGGGTGGGGGCTTCGACGATCTGCTGGCACCTGCGCCTGCGCCTGCTCTGGCTGCCATCGCGCCACCGGCGCCAGCCCCGATGCCTGCCGCCACGCCGCCGCCGGCCTGGCCCGTGTCCACCGAGGCGCCAGTGGCCGCACCGGCCGCTGACCGGTCCGCACCGGCCACGCCCGCACCCGCAAGCGCGGCCGTCGGCGCCACCGGGGACGCCGGCGAACTCCTCGCCGCATTCCTGCACGGCCTGGGCGGCATGCACCAGCCGCCCACGCAGCTCACGCCCGCGCTGATGGAGCGCATCGGCGTCATGCTGCGCAGCGCCACCGAAGGCACGCTGCAGCTGCTGCTCACCCGCCAGGAGCTCAAGCGCGAAGTGCGGGCCGAGGTCACCATGATCGCGGCCCAGGCCAACAACCCGCTCAAGTTCTCGCCCACCGTCGAGGTGGCGCTGGGCCATCTGCTGGGCCCGCAACTGCGCGGCTTCATGCCGGCGGAGGCGGCCATGCGCGACGCCTACGACGACCTGCGCGCCCACCAGTTCGGCGTGATGGTTGGCCTGCGGGCGGCGCTGGCCGCGCTCATCGCCCGCTTCGGCCCCGAGGAGCTGGAGAAGAAGATCGCCGCGCGCTCGGCCCTGGACAGCCTGTTTGCGGCCAACCGCAAGGCCAAGCTCTGGGACCAGTTCACGGCCCTGTACGGCACCATCGCCGCCGAGGCCGAGGACGACTTCCACAGCCTGTTCGGCAAAGCCTTCCTGGAGGCCTACGAGGCCCAGATGGCCCGGCTCAAGCAGGCAGGCGAGGGTGACGCGAAGCCGTGAGGGCGGCTCCGCGACCGAGGACAACTGCGACAAGGAGCGCGCGTGGAAATTGAGATCGTCACCCTGACCCGGCCCGGCGGGCGTGACTACAACGAAGACGTCTACGGCCACTGGTACAACGACCGCCATGTGCTGTGCCTGGTGGCCGACGGCGCCGGAGGCCACGGCGGCGGCGACGTGGCCTCCGCCACAGCGAGGGCCAGCCTGCTGGGCGGCTTTGCGACGCAGCCAGGACTCGATGCCGACGTGTTGCGCGCGCTGGTGGCGCGTGCGAACGAGGCCATCGTGGAGCGTCAGGCCGAAGGCGGCAAGCTCGCCGCCATGCGCACGACGCTGGTGATGGCCGCCATCGACCTGGAAGCGCAGGCCATGGTGTGGGCGCACAGCGGCGACAGCCGCGCCTACCTGTTCCGCGGCGGCGCGGTGGTGGCGCGCACCACCGACCACAGCCTGGTGCAGCAGATGGTGGCCGGCGGCATGCTCGATGACGAGGGCGCCCGCCTGCATCCGCAGCGCAACGTGCTTCTGTCGGCCCTGGGCTCGGTCACCGAGCCGCCGCAGATCGACATCTCCGAGCGCATGCGGCTCGAACCGGGCGATGCGCTGCTGTTGTGCTCCGACGGTGTGTGGGAGGTGCTGGGCGACGAAGGTCTGGCCAGCAGCCTGCAGGCCTCGCGCACCCCGCGGCAATGGACCGACCAGATCGATGCCCAGATCATTGCGCGGGCCAAGCCCGGGCAGGACAACTACACGGCCATCGCCCTGTGGGTCATGCCTGAAGGCCACGACGATGAGACGCGGCTGATGCCCGCAGCCTGACCGCAGCGGTCGGTGTCGTTTTTGGCTTGCAGGGCGCGCCGAGTTCCTGCATCGGGCGTGAAGGCGCCATAAAAAAACGCCGGCGGTCGCCGGCGTTCGTGCTCGGGCGCAGGCCCCGGCTCACACTTCCGCGTTCTCGGCGATGTCCCACTCGGCTTCCTTGACCGGCTCCGGCGTGCCGTCCGGCTTCTGCGGCGTGTACTCGACCTTCACCTTGGCGAAGTTCAGGGTCACGTTCTCGGTCAGGCGGTCTTCGCCGCCACTGCCGCCCGTGCTGACCGCCGTGATCAGCACTTCGGTCATCGTGATCTTGATGTACTCGACCGGCCCCTTGCCACCGGCCTTGCGGACGATGAGCTGGGCGTCCTTGTGGTGCGTGCCGTTGCAGCAGGTCTTGAACAGCGAAGGGCTGGACGCGTCCACGTACTTGGTGATCGACAGGTCCTGCACGCTGACCTTGCCCGAGCCGCCGCCGCCGCCCATGTGGGTGGTGCCGGACTGGGACAGGCCCCAGCTCCAGGCGAGGACGTCGATCTTGCCCTTGTGGACCTTGTCGACCGACTCGCCCGTGAGGTCGCCGATCTTGATGAACATGTCGATTGCCATGATTCGAGCCTTTCAGTGTGTGAGTGAAGTGGAGTTGCCTTCGATGCGAAGAGAGGAAGGCTGTCTGGAGAACGATGCGCGTGCGCCTTTTTCAAACGATCGGGGCAGGCGCACGCGAGGGGCTCATCCGCCCTTGGCGGAAGGCAGCTTGGACACCAGCCGCAGCGACACCGTCAGGCCTTCGAGCTGGTAGTGCGGCCGCAGGAAGAACTTGGAGGTGTAGTAGCCGGGGTTGCCCTCGACTTCTTCCACGATCACCTCGGCGGCGGACAGAGGCTTGCGCGCCTTGGTCGACTCCGAGGAGTTGGCCGGGTCCCCGTCCACGTAGTTCATGATCCAGTTGTTCAGCCAGCGCTGCATGTCGTCCTTCTCCTTGAAGCCGCCGATCTTGTCGCGCACGATGCACTTGAGGTAGTGCGCGAAGCGGTTGCAGGCGAAGAGGTAGGGCAGGCGAGCGGCCAGGTTGGCGTTGGCCGAGGCGTCCGGGTCGTCGTACTCGGCCGGCTTGTGCAGCGACTGGGCGCCGATGAAGGCCGCGAAGTCCGAGTTCTTGCGATGGATCATCGACAGCAGGCCTGCCTTCGAGAGCTCGGCCTCGCGGCGGTCGCTGATGGCGATCTCGGTGGGGCACTTCTGGTCCACGCCACCGTCGTCGCTGGGGAAGGTGTGCAGCGGCAGGTTCTCCACCGCGCCGCCCGACTCGATGCCGCGGATGCGCGAGCCCCAGCCGTATTCCTTGTACGAGCGGTTGATGTTTGTGGCCATCGCATAGGCCGCGTTGGCCCAGGCGTACTTGTTGTGGTCGGCGCCGGCCGTGTCTTCCTCGAAGTCGAACTCTTCCACCGGGTTGGTGTTGGCGCCGTAGGGCGTGCGCGCCAGGAAGCGCGGCATGCACAGGCCCAGGTAGCGCGAGTCGTCCGACTCGCGCAGCGTGCGCCAGCCGGCGTACTCGGGCGTGCTGAAGATCTTGGTCAGGTCGCGCGGGTTGGCCAGTTCCTGCCAGCTGCCCATCTGCATTAGGCTGGGGTTGGCGCCGGTGATGAAGGGCGCATGCGCGGCCGCCGCGATCTTGGCCATCTCGCCCAGCAGTTCGACGTCGGGCGGCGTGTGGTCGAAGTGGTAGTCGCCCACGATGGCGCCGAATGGCTCGCCGCCGAACTGGCCGTATTCCTCTTCGTAGACCTTCTTGAACATCGGGCTCTGGTCCCAGGCCGCGCCCTTGAACTTCTTCAGCGTCTTGGCCAGGTCCTGCTTGGAGACGTCCATCACGCGGATCTTCAGGTTCTCGTCGGTCTCGGTGTTGTTGACCATGTAGTGCAGGCCGCGCCATGCACTCTCGAGCTTCTGGTAGTCGGGGTGGTGGATGATCTTGTTGATCTGCTCGGTCAGCTTGGCGTCGATGGCGGCGATCATGGCCTGGATCGACTGCGTGACGTCCTTGCCGATCAGCGCCGTGTTCGACAGCGCCTGCTGCGCCAGCGTGAGCACGGCGGTCTCGACCGCGCTCTTGGCCTCGTCGCTGCGGGGCTTGAATTCCTTCTGCAGCAGCGATGCGAAATCGCTGCCGGCGTACTCGACCTCTTTCAGCGCATTCTGCTGAAGTGCTTCTGCCATGGGGTTCTCCTCGATCCGGGGCGGGTGGGTGTCAGGCGGCGCTGTCTTCGGCCGGCTTCTTGGCAGCGGCCAGCGACTGCAGCAGGGCCGGGTCTTCCAGCACCTTGGCCAGCAGTTCCTCGGCGCCGCCCTTGCCGTCCATGTAGGTGACCAGGTTGGACAGCTGGTTGCGCGCTTCCAGCAGCTTGTTGAGCGAGTCCACCTTGCGCGCGATGGCGCCAGGCGAGAAGTCCTCCATGTTCTCGAAGGTGAGTTCCACCTTGAGCTCGCCCTCGCCGGTGAGCGTGTTCTCGACCGCGAAGGCGGTGCGCGGCTTCATGGCCTTCATGCGGGCGTCGAAGTTGTCGACGTCGAACTCGAGGAACTTGCGCTCGGCCACCGGCGCCAGCGGATCGGCCGGCTTGCCCGACAGGTCGGCCAGCACGCCCATGACGAAGGGCAGCTGCACCTTCTTCTCGGCGCCGTACAACTCGACGTCGTACTCGATCTGCACGCGCGGCGCGCGGTTGCGGGCAATGAATTTCTGACTGCTCTTGGAAGACATGCGAAAGCTCCTTGGAGGAGGGGGGTGAAGACTGGGAGCCGCGGCGCGCTTACTGGTCGCTGGAGGCGCTTGCGCCCGTCACGTGCTCGATGGTGCTGATGGCGTCGGGCGCCAGGTTGGCGATGATGTCCAAGAAGCTCACGCCGATGAGCTTCTTGGCGCGTTCGATGAGCAGCGGTGCGGGGTTGCCGGGCTCGGTGCGCTGCAGGTAGGCGATGACCTTGTCGAGCATCAGCACGGCATCGGCGCGCGACTGGATCTCGCCGCGGATGGGGGTCGGACCGGCGGAGCGGCCGGCACTTTCGACCGTGTCGCTGCCAACCTGGCCTTCGCCGATGCCGGCGTCGCCAGCGTCCGCTGCGCCAGCCTCAGGGGCCAGGCTCTGTGCGGCCTGGTTGAGCATGTGGCCGATGGCGCGCAGACGCGACAGGTCCACCGCCTCGCCCAGGCCGCTGCTGTCGTTGAGCACCTGGCGCAGGCCGCTGATCGCGGGCGCGGCACCGGCCATGCGTTGGGCCACTTCAGGCTGCGACTGAACGATCTCCTCGAGGCCGCCCTGCACCTGCGAGGCGGAGTAGCCCGCGTCGCCGCCCGAGCTCTCCAGCACGCCGCGCGCGATCGCGATGTCGCGCACGCGGATGCGGCCCAGGCTGCGCGCCGTGCCCACCCAGGCGTCGTACAGGTCACGTACCACCAGCAAATCGTCGGCCAGCGGCGCCAGCGCATTCAGGCGCATGGTGGGATCGTTGTCGTCGTCCGCATCCAGCATCGGATGGACGTGGTCCCACTGGGTGTCGAGCAGGCCGGTGAGAAGGCGGATGCCCGACAGGAAGCCTTCCAGGCCCTGCAGCCGGGTGCTGGCGCGCAGCAGGTGCACCGCCACGCGCACGTCCTTGGTCCGCCGCAGCAGCGCCTGCGCCGCCTCGGCCACCTGCGGCCACTCGGGCTCGACGGCGGGGATGACGGTGTCGCCGAACTGCTGCTCGGGTTTGCCTTGCGCAGAAGCTTCGAGCGCGATGAAATCCGGGTCGTATTCCAGGTCATCGCCGCAGGGCGATGCCTCGCCGATGGGCTCCAGCAGTGCGTCGACGAGGTCCGTGGTGAGCATGTTGCCTGTGAAAAAGTGCTGGGGATAATCGAAGATGCCCATCCCAGGGTCAATGCAACGAAGGAAATAGCATGCAGGCGCCATCCCCCCAACGTTCGTCCTATGGCCGCCTTGCGCGGCGCTCGCTGGGGCGTGGTCTTCTTGCCGGTGCGGCGCTCGTTCCACTGCTGCTGGTGGGCTGTGCGGCGCCGCCTCCGCCGCCGCCCAAGCCCGTCGTCACGCCGGTGGTGCTCAGCCTCAAGGGCGGCGCCGATGTGAATCCCGATGCACGCGGACGCGCATCGCCAGTCACTGTGCGCGTGTATGCGCTGAAGGCGTCGCAGGCCTTCGACGCGGCCGACTTCTTCACCCTCTTCGAGAAGGACCAGGCCACGCTGGCGGCCGACCAGGTGCAGAAGGAGGAGGTGCTCCTTCGGCCCGGCGACGTCCGTCGCATCGAGATGACGCTGCCGGCCGACGCCAAGGCGCTGGCCTTCATGGCCGCCTACCGAGACCTGGAACGGGCCCGCTGGCGCGAGGTTCGGCCGGTGGAGCCGGGCAAGCCGGTGAAGCTCGATGTGACCTTCGGCGCGCGGCAGATCCGCATCGAGCCGACGGCGCCCTGAGGGCAGACGCGTCACCGCCGCGCCGTGCTCAGCGGGTGGGCAGGTCGGCCATCCGACCCAGAAGTCCCTGGGTGAAGGCCGCCTCGGGCCGCGACGCCGTGAAGAACAGGCCCTGCCAGCGCGGCAGCGGCGCCAGCGGCTCGCCGTCGGTCAGCATGTCCAGCCACTGGCACAGGCCGGCCCGCAGGCTGCGAACCTGCTCGACGAATTCGTGCATGTCGCGCCGCATCGGCAGGGGCGGCGCGTCGAGCATCACACCCAGCCGCAGAGCCTCCAGGCGCTCCATCAGCGGCTCGAAGAGGGGGTCCAGCAGGTCTTGCGGCCGCGCCGCGTGGCTGGCGCCAGGATGGCGCATGCCCCAGGGCTGGCGGAAAGCCTCGGGTGGCAGCAGCGCTTCGAAACCGGCATAGCCCCGCAAGGCCTGCATCTGCGTGACGACGAGGTGCACCGGCAGCGCCGCGCCCAGGCCGCCGCAGGCCTGGTGCGCGAGCTGCGTGATGCGTCCGAGGCGCGTGGTGCGCTCCGCGCCCTCGCGCAGCAGGTCTGCGGCGGCCATGCACAGCACCAGCCCCTGCAGTGGCTGTGCCGGGTGGCGGCGGGCGAGGGCCTGCAGCGCATGGGGCCACAGGGCCAGCCGGCGCGCGCCAGCATCCAGACCCTCGGCAGAAGGGAGCGTGAGGCTGAGCAGCAGCATGCCATCCGCCTCGCGCGCTTCCCAGAACCCAGAGGGTGAGGCATCGCCTTCACCGCGTGGGCCCAGCAGCGACAAAGGCGCGGCTTGGGCATCGCCGATGCCCATCAGCCGGCCGGCGACACCCCGGCGGGGCAGCGCCATTCGCAGCGCGCGGATCTCGGCGCTGCTTGGGCGCTCCCGCGCCGCCTGATGGCGGATCCAGCGTGCCAGGCGCCGCCCGCGCGCCCAGCGTTGCCGGCCTTCGCGTCGCCACCATGGCCCGGACAGCAGCAGCGTCAGCAGCGCCAGCAGGCCGAGGGCCAGGCAGGGGGGCATGGTCAGCCGTCCACGCAGGGCATCAGCGCGGCGCAGGCCAGGGCCACGAACGCCATGGCCGCCGCAAGGACGGCGAACCGCCATGGCCGGGCGTGTCGCGCCGGTGGCACGGCGACTCCGGGCACGCTCGGCACCGATGCCCATGCGCCCCATGCCGAAGGCCGGATCGGGGCCAGCGGCAATTGGGCCGCATGCAACGCCTTCAGCCGGGCCAGCATGCCGGCGTCCTGCCCGCGCTCGAAGTGGTACTGGCCGTGGAAGCCCTGCGCCAGCGCATACCAGTAGACCTCGCGGACCTGCGCATCGTGGGGGCCCAGGGCGGAGAGGTGATGAAAGAACTCGGTGCCGGCGGTGGTCGAATTGAAGAGCATCAACTGCAGCGAGTCGGCCGCGCCCTGCGGCCACTGCGCCAGCACCTCGTCGAGCCAGGCGACCACCGCGAAGGTGGCCGATTCCACCTGGGCCAGCGCATGGCCCGCGTCGAGCGCCTGGCTGCGTGCGCGCATCAGCTGCTCGCGTGCGAGCCGGCTCGCCTGCGCAGGCTCGCGCGCGGCCGCGGCCTGCGCCTGCAGGGCGAGCCCGAACGAGAAGAGCGGCGCATAGAAGTCGAACAGGCGCGGCATGGGCCTTCGTGCACAACCGTGGGTCCGGATCGCATGTGCAGCCCATCTTGGCGACGCGCCTGCGGGGCGACCATAGGGCGACGGAGCTATGCCTTTCGGGCAGGGGTGGCGCCTTGCTGGCGGGGGGCTTAGGCGCTACGCTGCCAGCTTTCGCGCCTGCGAGGGCAGGCGGCGGCGGCGCGAGGGCATCGCGGGGTGCAGGCCTCGGCGAATGCGGCGCGCGCACATCTCCATCGAGCACGCCATGAGAATCCTGATCGCCGAAGACCACCGCCTGGTCATCGAGGCCATGAAGGCCAAGCTGGCCGAACTGCAAGAAGGCGTCGAGTTCGTGGTGGCCACCACGGCGGCCGAGCTGTCCTCGCTGGCCACCGACGACGTCGACCTGGCGCTGATCGACCTGAACATCCCGGGTGCCGACCAGTACGCCCACATCGACGAACTGCGGCGCCGCCATCCGGCGGTGCCCGTGATCGTGGTCTCGGGCTACGAGGACCCGGCCATGATGCGCGCCGTGCTCGACCGCGGAGCACTGGGCTTCATTCCCAAGGCCTATTCGCCCGATGTCATGCTCTCGGCCGTGCGCCTGGTGCTGGCCGGCGGCGTCTACGTGCCGCCCATGATGCTGTCGGCCCTGCCCGGCGGGCTGGCGCCGCATGCAGGCGGCGAGTCGCAGGTGCGCGCCGTCTCCGCGCCGTCGGCGGCGCCCACGCTGGAGCATCTGCGCAACGTGCTCACCGAGCGGCAGGTCGAGGTGCTGCAACTGCTGTCGCAGGGCAAGCCCAACAAGCTGATCGGCCGCAGCCTGGGCATCAGCGAGGGCACGGTAAAGATCCATCTGGCGGCCATCTTCCGTGCGCTCAACGTGCGCAACCGGACCGAAGCCGTCGTCGCAGCCCAGTCCCTCACCGAAGCGTGAGCGGCTGAGGCGCGCAGCGTCGAGGCCGTTCCGGCCACGGCCTCCAGCGCAGCGGGGCAGAGCAAGGCGTCGGGCGCTACAGTCGCAGGCCCGACTTCGACCCTGCCTGTCCGTGACCGCCCCCTTCTTCGACCGCTCTTCCCTCGACGCCGCCATCGTGGACCTCGACGGCACGATGGTGGACACCCTGGGCGACTTCGCCGCCGCGCTGGGCGGCATGCTGCAGGACCTGTCGTTGCCGCCCATCGAGGCGGACGTCATCGGCACGCTGGTGGGCAAGGGCTCCGAGCACCTGATCCGCGCGGTGCTGCAGCAGGTGGGGGCGCCGTCGCCCGAGGCGCTGTTCGGGCACGCCTGGACCCGCTACCAGCACCACTACCTCGCCATCAACGGCCGGCACTCGACCGTCTACCCCGGCGTGGCCGAGGGCCTGGCGGCGCTGCGCGCGCAGGGCCTGCGCCTGGCCTGCCTCACCAACAAGCCGCTCGCCTTCGCGCGGCCACTGCTCGCGGCCAAGGGGCTGGACGGCTTCTTCGACCACGTCTTCGGCGGCGACAGCTTCGCGCGCAAGAAGCCCGACCCGCTGCCCGTGCTGCTGACCTGCGAGGCCCTGGGCAGCGCACCGGGACGCACGCTGGCCATCGGCGACTCCAGCAACGATGCGCAGGCGGCGCGCGCCGCCGGCTGCCGCGTGGTGCTGGTGGGCTACGGCTACAACCACGGCCGCCCTGTGCGCGAGGTGCCGGCCGATGCGTACCTGGATTCACTGGCGGACCTGCGCTTCGGCACCGGCGCCACGGCCCCCTGACGAACGCTTGCGCAAACGGTCGCCGCCCGCAGGCCCTCGGCTACACTCGCCGCCTCTCATGTTCATTCATCACGTCATCCAGACGGGGCAAGGCTGCCGGGGAGCCTGGCCCTGGCGCAAGCCAAAGACGTTGACCGCCTGATCGCGCGGCCCTCGCGGCTGCGCACGCCTGGCCCGGCCGATGCCTCGCTCGCCGTGCCTCCTCCAGATCGAATGAACCGCCGCATGGGCCACAGGAGCGCCCGCCGGCCAGGAGAAACCCCGTGATCACCGAACTCGAGTTCAAGAGCCTCAGCAGCCAGGGCTTCAACCGCATCCCGCTGATGACCGAGGCCTTCGCGGACCTCGAAACCCCGCTCTCCCTCTACCTCAAGCTGGCCCATGGCCATGGTGCCGCAGGCGGCGGGCGCCACAGCTTCCTGCTCGAATCCGTCGTCGGCGGCGAGCGCTTCGGCCGCTACAGCTTCATCGGCCTGCCCGCACGCACGCTGCTGCGCGCCAGCGGCTTCGGCGACGAAGCCCGCACCGAGGTCGTGACCGACGGCCAGGTGGTGGAGACCGCCAGCGGCAACCCGCTGGACTTCATCGCGGCCTACCAGAAGCGCTTCAAGGTGGCGCTGCGGCCCGGCCTGCCGCGCTTCTGCGGCGGCCTGGCCGGCTACTTCGGCTACGACGCGGTGCGCTACATCGAAAAGAAGCTGGAGAAGACCTGTCCGCCCGACACCATCGGCTGCCCCGACATCCTGCTCTTGCAGTGCGAGGAGGTGGCGGTCATCGACAACCTGTCGGGCAAGCTCTACCTGATCGTCTATGCCGACCCGTCGCAGCCCGAGGCCTATGCCCGCGGCAAGCGCCGGCTGCGCGAGCTCAAGGAGCTGCTGCGCTATTCGGTGGCCGCGCCGCAGGTCAAGCCCACGCAGGCGCATCCGGCCGAGCGGCCCTTCGCCAAGGCCGACTACCTGGCGGCGGTGGAGCGGGCCAAGGAGCTGATCGCCGCCGGCGACTTCATGCAGGTGCAGGTGGGCCAGCGCATCAGCAAGCGCTATACCGAGTCGCCGCTGTCGCTGTACCGTGCCCTGCGTTCGCTGAATCCCAGCCCCTACATGTACTTCTACGACTTCGGCGACTTCCACGTCGTCGGGGCCTCGCCCGAAATCCTGGTGCGGCAGGAGCAGGCCGGCGACGGTGCGCAGAAGATCACCATCCGCCCGCTGGCCGGCACCCGGCCGCGCGGCGCCTCGATGGAGCTGGACAAGGCCGCCGAGGTCGAACTGGTCAACGATCCCAAGGAACGCGCCGAGCACGTCATGCTGATCGACCTGGCGCGCAACGACATCGGCCGCATCGCCAAGACCGGCAGCGTGAAGGTGACCGAGGCCTTCGCGGTCGAGCGCTACAGCCACGTGATGCACATCGTGAGCAACGTCGAGGGCACGCTGCTGGACGGCATGGGCGCCATCGACGTGTTCAAGGCCACCTTCCCGGCTGGCACGCTGACCGGCGCGCCCAAGGTGCATGCCATGGAGCTGATCGACCAGCTGGAGCCCACCAAGCGCGGGCTGTACGGCGGCGCCTGCGGCTACATCAGCTATGCCGGCGACATGGACCTGGCCATCGCCATCCGCACCGGCGTCATCAAGGACCAGGTGCTGCACGTGCAGGCCGCGGCCGGCGTGGTGGCCGACTCGGTGCCCGAGCTGGAATGGAAGGAAACCGAGGCCAAGGCCCGCGCGCTGCTGCGTGCGGCAGAGCTGGTGGAAGAAGGCCTGGAGTGAGCGCCATGAAGCTGCTGATGATCGACAACTACGACTCCTTCACCTACAACCTGGTGCAGTATTTCGGCGAGCTGGGCGCCGAGGTGGAGACGGTGCGCAACGACGAGATCACGCTGGAGGGCATCGGCGAGCGCATCGCCGCCGGCGTGAGCCGGCTGGTGATCTCGCCCGGCCCCTGCTCGCCGGCCGAGGCGGGCGTATCGGTGCCGGCCATCCAGGCCTTCGCCGGCAAGCTGCCCATCCTGGGCGTGTGCCTGGGCCACCAGAGCATCGGCGCGGCCTTCGGCGGCAGGATCGTGCGGGCCCGGCAGCTGATGCATGGCAAGGTCAGCGAGATCACGACCACGCGCGAAGGCGTCTTCGACGGCCTGCCCGAGCGCTTCACCGTCAACCGCTACCACTCGCTGGCCATCGAGGCGGACAGCTGTCCGAAGGTGCTGGCCGTCACGGCCCGCACCGACGACGGGGAGATCATGGGCGTGCGCCACACCGAGCTGCCGCAGGCGGTGCGGATGGAGGGCGTGCAGTTCCATCCCGAGTCCATCCTGACCGAGCATGGCCATGCCATGCTGAAGAACTTCCTGGAGCCCGCCTGATGACCCGCACCGCCCCCATCGACCTGCGCAGCGACACCGTCACCCGCCCCACCGCGGCGATGCGCCAGGCCATGGTGGCGGCACCCGTGGGCGACGACGTCTTCGCCGACGATCCGACGGTCAATGCGCTGCAGGCGCGCATCGCCGGGATGCTCGGCTTCGAGGCTGCGCTGTTCGTGCCCACCGGCACCCAGAGCAATCTGTGCGCGCTGCTGGCGCACTGCCAGCGCGGCGACGAGTACATCGTCGGCCAGATGCAGCACTGCTACCGCTGGGAGGGCGGCGGGGCCGCGGTGTTCGGCAGCATCCAGCCGCAGCCGCTGGAGCATCAGCCCGACGGCACGCTGGCGCTGGCCGACATCGAGGCCGCCATCAAGCCGGACGACGCGCACTTCGCGCGCACCCGACTGCTGGCGCTGGAAAACACGCTCGGCGGCCGGCTGCTGCCCTTCGACTATGTGCAGCAGGCCACCGCGCTCGCGCAATCGCGCGGCCTGTCGCGCCATCTGGATGGTGCGCGCCTCTTCAACGCCGCAGTCGCACAGGCCAAGGTCACGGGCGGCGACGCACGCACCGAGGCCCGGCGCATTGCGCAATGCTTCGACAGCGTGTCGGTGTGCTTCAGCAAGGGCCTGGGCGCGCCGGTGGGCTCGGCGCTGTGCGGGTCGCGCGAGTTCATCGCCCGCGCGCACCGGGTGCGCAAGATGGCCGGCGGCGGCATGCGCCAAGCCGGCATGCTGGCCGCGGCAGCGCTGCATGCGCTGGACCACCACATCGACCGGTTGGCCGACGACCATGCGCTGGCGAAGCGCTTCGCGGACGGCCTCGCCGGCATCGCCGGCCTGAAGGTCGAGGCGCCGCATACCAACCTGGTGTTCGTCGACCTTGAAGGACCGGCACGCGAGCGCGGCGCGGGGCTGATGGACTTCCTGAAGTCGCGCGGCGTGCTGGCGACGGGCCTTTATCGCCTGCGCTTCGCGACGCATCTCGATGTGGACGAGGAAGGCGTGGACCAGGCCGTCGCGGCCATGAAGGACTACTTCCATGCCTGACCTGCCGCACCTGCTGGCCTTCGTGCTCGCCGGCCTGCTGCTGAACCTCACGCCGGGTGTGGACGTGTTCTACATCGTGGGCCATGCGCTGCGCCAGGGTTGGCGCGCGGGCGTGGTGGCGGCGCTGGGCATCACGGCCGGCTGCTGCGTGCACATCGTCGCGGCGGCCGTGGGCGTGAGCGCCATCGTGGCGACCTCGGCCACCGCCTTCGCCGTGCTCAAGTGGGTCGGCGCGGCCTACCTGGTGTGGATCGGCCTGCAGATGCTGCGCCGGCCGGGCGCCCTGCAGGCCGGACTGGCCGCGCAGCAGAGCCCGCAGACCGAGCCGCTGGCGCGTGTCTTCCGCGGCGGCTTCCTGACCAATGTGCTCAACCCGAAGGTGGCGCTCTTCTTCCTGGCCTTCGTGCCGCAGTTCGTCGATCCGGCGGCGGCGCATCCGGCCGGGGTGTTCCTGCTGCTCGGTCTGCTGTTCAACTTCAACGCCCTGTGGGTCTGCATCGGCTGGGCCGCGCTCGCGGCCTGGCTGGCACGCCGCCTCGATCGCGCAGGCGCCGTGCTGCGCTGGGCCGAGCGTGCCGCGGGCCTCATGGTGCTGGGCTTCGGCCTCAAGCTTGCCTTCAGCGATGCGCCTTCGCGCTGAATCTCCGCACCTCCTGTCCCTTCTTCCTTCCGACTTCGAGAAAGCAGACACCGCCATGCCCATCACGCTCCAGGAAGCCGTCCAGCGCACCATCGAGCATCGGGAGATCTTCCATGACGAGATGCTCCACATCATGCGCCTCATCATGCGCGGCGAGGCCTCGCCCGTGATGACGGCGGCGCTGATCACCGGCCTGCGCGTCAAGAAGGAAACCATCGGCGAGATCACCGCCGCGGCGCAGGTGATGCGGGAGGTGGCGCTGCACGTGCCGGTCAAGAACCGCACGCACCTGGTCGACATCGTGGGCACGGGCGGCGATGGTTCGCACACCTTCAACATCTCGACCTGCTCGATGTTCGTCGCCGCCGCAGCCGGCGCCAAGGTCAGCAAGCATGGCGGACGCAGCGTGAGCAGCAAGTCCGGCAGCGCCGACGTGCTGGAGTCGCTGGGCGTCAACATCAATCTTGGGCCAGAACAGATCGCGCGCAGCATCGAGGCGGTGGGCATCGGCTTCATGTTCGCGCCCAACCACCATCCGGCGATGAAGAACGTGGCGCCGATCCGCCGCGAACTCGGCATCAAGACCATCTTCAACATCCTGGGGCCGCTGACCAACCCGGCCGGTGCCACCAACATCCTAATGGGCGTGTTCCACCCCGATCTGGTGGGCATCCAGGTGCGCGCGCTGCAGCGCCTGGGCGCCGAGCATGCCCTGGTGGTGTACGGCCGCGACGGGCTGGACGAGATCTCGCTGGGCGCCGCCACCATGGTGGGTGAGCTGAAGAACGGCGAGATCCGCGAGTACGAGGTGCATCCCGAGGACTTCGGCCTGCGCATGGCGAGTCTGCGCTCCCTGCGGGTGCAGACGCCGGAGGAATCGAAGTCGGTGCTGATGGGCGTGCTCGAGGGCGCGCATGGCGCCGCGCGCGACATCGTGCTGCTCAACGCGGGCGCGGCGCTCTATGCGGCCAATGTCAGCGACTCCATCGGCGCCGGCATCGAGCGCGCGCGCGAGGCGCTGGACAGCGGCGCTGCCAAGGCGCGGCTGGCGCAGATGGTCCAGTTCACCACGTCCGCTGCCGCGGCCTGATCCCGACTCACCGAGAGAACGCACCCATGTCCGACATCCTCAACAAGATCGTGGCCGTCAAGCACGAGGAAGTGGCCGCCGCCCGCAAGCGCGTGCCGCTGGAAGCCATCCGCGCCGATGCCGAAGGCCGCGTGCTCACGCGTGACTTCGTGGGCGCGTTGCGCCGCCGCATCGCCGCCGGCCAGGCTGGCGTGATTGCCGAGATCAAGAAGGCCAGCCCGAGCAAGGGCGTGATCCGCGAGGGCGAGTTCATTCCCGCCGACCTGGCCCAGAGCTATGCCATGGGTGACGGCGAGATGGCGGCCGCCTGCCTGTCGGTGCTGACCGACCGCCAGTTCTTCCAGGGCAGCGCCGACTACCTGCGCCAGGCGCGGGCCTCCTGCGACCTGCCGGTGCTGCGCAAGGATTTCATGGTCGACGCCTGGCAGATCTACGAGTCGCGCTCGATGGGGGCCGACTGCGTGCTGCTGATCGCCGCCTGCCTGGACGATGCGCAGATGCGCGACTTCGAGGCCATCGCCCTGGGCCTGGACATGGCGGTGCTGGTCGAGGTGCACGATGCGGCCGAGATGGAGCGCGCCCTGAAGCTGCGCACGCCGCTTGTCGGTGTCAACAACCGCAACCTGCGCAGCTTCGAGGTGTCGATCCAGACCACGCTGGACCTGAAGGCCATGGTGCCGGCGGAGCGCCTGCTGGTCACCGAATCGGGCATCGCCACGCGCGAGGGCGTGCAGCAGTTGCGAGAAGGCGGCGTGAACGCCTTCCTGGTCGGCGAACGCTTCATGCGCGCGCCGGAGCCGGGCGAGGCGCTGGCCGAACTGTTCGCGCAGTGAGCGGGGCGGCGATGACCCAGACGGGCGCAGCCACCCAACTGCAATCCGCCGATCCGGCCGACTGGGCCGTGGCCGAAGGCTGGAGACCGCTGGTCGACCGCTTCTTCGCGAGCGACAAAGGACGGGGCCTGCTCGGCTTCCTGCAGCAGCGGCTCGACGCAGGCGCGGTGATCTTTCCGCCCCGGCCGCTGCGCGCGCTGGAGCTTACGCCGCCGGAGGCGGTGCGCGTGGTCATCCTGGGCCAGGACCCTTACCACGGCCGCGGCCAGGCGGAGGGGCTCGCCTTCTCGGTGGCGCCGGGCGTGCGCCTGCCGCCTTCGCTGCGCAACATCTTCCAGGAGCTTGAGCGCGATCTGGGTACGCCGCCGCCCAAGTTTCCGAATCCTGGCGGCAGCCTCGTGCGCTGGGCGGAGCAGGGCGTGCTGCTCCTCAACACCTGCCTCACGGTGGAGGAAGGTCAGCCCGCCAGCCACGCGGGTCGTGGCTGGGAAGTGCTGACCGATGCGGTGATCCGCCATGTGGCCGAGGGCGAGCGGCCGGTGGTGTTCATGCTGTGGGGATCGCATGCCCAGAGCAAGCGCAGCTTCATCGACGGGCGACGGCACAAGCTGCTGATGGCCAACCATCCTTCGCCTCTGTCTGCGCTGCGGCCGCCGGTGCCGTTCATTGGCTGCGGGCATTTCGGCCAGGCACGGGCATGGCGCGATGCGCAACGCGCGACGGCGCCCGCGGAAGGCGCGGCGCCGGATCGAGACGGCTGAGCGTCAGGCGGTGCGCCGCCTTGGCGCCGGATCGGCCACGGGCCCGGTCGGCAAGGGCGCCCCAGCCACGTAATCGGCCTGGATGTCGATGGTGGTGCGGCGGCCCACGTCCTCGAAGTGCTGGTCCAGCCAGTCCACGGCTGCGCGCCGGCCGCGCTCGAAGAGCTGCTCGATCATGGCGATATCGGTGGAGAGCTTGGTCGAGGAGGGCAGCGGGTCGTCCAGGGCGCTGTCGATGTCGATGCGGTGCAGCCGCAGCTGGCGAAATTGCCGGCCCTCCTGCAGGCGGCCGTCGGCCAGCAACTGCTGCATGAAGTCGATGCTGCGCATCTGCGCGATCAGGCTCGCGTTGAATGCCAGTTCGTCCACCCGCTGGGCGATGTCGTGCGGCGTGCGTGGCGTCTCGGCCCGGCGCAGGGGGTTGAGCTGGACGAGCACGATGTCGGCGCTGTCGCAGTTCTCGATCAGTGGCAGCAGGGCGGGATTGGCCGAGTAGCCGCCGTCCCAGTAAGGCTCGCCGTCGATCTCCACCGCCTGGAACATGGTCGGCAGGCAGGCTGAGGCCATCACGGCCGAGAGGGTCAGCCCTTGGCCGTGGAAGATCTGCGCGCGGCCGGTGCGCACCTGGGTGGCGGAAACGTAGACGCGCGGGCTGTCGAGCGTGGCCAGGGCGTCGAAGTCGATTTCCTGGTCCAGCAGCGTGCGCAGCGGGTTGATGCCGAGGGGGTTGAACTGGTACGGCGAGGCCCATGGGTCCGTGGTCAGTGGCGACAGGCCCGGGGCTTGGCCGAAGAGCATGCGCATGAACTGCGAGGCCAGGGCGCCAGGCGCACCTGCGCCAGCCACCCGACGCCAGACGCGCTCGAGCGTCTGGCGCGCCAGGTCACGCGCAGCCGTCCTGCCCGGGTCGGCCGCATCGCCGGCCTTTGCGAACCCGTGTGCCAGGGCCACGGCATTGACCGCCCCAGCGCTGGCGCCGCTGATGCCGTCGATGCCGAGGCGGCCATCTTCAAGCAGTGCATCCAGCACGCCCCACGTGAAGGCCCCGTGCGAGCCGCCGCCCTGCAGCGCAAGATTGACTTTGGGCCGGCGGGAAGCAAGAGGAAGGGTGGTGGCACTCATCCGGCAATTGTGCAGTGCAGCAAAAACCCTGGCAGTGGCATTCGTCCGCCTCTGCTGTCATCCCATGCGCCGTGGATGCAAAAAATTTTCTGACTCGCACTCGCCAGCCATCGTGGATGGTGCTATAGTCTGTGGTTCGCCGGAGAGGTGGCCGAGTGGTTAATGGCAGCAGACTGTAAATCTGCCGGTTTATACCTACGCTGGTTCGAATCCAGCCCTCTCCACCAGCGAATGATGAAAGTTGCCGAGCGATTTTCGTGCGAGGCCCTGATGTCGATGTCGGCATCGAAGTGTCACGATGCGGGAGTAGTTCAATGGTAGAACCCCAGCCTTCCAAGCTGATGACGCGGGTTCGATTCCCGTCTCCCGCTCCACGCGGTTTCATCAAACGTTGAGCGACGGTTTTCTAGTTGCCCTTGTGGCTCAGTGGTAGAGCACTCCCTTGGTAAGGGAGAGGTCGCGGGTCCGATTCCCGCCAAGGGCACCAACGATTGCAGGGATGGTGCGGCAGCCGGCTGCACAAGTCCATGTACATGTGGTCTAAGTTGTATTCGGAGTCCAGACAATGGCAAAAGGCAAGTTTGAACGCACCAAGCCGCACGTGAACGTGGGCACCATCGGTCACGTGGACCATGGCAAGACGACGCTGACGGCGGCCATCGCCACGGTGCTGTCGGCCAAGTTCGGCGGCGAAGCCAAGAAGTACGACGAAATCGACG
>NZ_CAJYES010000146.1 GCF_913773995.1 uncultured Pseudacidovorax sp.
CGCGTCGAGCCCCCCGGCTTTTCACGCCGCTGCGCGGCGTGTAACGCCACCCCCCGGGGGGGTGGCTCGGCCGCCGTGGGGCGGCCCGGCGGCGGCCGCGTCGAGCCCTGCCGCTTTGGGCGCTGAAGGGGGGCTCGCATGACGGCGGTGGCGCGTGCGCCGTCGCCCGTGGCGGTGTCGCTGCTGGCCAGCGTCTTCGTGGTGGCGGCTTGCGGGCTGGTGTACGAACTCAGCGCGGCGGCGCTCAGCTCCTATGTGCTGGGCGACTCGGTGCTGCAGTTCTCCACCGTGATCGGCGCTTATCTGTTCGCCATGGGCGTGGGCTCCTGGCTGTCGCGCTACTTCGAGCGGCAGCTGCCCGCCCACTTCCTGCGCATCGAGCTGCTGGTGGCGCTGGTCGGCGGCTGCCTGCCGGCGATGCTCTTCCTGGCGAATGCCTATGTGCCCGGCGCCTTCCGCCTGCTGCTGTACGGCGGCGTGCTGGTCGTCGGCACGCTGGTAGGGCTGGAGATTCCGCTGGTCATGCGCATCCTGCGGCGCGACATCCAGCTCAAGGACCTGGTCTCGCAGGTGCTCACCTTCGACTACCTCGGCGCGCTGGCCGTGTCGGTGGCCTTTCCGCTGGTGCTGGTGCCGCAGCTGGGCATGGTGCGCACGGGGCTGCTGTTCGGGCTGATGAATGCGGCCGTGGGGCTGTGGGCGCTGTGGCTGTTCCGGCACGAGCTGCGGCGCTTTGGCGCGCATGCGATGGCCTGCGTGCTGACGCTGGCGGCGCTGGCGGGCGCCTTCGTGGGGGCCGAGCGCATCAGCAGCCTGGCGGAAGACAAGCTCTACCAGGAGCGCATCGTCTTCGCCGCCAGCTCGCCCTACCAGCGCATCGTGGTCACGCGCGGCAATGCGGGCCACCGGCTCTTCCTCAACGGCAACCTGCAGTTCGCCGAACGCGACGAGTACCGCTACCACGAGGCGCTGGTGCATCCGGCCATGGCGGCCCAGGGCGCGCCACGCCAGGTGGCGGTACTGGGTGGCGGCGACGGCATGGCGGTGCGCGAGATCCTCAAGTACCCCTCGGTCGAGCAGGTCACGCTGGTGGAGCTTGATCCGAACATGACCGCGCTGTTCCGCGACCATGAGCAGCTGGCGGCGCTCAACGGCCATTCGCTGCGTTCGCCCAGGCTGCGCATCGTCAACACCGATGCCTTCCAGTGGCTGCAACAGCCCGCCAAAGACGGCGACGATGGCTTCTACGACGTGATCGTGGTGGACTTTCCCGATCCCACCAATTTCGCCATCGGCAAGCTCTACACGCAGAGCTTCTATGCCCTGTTGTCGCAACGCCTCGCGGCCAGCGGCTATGCGGTGGTGCAGACCACCTCGCCGCTGGTGGCGCGGCGAAGCTTCTGGACGGTGGTGCAGACCATCGAGGCCGCCGGCCTCACGGCGACGCCCTACCACGCGCATGTGCCCAGCTTCGGTGAATGGGGCTACGTGGTCGCCAGCCGCCGACCCTGGCGCCTGCCGACGGCGCTGCCCGAGGGCCTGCGCTTCCTGTCGCCGCAGACGCTGCCGTTGCTGTTCGACTTCCCAAAGGACATGGCACGCGTGCCGGCCGAGGTCAACCGGCTGTCGAACCAGGTGCTGGTGCATACCTACGAGCAGGAATGGGGCAAGGTCAGCGGCCATTGAGCGGCAGCCGCCGGCGCTTCGTCGGGGCTTCTGCTGCGGGTGCGGCGGCGGTCGCCTTGCCGGCCTGGCTGGCGGGCTGCGGTCGCGAGGCACCGCCGCTGGAGGGCGGCTTCACCGGCATCGACATGGTGCGCGGCCATGCCCTGCGGGATGGCCGTTGGACGTCGCAGCCGGTGGCAAAGGAGCGGCGCACCCGCGTGCTGATCGCGGGCGGCGGTGTCGCCGGCCTGGCGGCGGCACGCGCGCTGCGCCAGGCCGGCATCGACGACTTCGCGCTGCTCGAACTGGAGGACGAGGCCGGCGGCAACGCCCGTGGCGGCCAGGTCGGCGGCCTGGCCTGCCCGCTGGGCGCGCACTACCTGCCGGTGCCCGGCGACGAGGCGCGCGAAGTGCAGGACCTGCTGGAGGAACTGGGCCTGCGCCGCCGCGAAGCCGGACGCTGGGTCTACGACGAGCGCCACCTGTGCCACAGCCCGCAGGAACGGCTCTTCTTCCGGGGCGAATGGCAGGAAGGGCTGCTGCCGGTGCAGGGCGTGGGCGCGGCCACGCTGGCGCAATACCGGCGCTTCGCGCAGAAGGTCGAGGCGCTTGTCCGTGCGACGCGTTTCGCCATTCCCACGCTGCGGGCGGCGCCGTCGGCGCTGCTGGCAGACCTGGACCGCACGACCTTCGTCGCCTGGCTGGACGCCGAGGGGCTCGATGACCCGCAATTGCGCTGGTACCTCGGCTACTGTTGCCGCGACGACTATGGCGCCGGTCTGGCCCATGTCTCGGCCTGGGCGGGGCTGCATTACTTCGCCAGTCGCCACGGTTTCCATGCGCCGGGCGACGGCCTCGACGCCGAGCGCGAGGGGGTCTTCACCTGGCCCGAGGGCAATGCCTGGCTCAGCCGCCGTCTGGCTGCGCCGCTGGCGGAGCGCCTCCACACCGGTCAGGTGGTGCTGCAGATCGAACAGACGCGCAGCGGTGTGACGGTCGATGCCTGGGACGCGGCGGCGCAGCAGCGCGTCCGCTGGCAGGCCGAGCAGTGCATCGTGGCGCTGCCGGTCTTCGTTGCGGCGCGTGTGGTGGCGTCGCCGCCGGTTTTCCTGTCCGAACTCGGGGGTGTGCTGACCTACTCGCCCTGGCTGGTGGCCAACCTGCACCTGTCCGCGCCCCTACGCGACCGGCCCGGCGCCGCGCCGAGCTGGGACAACGTGGTCTACGGCACGCGCGGACTGGGGTATGTGGATGCGGGTCATCAGCGGCTGGACCCGACGCCCGCGCCGACCGTGCTGAGCTGGTACCGCCCGCTGGGTGCTAGCGAGTTCGACGGCAGTGACGGGCGCCGCCTGCTGGCCGAGCGCCCCTGGGAGGCGTGGCGCGACGAACTGATGGCCGAGCTGTCCGTGCCGCATCCCGATCTGGCCGAGCGCGCGACGCGGCTGGCCATCACCCGCTATGGCCACGCCATGGCGGTGCCGGCGCCGGGCTTGCGTGCGCGCCTCGTGCCTGGTGGAGAGGTGCAGGCCGGCCGGCTGCACTTCGCGCATGCGGACTGGTCGGGTTGCTCGATCTTCGAGGAGGCCTTCACCCGCGGACATCTGGCGGGCGAGGCGGCGGCGCGCGCGGCCTGAAGGTCGACACGGACGGCCGCCGGCGATGTCTTGGTGGCAGCCGCGCACCGTCCTGGTCCGGCCGGCGGGGCGCGCCCGCCCGCGGTCCCTGACACGAGCGGGCGGAGCGCGGCTGCTCCCCCCGCTCAGGCGCGCGCCGCCTCGCGCACCCAGCCCGCCGCCTTCTCCGCAATCATCAGCGTCGGGCTGTTGGTGTTGCCGCTGGTGATGGTGGGCATCGCACTCGCATCGACCACGCGCAGACCGGCGATGAGGCCGCCGCGGCCATCGCGCACGCGCAGACGCGAATCCAGCACGGCCTGCGGGTCCCCATCGGCGCCCATGCGCGCGGTGCCCACCGGATGGAAGATGGTCGTCGCGATGTCGCCGGCCAGGCGGGCCAGGTCCTTGTCGCTCTCGTACTGCGGGCCCGGCTTCCATTCCTGCGGCTGGTAGCGCGAAAGGGCGGGCTGGGCGGCGATGCGGCGGGTCACGCGCAGCGAGTCCGCCGCCACCTGCCGGTCCTCGTCGGTGGAGAGGTAGTTGGGCGCGATGGCCGGCGCATCCTCGAAGCGCGGCGTCTTCAGCCGCACCGTGCCACGGCTGGTCGGGTTGAGGTTGCACACGCTGGCCGTGAAGGCCGGAAAGCTGTGCAGCGGATCGCCGAAGGCGTCCAGCGACAGCGGCTGCACGTGGTACTGGATATTGGGCCAGGGCCGGTCGGGCGTGCTGCGGGTGAAGGCGCCCAGTTGCGAGGGCGCCATGCTCATCGGGCCGCTGCGGCGCAGCACGTACTCCAGCCCGATGCGCGCCTTGCCCACCAGGCTGGACGCCAGCACGTTCAGCGTGGGCGCACCGTTGATCTTGAACACGGCGCGGATCTGCAGGTGGTCCTGCAGGTTCGCGCCGACGCCGGGCAGGTCGGCCTGCACCTCGATGCCCTGGGCGCGCAGCGCCTCGGCCGGGCCGATGCCCGACAGCTGCAGGATCTGCGGCGAGCCGATGGCGCCGGCGCACAGGATCACCTCGCGCGTGGCGTGCACCTCCTCCATCTCGCGGCCGTTCCACACGCGCGCGCCGGTGCAGCGCCGGCCGCCCTCGGGCGTGGACTCGATCAGCAGCCGAGCCACCTGGGCGCCGGTCCACAGCTCGAAGTTCGGCCGGCCGAAGCAGGTCGGTCGCAGGAAGGCCTTGGCCGTGTTCCAGCGCCAGCCCGCCTTCTGGTTGACCTGGAAGTAGCCCACGCCTTCGTTGCTGCCGCGGTTGAAGTCGGTGGAGTGCGGAATGCCCGCCTCCTGCGCGGCCTGCGCGAAGGCGTCGAGGATGTCCCAGCGCAGACGCTGCTTTTCAACCCGCCATTCGCCGCCATGGCCGTGGAAGCGGGCGAATTCGGGGTCCTGGGCGCCAGGCTGGCCGGCGTCGCCCAGGTAGTGGTCCTCATGGCGCTTGAAGGCGGGCAGGACCTCGTCCCAGCGCCACGCGTCGTCGCCGGTGATCTGCGCCCAGCCGTCGTAGTCGCGCGACTGACCGCGCATGTAGATCATGCCGTTGATGCTGGAGCAGCCGCCCAGCGTCTTGCCGCGCGGGTAGCGCAGCACGCGGCCGTTGAGGCCGGCGTCGGGCTCGGTCTGGTAGAGCCAGTCGGTGCGCGGGTTGCCGATGCAGTAGAGGTAGCCGACCGGAATGTGGATCCAGTGGTAGTCGTCCTTGCGGCCGGCCTCCAGCAGCAGCACGCGCTTGCCGCGATCGGCGCTCAGGCGGTTGGCCATCAGCGCGCCGGCGGTGCCGGCGCCGATGACGATGTAGTCGAAGGTGGTGTCGCTCACGGGTTGTCTCCTGTGCCTCTGTCGGGCCTTGTGCGGGTGGCGGGAGGGAATTGGATGGGGGCGCTACAGATCGCCCGGGTGGTAACCGGATTCGCGCTGGTGGCGGATGGCCAGGACTTCGGCCCAGGCCTCGTCGGCGCTGACGCGATAAAGGGCCACATAGCCCGAGCGCCCGCGATGAATCACCAGTTCGCGACAGCGTTGCGGTGCTGGACGGCCGATTCGTGGCTGGTGTTCAAGTACAAGCAGGGCGTCGACGATCACATCCACCGTGTCGTCGGCGGCTTCGATGTCAGTGGGGGAGAGAAATTCGGTGAGGCGGTCCAGGTCGAGCCTGGCGCGCGGCGAGAACGTCAGGCGCGTCATGCAGCCGACTTGGCCTTCGAGGCCGCAGCCTTGGCGCCGCGGCCTCGCACGGGAACCGGTTCAGGCACCGACTCGCCCGTCGAGCGGGCACGGATGCGCGCCTTGAGCCAAGCGCGGACATCCTCAGCGTCATATACCGGCCCGCCGGCATCGATCTCCGCAGCCGCCGCCATCGCATCCGCCAAAAACTCGGCGCGCTGCTGGCGCCGCCGGACTTCGTCCTGCAGGGTCCGCAGCATGAAGGCATGTGCCGAGACTTGGTCCTGCTCGGCAAACTGCTGGATCGTCTGCTTGAGGTCCTCAGGCAGCTTCAAGGAGGTGGTTCCCATCGCGTTCTCCAATCGATCTCAATCGGGTAACACCATGGTAGCACCGCCTTCCGCGGGCCTTACTTGGCCGTGGGCATCACGAACTCGGCGCCCTTGCCGATGCTCTCCGGCCAGCGCTGCATGATTGACTTCTGCTTGGTGTAGAAGCGCACGCCCTCTTCGCCGTAGGCATGCATGTCGCCGAAGAGCGAGCGCTTCCAGCCGCCGAAGCCCTGCCAGGCCATGGGCACCGGGATCGGCACGTTGATGCCGACCATGCCCACCTGGATGCGGCGGCCGAATTCGCGCGCCACGTTGCCGTCGCGGGTGAAGCAGGCCACGCCGTTGCCGAATTCGTGGGCGTTGATCAGGTCGACGGCCTCGGCCAGGTCCTTCACGCGCAAGCAGCCCAGCACCGGGCCGAAGATCTCTTCCTTGTAGATGCGCATCTCGGGCGTGACATGGTCGAACAGCGTGCCGCCCAGCCAGAAGCCGCCTTCGCAGCCTTCGCCGGCCTGCTTGCCGTCGAAGCCGCGGCCGTCCACCAGAAGCTTGGCGCCTTCCTGCTCGCCCAGCGCGATGTAGCCGCTGATGCGCTCGTGGGCCGCCTTGGTGACGATCGGGCCCATCTCGGCGTCGAGGTTCTCGCCGTCCAGCACCTTCAGCGTCTTCGTGCGCTCGACCAGCTTGGGGATCAGCTTGTCGGCCACGTCGCCCACCAGCACCGCCACGCTGATGGCCATGCAGCGCTCGCCAGCCGAGCCGTAGCCGGCGCCGATCAGCGCGTCCACGGCCTGGTCGATGTCGGCGTCGGGCATCACCACCATGTGGTTCTTGGCGCCGCCCAGGGCCTGCACGCGCTTGCCGTGGCGGGCGCCGGTCTCGTAGATGTAGTTGGCGATGGGCGTGGAGCCGACGAAGCTCACGGCCTTGACGTCGGGGTGCGTCAGCAGCGCGTCCACGGCCACCTTGTCGCCCTGCACCACATTGAACACGCCGTCGGGCAGGCCGGCCTGCTTCAGCAGTTCGGCGATGCGCAGCGAGGGGCTGGGATCGGTCGGGCTGGGCTTGAGCACGAAGGTGTTGCCCGCGGCGATGGCCACCGGGAACATCCACATCGGCACCATCACCGGGAAGTTGAAGGGGGTGATGCCGGCGACCACGCCCAGGGGCTGGCGCAGGGTCCAGTTGTCGATGCCGGTGGAAACCTGCTCGGTGAAGTCGCCCTTGAGCAGCTGCGGGATGCCGCAGGCGAATTCCACGATGTCGATGCCGCGCGTGACCTCGCCCTGCGCGTCGGTGAACACCTTGCCGTGCTCCGCGGTGATCAGGTGGGCCAGTTCATCGCGGTGCTGGTTCAGCAACTCCAGGAACTTGAACATCACCCGCGCGCGGCGGATCGGCGGCGTGTCGGCCCACTTCGGAAAGGCGGCCTGCGCGGCGGCCACGGCGGCGTTCACCTGGTCCACGTCGGCCAAGCCGGTGCGGCCGGTCAGCGCGCCGGTGGCGGGGTTGAACACGTCCTGCGTGCGGCCGGAGGTGTTGGCCACGACCTGGCCGTGGATGTAGTGGTCGATGGCGGCGATGCTGTTCTTCATCGGGGTCCCGTGGGTGGAAGGAGGAAAGTGGCGGGCAGTCTAGGACCGCGTTTCCGCGACGCCTAGGCGCGGCGGTTGAACTGATTGTTCAATTTCCTGAACAATGAGGCCATGGATCATTCGAAGATCGAAGGCCTGTGGGCCCATGTGCACTGGCTCACCGTGTTGGCCGAGCAGGGCAGCTACACCGCTGCGGCGCGTCGCCTGGGCGTGAGCAAGGCGGGCATGAGCCAGCGCATCGCCGAGCTGGAGCGCGAGGCCGGCGTGCCCCTGGTGCAGCGCACCACCCGCAGCGTGCGCCTGACCGAGCCCGGCCAGCGGCTGGTGGAGGAGACGCGCAGCGCCTTCGACGCCATCGCCCAGAGCTTCGCCGGCGTGCGCGACCTGGCCGGCGTGCCCCGTGGCCGCCTGCGGGTGACGGCGCCCGTGGCGCTGGCGCGGCAGCAGCTGGTGCCGCGGCTGGCCGACTTCCTGCGCGCCCATCCTGAGGTGCGCATCGAGCTGGAGCTCTCCGACCGCCTGAGCGCCCTGGCCATGGAGGGCTTCGACCTCGCCATCCGGCACAGCGCCGCGCCGCCCGACACCCACGTGGCCTGGCCCCTGTGCCAGACCCGCAGCCTGCTGGTGGCCAGTCGCGCCTACCTGCGCCAGCGCGGCGAGCCGGCGGTGCCGGCGGACCTGGCCGGCCATGACTGCCTGTACTACCCGCGCCAGGACCAGCCCGCCTGGCATTTCCTGCCCCGACCCGCGCAGGCGGACACCGAGCGCATCACCGTGCCGGTGGCCGGGCCTTTCGCGGCCAACAACAGCGAGGCCTTGCGCGACGCCGCTGCCGCAGGCCTGGGAATTGCGCTGCTGCCCGACTTCAGCGCCCAGGCCGGCCTGCGCAGCGGCCAGCTGGTGGAGGTGCTGCCGGCCTGGCAGCCGGTGGGCGCCTTCGCGGAGCAGCTGTTCGCCATCCGCCCCTACGCCCCTCATGTGCCGCGGGCCGTCGCGGCGTTCGTCGCCTGGCTGCGGGAGGCCTTTGCGGAGGGCTTCTCGGTGCACGCACCGCCGGCGCCGTCGTCGGTCTAAAGGGCGGCGCGGGTCGGGCTCGGTCGGCCTGCCCGCCGCTCGCTCCGCCAGGGTTTGTGGGAGTGGCCCCACCGCCGATCGCGCCCCGCGCGGTCAAGCGTCAGTGGCAGGTCAGCGGGTAGCATTCGCCGGTTGCCCGCCGCCGGCCGGTCCACGGTCGGGCACACCGCCAACGAATGCCTTCCTCCCACATCCAGCTTCCGAGCGATGACGCATGGCCGCGCGTGGACCGCGCCCAGGCCGAGGAGCATGGGCCGTGGGCGCCCACCGGGCGGTGGACCGTGCTGGCCTTTTCTTCGCGCGAGCAGTGGCAGACGCTGGAGCGTTGCCTCGACGAGGCGGCCGGCACGGGCGGCGGCTGGGATCTGCGCGGCATCGAGCAGCTTGATCATGTGGGCGCCCAGCTGCTGTGGAACCACTGGGGCCGCCAATGGCCGGCGCAGCTCCAGCTCAGCGATTCGCAGAAGGCCGTGCTCGACCAGGTCGCGCAGTACACAGTGCCGCTGCCGCCCCCCGCTGCGCAGGGCTGGGCCACCTGGCCGGCGCGCCTGCTGGCGCAGGGCCCCGCGCTGCTGCGCCTGGGCCGCCACACCCTGTTGCTGGTCGGCCAGCTGGCGCTGGACCTGCTGCGGCTGGTCCGCGCACCGCAGCGCGGACCCTGGCGCGACTTCTCGGGCCATCTCTACCGCATCGGCGCCACGGCCCTGCCGATCACCGCGCTCGTCGGGCTGCTGATCGGCGTGGTGCTGGCCTACCTGATGTCGAACCAGCTGCGCAACTACGGCGCGGAATCCTTCGTGGTCAACATCCTCGGCCTGTCGATCCTGCGCGAGCTGGGGCCGGTGCTGGCCGCGGTGCTGGTGGCAGGCCGCTCGGGCTCCGCCATCACCGCCCAGATCGGTGTCATGCGCGTGACCGAAGAGCTGGACGCCATGCGCGTCATGGGCATTCCGCCGGGCTACCGCCTGGTCATGCCGCGCGTGTTGGCCCTGGCCGTGGTGATGCCGCTGGTGGCGCTGTGGACCTCGCTGTCGGCGCTGGCGGGCGGCATGTTCGCCGCATGGTCCGCGCTGGACATCGCCCCCGTGTTCTTCATGCAGCAACTCCCGCGCGCGGTGCCCTTCGTCAACCTGTACATCGCGCTGGCCAAGTCGGCGGTCTTCGGCGTGATGATCGCGCTGATCGCCTGCCACCATGGCCTGCGGGTGGAGCCCAACACCGAGAGCCTGGGCCGTCGCACCACCGCCTCGGTGGTGGCGGCGATCACCATGGTGATCCTGGTCGATGCGCTGTTCGCGCTGCTGTTCCGCGGGGTGGGCTTCCGATGATGCAAGAGGCGCCAAGCAAAGACCCAGTCGTGGAGATCCGCGGCCTGTGGACCGAATTCCCTCGTGCGCGCGGCCAGGTGCAGGTGGTGCACCGCGACCTGGATCTGGACATCCGGCGCGGCGAGATCCTCTCGCTGGTGGGGGGCTCGGGCACCGGCAAGACGGTGCTTTTGCGCCAGATCCTGGGGCTGCAGGTGCCCACACGTGGCACGGTGCGGGTGCTGGGCGCGCCCCCTGCGCAGCTGAGTGCGCGCGGCGCGGCGGCCGTGGGCATGCTGTTCCAGCACGGAGCGCTGTTCTCTGCCTTCAGCGTGCTGGAGAACATCGCTTTTCCGTTGCGCGAACTCAAGCTGCTGCCCGACGAGCTGATCCGCGATGCGGCCCTGGTCAAGCTGCAGATGGTGGGCCTGGGCCCGGAGCATGCGCACAAGATGCCGGCCAACCTTTCGGGCGGCATGATCAAGCGTGTGGCCCTGGCGCGGGCGCTCATCATGGACCCGCCCCTGCTGCTGCTCGACGAGCCCACGGCCGGGCTGGACCCGGCCGCGTCGGACAGCTTCTGCGAGCTGCTGCGCGGCCTGCACCGCGAGCTGGGCCTGACGGTGGTGATGGTCACCCACGACCTCGACACGCTGTTCGACCTGTCCACCCGCATCGCCGTGCTGGCCGACCAGCGCGTGATCGCCCTGGGCAGCGCCCGCGAGGTGATGGCGGTGGACCATCCCTTCATCCGCGAGTACTTCCTGGGCGGACGCGGCCACCGTGCCGCGCTCGCCCTGCCATCCTGAACGGGAAGAGGAACACCATGGAAAACAAGTCCCATGCCCTGGCCGCCGGCGCCTTCGTCTTCGGCATGCTGGCCCTGCTGGTGGCGTTGGTGCTCTGGTTCACCCGCGACAGCACGGTGCGCAACACCTACGAGCTGAGCACGCGCGACGCGGTCAGCGGCCTGCAGCCGCAGGCGGCGGTGCGCTACCGCGGCATCATGGTCGGCAAGGTGGCCAGCATCGACTTCGACCCCGAGAAGCGCGGCAACGTCCGGGTGCGCCTGGCCATCGACGAGCGGGTGCCGCTCACCAAGTCCACCTTCGCCAGCCTGAGCTACCAGGGCGTGACCGGCCTGGCCTTCGTGGCGCTGGACGACAAGGGCGAGTCGCAGGAGCCGCTGCTGCCCAACAACGACGATCCGCCGCAGATCCCGCTGCGGCCGTCGATGTTCTCGCAGCTGCAGGGCCGCGGCGAGGCGATCCTGAACCAGGTGGAAGAGGCCACGCGCCGCGCCAACGCGCTGCTGAGCGACCAGAACCAGCAGCGCATCGCCCAGGCGCTGGAGAACATCGCGCAGGTCACGGCCCATGCCAACGATCTCACCCGCACGCTCGACCAGACCCTGCGCACGCGGGTGGATCCGGCGCTGGCCGCCATTCCGCCCCTGGCGCAGACGGTGCGCGGCACCGCGCAGAACTTCGGCCAGGCGGCGCAGTCACTCAACGCCACGCTGCAGCGCCTGAATGCCGAGGACGGCGCGCTGGCCCGACTGGGCAGCGGCACGGCCGCGCTGCAGCAGACGCTGGAGTCGGTCAATGCCACCACGTTGCCTCGCCTGAACCGCGCGGCCGACGACACCTCGCTGGCCGCGCGCCGCTTGGGCCGCGTGGCCGACACCATTGCCGACAGCCCGCAATCGCTGATCTATGGCACGGGCGTGCCGGCGCCCGGTCCCGGCGAGCCCGGCTTCGTGGCGCCGGTGCCTGCGGCGACCGGCCGCTGATGCGAAGGAGCGCTTTCATGTCCCGCCGGATCCACCGTCGTTCCCTGTCCGCGGTTCCCGTCGTGCCGAGCCGCGATGCCGCTTCCGAGCGCCAAGGCCCTGGCGTCGGGGGCGCACCTTGTGCCGGCGTTGCCTGCCGCGCGCTGCTGGCCGCCGCGGCGCTGGCCCTGGCCGCCTGCAGCGCGCTGCCCGACAAGCCGCAGCGCAGCATCAGCTACGACTTCGGCCCCGGCCCCCTGGCGCCCGCGGCGACGGCGTCTGCGTCCACGGCCGCGCTGCCACCGATCACCCTGGCCGACCTGGACACCGCCGCCTCGCGCCTGGAGGGTACGGCCCTGAACTACCGGCTGGGCTACGAGGACGCGCAGGCGCTGCGGCCCTACGCCACCGCGCGCTGGACACAGCCGCCGCTTCAGCTCTTCCGCCAGCGCCTGCGCGATGCGCTGGCCGAGCATCGCACCGTGCTCGGCACGCTGGAAGCCGGCAACCTGGCGCGCGAGGGCCGCAGCAGCGAAGTGCTGCGCATCTCGCTCGACGAATTCAGCCATTATTTCGCGTCGCCTACTGCCAGCAGCGGCCTGGTGCGGGTGCGTGCCACGCTGCTGTCGCTGTCGCCCACGGGCGAGCGGGTGCTGGGTCAGCGGGTGTTCGTCGTTCAGCGGCCGGCCGCCACCGCCGATGCGGCCGGTGGCGCCAAGGCCCTGGCGTCGGCCAGTGACGAGGTGGTCGCGGACATGGTCCGCTGGGTCAACAGCCGCCGCTGATCAGGGCACGGCGCGGGCCAGCACAGGAAACAGCTTGCCCAGCCCGTCGGCCATCACCTCCACCGCCAGCGCGGCCAGGATCAGACCCATCAACCGCGTCATCACGTTGATGCCGGTCTTGCCCAGTACGCGGGCGATGGGTTCCGCCATCAGCAGCGCCAGCAGGGTGGCCAGGGCGATCACGGCGCCGTAGCCCACCAGCACCAGCATCTGCCACCAGTGCTGCACCTTCTCGGCATAGATCACCATGGTCGACATGGTGGCCGGCCCGGTCAGCAGCGGAATGGTCAGCGGCACCACGGCGATGGAGGCGCCCAGCGAGGCCTTCACCTCCGTGGCACGGATCTCTTCCTTGCTGGTCTTGGCCTCGGCCGGCTGCGCGTTGAGCATGTTCAGCGCGCTCATCAGCAGCAGCATGCCGCCGCCCACCTGGAAGCTGGCGATCGAGATGCCGAAGAAGGACAGCAGCTGCAGCCCGATCAGCGCGCTTACCGCGATCACCACGAAGGCGCTGAAGGCCGCCACGCGGGCGGTGCGCTCGCGCATGCGGTCGCTGTAGCCCTGCGTGTAGTGGATGAAGAAGGGCACGATCGCCAGCGGATTCACGATGGCCATCAGCGTGATCAGCGGCTTGATCAGGTCCATCGAGTGGCCCATGCCGGTCATCCCTTCAGCGCCCGCCCGTCACGTCCAGCAGGGCGCCGGTGGTGTAGCTGGCTCCGGGCGACAGCAGCCACAGCACGGCGGCGGCGATCTCGTCGGCCGTGCCCACGCGCTGCATCGGCACCGTGCCGGCGAGCTGGAAGGCGCGGTCGGGCAGTCCGCCCGAGGCATGGATCTCGGTGTCGATCAGCCCTGGCCGCACGGCATTGACCCGCACGCCCTCGGCCGCCACCTCGCGTGCCAGGCCCAGCGTCATGGTGTCGATGGCGGCCTTGCTTGCGGCGTAGTCCACGTACAGGCCCGGCGAGCCCAGGCGCGCCGCCGCGCTGCTGAGGTTGACGATGGCGCCGCCGCTGCCGCCATGGCGCGTGCTCATGCGCCGCACGGCCTCGCGTGCACACAGGAAGCTGCCTGTCACGTTGATGCGGAACATGCGCTCCAGCCGCGCACCCTGCATCTCGTCGACGCGGGCCTGGACGTCCACCACGCCGGCGTTGTTGACCAGCCCAGTCAGCCGGCCGAACTTGGCGTCGACCTGACGGAACATGGCTTCGATCTGCGCCTCGTCGCCCACGTCGGCCCGTACGGCCATGGCACGGCCGCCCGCCTCGCGGATGCGGCGGACCACTTCGTCGGCCGCCAGCGACTGGCTGGCGTAGTTGACGGCCACCGCCCAGCCGCGGCGGCCCGCTTCGAGCGCGACGGCGGCACCGATGCCGCGGCTCGCGCCGGTGACCAAGAGCACTCCGGATTCCAAGGTCGACTCCTTCTCTGACGACGTGGTTCGACGATTCGGGTGAAACTCGCGCCCGGCCGCTGGTGGCGGCGCGCCGCTGGTGCCTGCCGGCGGCCTGACGCCTGACCGGCCGGACCTGTCCAACCCCCCCGTTTGTACCCAAAGGAGCAGACCCCATGGGCCAATTCATCGACCTGACCGCCAAGGATGGCTTCACCTTCCCCGCCTACGTGGCCGAACCCGCCGGCACGCCCAAGGGCGCCGTTGTGGTGGTGCAGGAAATCTTCGGCGTGAACTCGCACATCCGCTCCGTCGCCGACGGCTATGCCGCCGAGGGCTATCTGGCCGTGGCGCCGGCCACCTTCCACCGTGTCAAGCAGGGCGTGGAGCTGGGCTACACCGACGCCGACATGAAGGCCGGCTTCGAACTCAAGACCGCCGTGGAGGCGCTGCCCGCACCCGGCGTGCTGCAGGACATCCAGGCCGCCATCGAATACGCCGGTCGGGCCGGCAAGGTCGGTCTGGTGGGCTACTGCTGGGGCGGCCTGCTCACCTGGCGCGGCGCCAGCGAACTGGCCGGCCTGTCGGCCGCGGTGCCTTACTACGGCGGCGGCATGACCACGCCCGAGGAATCGGCCCGCCAGCCCCAGGTGCCAGTGATGGCCCATTTCGGCAAACAGGACCACTGGATCCCGCTGGAGACGGTCGAAGCCTTCAAGAAGGCGCATCCCGAGGTGGAGGTGCACATCTACGAGGCCAACCACGGCTTCAACTGCGACCAGCGCGGCTCGTACGACGCGCCATCGGCCAAGCTGGCGCGTGAGCGCACGCTGGCCTTCTTCGCCAAGCACCTCGGCTGACGAAAGCGGATGCGGCCTTGCTCAAGGCCGCATCCATCGGCACGCGGTCGCCTTCCTACTGGACGCCTTCAGGCGGCCGCAGAGGAGACGGGTGCCGCCGGGCTGTCGGCCCTGTCGGCGGCCTTGCCTTCGGCCTCTTTCTGCAGGGCCTGGCACTGCGCCTGCCGCTTGGCGTAGTTGCTCTTCGGGCCGATGCGCGATTCCAGGAAGTCGAGCAGCGCCCGCAGCGCCGCGCTGTTGTGGCGCCGCTGCAGGTAGGCTGCGGACAGCCACATGTCCTTGCGGCTGAATTCCCCTAGGACCGGCACCAGTTCGCCATGGTCCAGGTGCGGCTGCACCACCAGGGCCGGCACGTAGATCACGCCCAGTCCTCGCATGGCCACGTGGATCAGCGGTCCGGCCTCGGACGCCTCCATCCGGCTCTTGACCGGCACATCGATCTTGCGGCCCCGCTCTTCGAAACGCCAGGTCGGATCGATGCCCTGTCTCACCAGCGTCAGCGCCGTGTGTCCGGTCAGGTCCTCGGGTCGCCGCGGCATGCCGTGCTTGCGCCAGTACACCGGCGAGGCGCACACCACCATCTGCATGCACAGCAGGCGCCGCACGATGAGGTTCTCGTCCTCGATGGGCCCGAAGCGCAGCCCCACGTCGATGCCTTCTTCCGCCAGGTCGGCCTGGTTGGTCAGCTGCAGCGAGATGTTGACGTCGGGGTAGTAGCCCATGAACTCCGCCAGCAGATTGGGCAGGTCGCCGCTGGCCATGCCGACGGGGGCGGAGATGCGCAGCCGCCCGCGCGGCTGGTTGGCCCGCTCCTGAAGTTCGGCCTGGGTCAGCTCCACCATCTCCATCACCGGCTGGCTGCGTTCCAGCAGCAGCGAGCCGGCATCCGTCAGGCTGACCGAGCGGGTGGAACGGTTGAGCAGGCGCACGCCGAAGCGCGTCTCCAGTTCCGCCACGTACTTGCTGGCCGTGGCCTTGGAAAGCCCCAGGCGCTTGGCCGCCTTGGAGAAGCTGCCCTGCATGGCGACTTCGCGGAAGGTGCGGATGAGATCGAGGCTGTCCATGGCGGGTGCGGAGATGGGTACGAAGAAGCGGCCGTCATTGTTTCAAATACGCGAACAGCGTGGTTCTCGACAGGCCGGGTTTCTACGGAGTCGCAACGACACAATTCGTTCCACGGGCTCAGCGACTTGCGGGTCCGGCGGACGAAAGCAAGGCACCACAAAGGGTGAGTGCTTCCAAAACAGGAGCTTCGTTCGCGTTCCGTCAAATGTCAGGAGTTGAACCATGAACGCATCGAAGATCCTCGCCGCCGCCGCACTGTCCTTCGTCGCCATCGCCGGCGCCCAGGCCGAAACCTACGAAGGCGTGCAAGCGCCGGTGTCGGCCCTCAGCCGCACCGACGTCCAGGCGCAGGCCGTTGCTGCCGCCCAGGCCGCCAACCAGAACGTGGTGCGCGGCTCGCGCGGCGCCGAAACCGTGGCCGTGTCGCAACCCCGTGCCACCGTGCAGGCCGAAGCCGTGCGCGCCGCCTACGCGCCCGACCAGAATGTGAGCAGCGGTTCGCGTTTCAACAGCAAGGTCGTCTCGACGCTGGCCAACCCGGTCGATGCCGCAGCTCGCAGCACCGGCGCCAGCAAGTTCTAAAGTTTGTCTGCTTGCCGGTCCGACTCGGGATCGGCAAGCCGTGGCAATCTCCCGGGCCGGGTGCGCGTCGAGCGCACCCGGCCCTTGTGCTTTGTGAGTAGCTACCGGGCTCAGTGGGTGGTGCGTGCCAGATAGCGCTTGCGCCAGAAAACGACCACCAGCAGCGCTGCGATCAGCACCATCGCCACGAGCGCAACCCAGAAGCCGTCGGTGGCATGCACCAGCGGGATGAACTCGAAGTTCATGCCGAAGATGCCGGCGATCAAATTCAGTGGCAGGAAGACGGCGGTGAGCACCGTGAGCACCCGCATGATGTCGTTGGTGCGGTGGCTCTGGACGTTGAAGTGCAACTGCACCGCCAGTTCGGCGTTCTGCTCCAGCCGGCGCACATGGCGCACCACGCGCTCGATGTGCTCCAGGACGTCGCGGCTGCGCACGAGCAGCAGTTCGTGGTCGCGGCGGGCGCTGGCCTCGTCGGGCACCGGCATCGCCTCCAGCGTGTCGATCCAGTCCTGCACCGCCGTCTGCTGGTCTTCGCAGATCTCGTCCAGGTGGTGAAGCCCCTGGCGCGCCTGCATCAGGGCTCCCCAGTTGGTGAAGCGCGTCTTCGGATCGATCAGCTCGGTCTGCCAGTGGTCCAGCTGGCGTGTGAGTTCGCGGCGCAGCGCTAGGTAGCCGTCCACGATCTGGTTGGCGACGCGCAGCATCAGATCGGCCGGGCCTGTCGGCAGGCGGCTGGAGACGGCTCGCACGTCCAGCGGCTGGGCGTCGGCCGTCATCAGGCGTTCGGCCACGGCATCGCGCACGCTTCCGTCCTCTGGGTGCACCGTCAGCAGCAGGCGTTCGAAGACCACGAACCCCACAGGCCGGGTGTCGATGCGGCGCAGCACTGGCGGGCCGCCGCGCAAGGTCGCCGGCGCCATCTCGGACATCGTTTCGCCCGGCGGGGTGCTGGCCAGCCGGCGCAGCACCAGCACGTCGTAGGCGGACGTCGCGTCGTAGTGCGACGGCAGGTGTTCGTTGAGCAGGTCGCTCACGTGCAGGTCGACCAGCCGAACGCCGGTCAGCGCCTGCAGCCAGATCTGCAACGAGGGCAGGGCCTCGCGCAGTTCGGCCCGGGTGACCGAGAGCCAGTAGAAGTGCCCGCGCGCTGGCGGCTCGGGCAGCGTGTGCGCGGAACAGGGCGGCAGCTCGCGCGCCTGCACGCTGTTGATGTCGAGGACCCGCATCGCAGCGCTGTCGCCGACGCCCTCAGGCCGCGCGCAGCAGCCGCGCGGCGTCGAGGGCGAAGTAGGTCAGCACGCCGTCGGCCCCTGCGCGCTTGAAGGCCAGCAGGCTTTCCATCATCACCGCGTCGTGGTCCAGCCAGCCGTTCTGTGCCGCGGCCTTGAGCATGGCGTATTCGCCGCTGACCTGGTAGGCGAAGGTGGGCACGCGGAAGGTCTCCTTGACCCGGCGCACGACATCCAGATAGGGCATGCCGGGCTTGACCATCACCATGTCGGCGCCTTCGGCGATGTCCATGGCCACCTCGCGCAGCGCCTCGTCGGTGTTGGCCGGGTCCATCTGGTAGGTGTACTTGTTGCCCTTGCCCAGGTTGCCAGCGCTGCCGACGGCACTGCGGAAGGGGCCGTAGAAGGCGCTGGCGTACTTGGCGCTGTAGGCCATGATGCGCGTGTGGATGAAGCCATTGGCTTCCAGCGCCGAGCGGATGGCGCCGATGCGGCCGTCCATCATGTCGCTGGGCGAGAGGATGTCCACGCCCGCCGCCGCGTGTGCGAGCGACTGCTTGATCAGGGCCTCGATGGTCTCGTCGTTGAGGATGTAGCCGCTGTCGTCGATCAGCCCGTCCTGCCCGTGCGTGGTGTAGGGGTCCAGTGCCTGGTCCGTCATCACGCCCAGTTCAGGAAAGCGCGACTTCAGCGCCCGGATGGCGCGCGGGATGATGCCGTTCTCGTCCCAGGCGATGGCGCCGTCGGCGGTCTTGGCGGTGGGATCGGGCACGCCGAACAGGTCGAGCACCGGAACCCCCAGCTCGAGGGCATCCTCGCCGACGCGCAACAGCTCGTCGATCGAGACGCGCTCCACGCCGGGCATCGAGGGCACGAGTGCGCGCCCGGTTTGCTCGTGCACGAACACGGGGTAGATGAAGTCGTGCGCGGTGAGGACGTTCTCACGCACCAGGTTGCGGGAAAAGCCGTCGCGGCGCAGGCGGCGCGGCCGTCCGGCGGGGTAGGGGGCGTGGAAGGTCATCCGAAAATTGTGCCCCAGCCCTGCGCAGCGCCCTCTTCGTGTGCCGGAATGGGGCTTGATGAGGCCGTTTTTCCTATCGTCCGACCGAATGGTTAAAAAAATGCTGATCAAATGTTGAAGAGATGCCGCGATCTTGTTAGATTTCTGGCTGAGCGGCTTGCCGCTCCCCGCTTTTCCTCCCTGAGCGGGTGCCTTGATGTGTGACAGCAAAAGGGCTTCCCAGCCCGGCGTACAGACGCCGGGCTTTTTTTTGTCCGGGCCGTGGCCGTCCGGGGCTCCGTACACTGCGCCGATGCTCTGGGTGAAGTCCTTTCACATCGTCTTCGTGGCCAGTTGGTTTGCGGGCCTGTTCTACCTGCCACGTATCTTCGTCAACCTGGCCATGGTGCCCGCCTCCTCGGTGGCCGAACGCGCGCGCCTGCTGCTGATGGCGCGCAAGCTGCTGCGCTTCACCACCTTCCTGGCGGTCCCGGCGCTGGGCTTCGGCGCCTGGCTCTGGCTGGGCTATGGCATCAGCGGTGGCTGGCTGCATGCCAAGCTGGTCCTGGTGCTGGTGGTCATCGGCTACCACCATGTGTGCGCGCGCCTGCTGCGGCGCTTCGAGGCCGACACCAACCGTCTCGGCCACCGCTGGTTCCGCTGGTTCAACGAGCTGCCCGTGCTGCTGTTGGTGGCCATCGTGGTGCTGGCCGTGGTCAAGCCGTTCTGAGCGGTCGGCCCGGTGACGGCCGCAGCGCGCAAGACGACGGCACTGCCGCTGGCGCTGGCCTATGCGGCGCTGATCGTCTATGCGAGCCTCTACCCTTTCGACCACTGGCGTGATCAGGGCATCGCGCCCTGGGCTTTCCTGAGCGCGCCTTGGCCGAAGTACTGGACGGGCTTCGACCTGGGCATCAACGTCGCCGGCTACGTGCCCTTCGGCTTTCTCGTGGCCACGGCGGTGCTGCGGGGGGGCGTGGCCACCGGCGCCTGGGTCGCCACGGGACGCGCCTTCGGCGCCGGCTTGCTGCTGTCGCTCGCCATGGAAACACTGCAGAGCTACCTGCCTTCGCGCATTCCTTCCAACGTCGACCTGGCGCTCAACGCCGTGGGCGCGCTGCTTGGGGCGCTGATCGCCGCGACGCTGGTAAGGCTCGGCGTGCTGGAGCGCTGGAGCCGATTGCGGGCGTCCTGGTTCATCGACGAGGCCCGAGGCGCACTGGTGCTGCTGGCGCTGTGGCCGGTCGCCTTGCTCTTCCCGGCCGCCGTGCCCTTCGGGCTGGGGCAGATCTTCGAGCGGCTGGAAGCGGCCGTGGCCGACTGGCTGGTGGACACGCCCTTCCTCGACTGGTTGCCCATGCGCGAGTTCGAGCTCGAGCCGCTGGTGCCCGCGGCGGAGATGCTGTGCGCCATGCTGGGCCTGCTGGTGCCCTGTCTTCTGGCGTTTTCCATCACCCGATCCCGCCCCGCCCGGCTGCTGGTGCTCGCGATCGTTGCGCTGGCGGGCGTTTGGGCCAGCGCGCTGTCCGCCGCCTTGAGCTATGGGCCTGAGCATGCCTGGGCTTGGCTGAGCATGCCTGTGCGGGTGGGCATCGGCCTTGCGCTTCTGCTGGCCCTGGGGCTGGTGGCGGCGCGCCGCCGGGTGACCATGGGTCTGATGCTTCTTGCCCTGGGGCTGCATCTGGGCCTGCTCAACCAGGCGCCCGAAAGCGCCTATTTCGCCCAGACGCTGGCGACCTGGGAGCAGGGGCGCTTTATCCGCTTCCATGGCCTGGCGCAATGGCTCGGTTGGCTCTGGCCTTTTGCCGCCATGGGCTATGCCCTATACGGCCTCAGCCGGCGGCAGCACTCCTAGAATCTGCCGACCATGCCCCAGCCGTACTACGCCCGCCATATCTTCTTCTGTTTGAACGAGCGCAAGGCTGGCGAAGACTCCTGCGCCTTGCACGATGCGCAGTCGGCCTTCGACCACTGCAAGTCACGGGTCAAGAAGGAGGGGCTGGCCGGGCCGGGCAAGGTCCGCGTCAACAAGGCTGGCTGCCTCGATCGCTGTGCGGGCGGCCCGGTGGCGGTGGTCTATCCCGAAGGCACCTGGTACAGCTTCGTGGACAAGGCCGACATCGACGAGATCGTCGACTCCCACCTCAAGCGCGGCGAAGTCGTGGAGCGCCTCGTGCTTCCTCCCGACGTCGGGCGCTGACCCGGCCCTGCATCGGCCGCCTGTTCCTCTTCTGGCCCGGGCCTGCATGTCTGCAGGCCGGGCTCGATTGCTCACATGAACGCACAGACTGAACGACTGAGTCTTGCCGGCGCCGCCGGTGCCATCGAGGTGCTGCGTGACCGCGGCGCCGAGAGTGTTGCGCACGCGGGTGTCGCCGTGATCGCCCATCCGCATCCGCTTTTCGGCGGGACGATGGACAACAAGGTGGTCCAGACGCTGGCCCGCGCTTTCGTGGCCTGCGGCTATACGGCCATCCGCTTCAATTTCCGTGGTGTCGGGGCCAGTGCGGGCCTGCACGACGAGGGTCGCGGCGAGACCGACGATTTCCTCCAGGTCGTGCGGGAGCTGGCGCCTGAAGGGCTGCTTGCGATCGCCGGTTTCTCCTTCGGTGCCTTCGTGGCCAGCCAGGCCGTGACGCGTCTGGAAGGCGAGCGCGATGTCCGCCGGCTGGTGCTCGTCGGGACGGCCGCCTCGCGCTTCCAGGTGGCGACACTGCCAGTAGCGCTGCACGAGCGCACGTTGGTCGTGCACGGCGAACAGGACGACACCGTGCCGCTCGCCGCGGTCATGGACTGGGCGCGCCCGCAAGCGCTGCCGATCACCGTGGTGCCCGGAGGCGGGCATTTCTTTCACGGACAATTGCCGCTGCTGAAGTCGCTGGTGGCGCGGCATCTTTCGTCTGCAGACTGAGGTGTGAACCAATCGGCTCGCGCCGGGTCATGAAGACGGGTGGGCCGTTTCCGCGCCGAGCGCTGATGTCGGCCACCGCTGCATGATTCGCCCCGGGTCCGGCAAGGTTGCCCGCCCTATCGGCCGCCCATGCCTTCCAGCCCTTCGTTTCTTTCGTCTTCGGACGCTTCGCTTTCCCAACGCATGATCCGTCTTCTTCGATCGCTGGTTCTCGTCGTGGCCGCCACGGTGAGCACGCTGGCAGGCGCCCAGGCTCCCATTCCGCCCGAAATCGCTGCCAAGAGCTATTTGCTGCTGGACGTCACGGCCAACCAGATCCTGGCCGAGAAGGATATCGATTCGCCGGTTGAGCCGGCCTCGCTCACCAAGCTGATGACCGCCTATCTGGTCTTCGACGCGCTCAAGGCCAAGAAGATCACCCTGACCCAGACGCTGCCGGTCAGCCCCCGCGCCTGGAAGATGCCCGGCTCGCGCATGTTCATCGACCCCAAGATGCAGGTGCCGGTGGACGACCTGATCAAAGGCATGATCGTCCAGTCGGGCAACGATGCCACCATGGCGCTCGCCGAGGGCGTGGGTGGTTCGGCCGAGAACTTCGTGCGGCTCATGAACGAGCAGGCGAAGGCGCTGGGCATGAAGAACACCGGCTATCGCAATCCCGAAGGTCTGACCGCGCCCGGCCACACCACCACCGCGCGCGACCTGAGCATCCTGGCCACCCGGCTGATGAAGGATTTTCCGGAGTACCTGCACTACTACTCCATCAAGAAGTACCGCTACCCGGGCACGCCGGCCTCCAACGACACCAACCGCAACCTGCTGCTGTTCCGCGACCCGTCGGTGGATGGCCTGAAGACCGGCCATACCGAGGCGGCAGGCTACTGCATGATCGTCACGGCCAAGCGCGACTTCCCCAACCTGGGTGGCGGTCGGCGGCTGCTGTCCATCGTGCTGGGCACGAGCAGCGAGAACGCGCGCGCCAACGAGTCGCAGAAGCTGGTGAACTGGGGCTATACGGCCTATGACGCCGTCAAGTTGTTCGATGGCGGCCAGCCGGTCGCCACGCCGGCCGTCTGGAAGGGCAAGGAGAACACGCTCAAGCTCGGCCGTCCGGACCCGATCGTCGTGGCCGTGCCGTCTGGCTCGGCGAACAAGGTCAAGACCGAGGTGGTCCGCCCGGACCCGCTGGTCGCCCCCTTCACCAAGAACCAGGTGGTCGGGCGGCTGAAGGTGTCGCTGGCGGACCAGCCGGTGACCGAGGTGCCGCTGCTGGCGCTGGAGCCTGTCGAGCAGGCGGGCGTTCTCGGTCGTGCCTGGGACGCCATCCGGCTCTGGATCAAGTAAGCGCCCCTCCCACGCCCGCCGGTGCGGCCGTGGCCGCACCGGCGGGTCGCTGTGTATGGGCGCGGCTTCCGCGCGTCGCGCATGACGGATGAGGACGCTCAACCATGCAAGTTGCCAGCGTCCGCGCCGCGCGCTAGAATCGAGGGCTTTTCGGAATTTTCCGAAGGGGTTCACGTTTTTGTCGTTTTCCCGCCGGCTCTACGAGTTGGTCTGCCTGTCACGGGGCTTCAGGGGATTTTTGGGACCATTTATCCATGCCAACCATCAACCAACTGGTGCGCCAGGGTCGCGAGGTCGAGAAGACCAAGTCGAAGAGCCCGGCCATGCAGAACTCGCCGCAACGTCGCGGTGTCTGCACCCGCGTCTACACCACGACGCCCAAGAAGCCGAACTCCGCACTGCGTAAGGTCGCCAAGGTGCGCCTGACCAACGGCTTCGAAGTCATTTCCTACATCGGCGGCGAAGGCCACAACCTGCAGGAGCACTCGGTGGTGCTCGTGCGCGGCGGCCGTGTGAAGGATCTGCCCGGTGTGCGCTACCACATCGTGCGCGGCTCGCTTGACCTGCAAGGCGTCAAGGACCGCAAGCAGTCCCGCTCCAAGTACGGCGCGAAGCGCCCCAAGAAGGCCTGATCGCCTTCCTGATCTTCGGATCATTCGGTGTTCGGCAGCCTTGGCGGGCCGTCCGGACGTAGTGACCCCAAGCGCAGATGTCTGTGCGGGTCGAGTAAGTGAGAGTCCTGCTGGCTCTCGCGGCAGTGCCGGAAGGCGGTGCCAACTGAAGCAAAGAGGTTTGAAACATGCCACGTCGTCGCGAAGTCCCCAAACGTGAAATCCTGCCGGATCCCAAGTTCGGCAATGTCGAGCTGTCGAAGTTCATGAACGTGATCATGGAAGGCGGCAAGAAGGCGGTTGCCGAGCGCATCATCTACGGTGCCCTTGACACCATCGAAAAGAAGAGCGGCAAGGATCCGCTCGAAATCTTCACCACGGCCATCAACAACGTGAAGCCGATGGTCGAAGTGAAGTCCCGCCGCGTCGGTGGCGCGAACTACCAGGTGCCTGTCGAAGTGCGTCCCGTGCGCCGTCTGGCCCTGTCGATGCGCTGGCTGAAGGAAGCCGCTCGCAAGCGCGGCGAGAAGTCGATGGCCATGCGCCTGGCCAACGAGCTGCTCGAGGCCACCGAAGGCCGTGGCGGTGCGATGAAGAAGCGCGACGAAGTGCACCGCATGGCCGAGGCCAACAAGGCCTTCAGCCACTTCCGCTTCTGATTTTCGTCCCCATATCTCAGAGGCCTGGAGCCCGACCCGCCGCAACCGGCGGGCGGGCTCTATGCCGTTAAAGGAGTTTTCTCATGGCACGCAAGACCCCCATCGAGCGCTACCGCAACATCGGTATCTCGGCCCACATCGACGCCGGCAAGACCACCACGACCGAGCGCATCCTGTTCTACACCGGCGTGAACCACAAGATCGGCGAAGTGCACGATGGCGCGGCGACCATGGACTGGATGGAGCAGGAGCAGGAGCGCGGCATCACGATCACGTCGGCGGCCACCACCTGCTTCTGGAAGGGCATGGACATGTCCTATCCGGAGCACCGCTTCAACATCATCGACACCCCCGGCCACGTGGACTTCACCATCGAGGTGGAGCGTTCCATGCGCGTGCTCGACGGCGCCTGCATGGTGTACTGCGCCGTGGGTGGCGTGCAGCCCCAGTCGGAAACCGTCTGGCGCCAGGCCAACAAGTACAAGGTGCCCCGTCTCGCGTTCGTCAACAAGATGGACCGCACCGGCGCCAACTTCTTCAAGGTCTATGACCAGATGAAGCTGCGCCTGAAGGCGAACCCCGTGCCCGTCGTGATCCCGATCGGCGCCGAGGACAACTTCAAGGGCGTGGTCGACCTGCTCAAGATGAAGGCCATCCTCTGGGATGAAGCCTCGCAGGGCATGAAGTTCGAGTACCAGGACATCCCGGCCGACCTCGTCGCCTCCGCCAAGGAATGGCGCGAGAAGATGGTCGAGGCTGCGGCCGAGGCCAACGAAGAGCTGATGAACAAGTACCTGGAAGAGGGCGACCTCTCCGAGGACGAGATCAAGCTCGCCCTGCGCCAGCGCACCATCGCCACGGAAATCCAGCCGATGCTGTGCGGTACCGCGTTCAAGAACAAGGGTGTGCAGCGCATGCTGGACGCCGTGATCGACTACCTGCCGTCGCCCGTGGACATTCCCCCGGTCGCCGGCACGGACGAGGACGAGCAGGAAACCAGCCGCAAGGCTGACGACGGCGAGAAGTTCTCCGCCCTGGCGTTCAAGCTGATGACCGACCCCTTCGTCGGCCAGCTGACCTTCGTGCGTGTGTACTCGGGTGTGCTCTCCAAGGGCGACACCGTCTACAACCCCGTCAAGGGCAAGAAGGAGCGCATCGGCCGTATCGTGCAGATGCACGCCAACGAGCGCCTGGAAGTGGAAGAAATCCGCGCCGGCGACATCGCCGCCTGCGTGGGCCTGAAGGACGTGACCACGGGTGAGACCCTGTGCGATCCCGATTCCATCGTGACGCTGGAGCGCATGGTCTTCCCCGAGCCGGTGATCTCGCAGGCCGTGGAACCCAAGACCAAGGCCGACCAGGAGAAGATGGGCCTGGCGCTGCAACGCCTGGCTTCGGAAGATCCGTCGTTCCGCGTGCGCACCGACGAAGAGTCCGGCCAGACCATCATCTCCGGCATGGGCGAGCTGCACCTCGAAATCATCGTGGACCGCATGAAGCGCGAGTTCGGCGTGGAAGCCAACGTGGGCAAGCCCCAGGTGGCCTACCGCGAAACCGTGCGCAAGTCGGTGTCGGATGTCGAAGGCAAGTTCGTTCGCCAGTCGGGCGGCAAGGGCCAGTACGGTCACGTGGTGTTCCGCCTGGAGCCCAACGAAGCCGGCAAGGGCTTCGAGTTCATGGACGAGATCAAGGGTGGCGTGGTGCCGCGCGAGTACATCCCCGCCGTTGAAAAGGGCGTGATCGAAGCGCTGAACACCGGTGTGCTCGCTGGCTTCCCGGTGGTGGACGTCAAGGTCGCGCTGACCTTCGGTTCGTACCACGACGTGGACTCGTCCGAGCAGGCGTTCAAGATGGCCGCCATCTTCGGCTTCAAGGAAGCCGCCCGCAAGGCGAGCCCCGTCATCCTCGAACCGATGATGGCCGTGGAAGTCGAAACGCCCGAGGACTACGCCGGCAACGTGATGGGCGACCTGTCGTCCCGTCGCGGCATGGTGCAGGGCATGGACGACATGGTTGGCGGCGGCAAGGTCATCAAGGCCGAAGTCCCCCTGTCCGAAATGTTCGGCTACTCGACCACCCTGCGCTCGATGTCGCAAGGCCGCGCCACGTACACGATGGAGTTCAAGCACTACGCCGAAGCTCCGCGCAACGTGTCCGAAGCCATCGTGGCCGCCCGGGCGAAGTAAAGCTCGCCCCCAGCCTCTGCGGACTTCGTCCGCGTCGGCAACCCCCTTCCGGGGGCGCACTCTGCGGCCTGGCAAAGCCAGTTCCGCGAGTGCTGCCGGGATGGCCTGCTCCGCGGCCCTTCGACTGGTCGAAGACGCGAAGCGGCCGAGGCACAAATCTTGTCTGCGACCGCATGCCCCTCGTTGCCCGTGGCGAGGGAATCAGCAATGCGGTGCAGACGTAAAACCACCACACGGGTATTGCTCTTTTTGGAGTTGAGAAATGGCAAAAGGTAAGTTCGAACGTACGAAGCCGCACGTGAACGTGGGCACCATCGGTCACGTGGACCATGGCAAGACGACGCTGACGGCGGCCATCGCCACGGTGCTGTCGGCCAAGTTCGGCGGCGAAGCCAAGAAGTACGACGAAATCGACG
>NZ_CAJYES010000147.1 GCF_913773995.1 uncultured Pseudacidovorax sp.
TGTCGATGTCGCTGGCCTTGCTCGCGATGCCGTCTTCGAGGATGTGTGCGCCCTCGTTCACCAGCGAATACACCAGGCGCTGCACGATCTCCTCGTCGCTGATCTTGCGCGGCGTGATGCCCAGTTCCTTGCGGTGCTCGGCAATCATGTCCTCCACCAGCTTCGACGGGATGGCGTCGCGCTTGCCCGCCTGGTAGTCGTACCAGCCGGCGCCCGTCTTCTGGCCGAAGCGACCCAGCTCGCACAGCTTGTCGGCCGTGCGGCTGTACTTCATGTCCGGCTGCTCGACCGAGCGGCGCTTGCGGATCGCCCAGCCGATGTCGTTGCCCGCCAGGTCACCCATGCGGAAGGGACCCATCGCGAAGCCGAACCTCTCGATGGCCTTGTCCACCTGCGCCGGCGTGGCGCCTTCGTCCAGCAGGAAGCCCGCCTGGCGGCTGTACTGCTCGATCATGCGGTTGCCGATGAAGCCGTCGCACACGCCCGAGACCACGGCCGTCTTCTTGATCTTCTTGGCCAGGCTCATCACCGTGGCCAGCACGTCCTTGCTGGTCTTGGCGCCGCGCACCACTTCCAGCAGCTTCATCACGTTGGCCGGGCTGAAGAAGTGCATGCCGATCACGTCCTGCGGCCGCTGGGTGAAGGCCGCGATCTTGTCGACGTCGAGCGTGGAGGTGTTGGAGGCCAGGATGGCGCCTTGCTTGGCGACGGCATCGAGCTGGGTGAACACCTTCTCCTTGACGCCCAGTTCCTCGAACACGGCCTCGATGATCAGGTCGCAGTCCTTCAGGTCGTCGTAGCTCAGGGTGGTCTTGAGCAGCGCCATGCGCTCCTCGTACTTCTCGGCCTTGAGCTTGCCCTTCTTGACCTGGGCTTCGTAGTTCTTGCGGATGGTGGCCACGCCGCGGTCGAGCGCTTCCTGCTTCATCTCGAGGATGGTCACCGGGATGCCGGCGTTCAGGAAGTTCATGCTGATGCCGCCGCCCATGGTGCCGGCGCCGATCACGCCCACCGTCTTGACGGGGCGCTGCGGCGTGTCGTCGGGCACGTCGGCGATCTTGCCGGCGGCGCGCTCGGCCATGAAAAGGTGGCGCAGCGCCGCCGATTCGGGCGTGAACATCAGGGCGATGAAGTTCTGGCGCTCGAAGGCCATGCCTTCATCGAACTTCATCTTGGTGGCAGCCTGCACCGCCTCCACGCACTTGAGCGGCGCGGGATAGTTCTTCGACATGCCGCCCACCATGTTCTTGGCGAACTGGAAGTAGGCATCGCCCTGCGGATGACGGCAGGGCAGGTTGCGCACCAGCGGCAGGTCGCCGCCCTTGGCCGCCACGTCACGGGCGAAGGCGATGGCTTCTTCTAGCACCGACTCGGCCGAGCCGGCCATCTTGTCGAACAGCTTCTGGCCCGGCAGGCTGGCAAGGCGCTCGCTCTTGACCGGCTCGCCGCTCACGATCATGTTGAGGGCAGCTTCCACGCCCAGCACGCGCGGCAGGCGCTGCGTGCCGCCCGCGCCAGGAATCAGGCCCAGCTTGACCTCGGGCAGCGCCACGTTGGTGCCGGGCGCGGCCACGCGGTAGTGGCAGCCCAGGGCCAGTTCCAGTCCGCCGCCCATGCAGACCGAATGGATGGCGGCCACCAGCGGCTTGGTCGAGGCTTCGAGCGCGAGGATCACCGACAGCAGGTTGGGCTCGGCCAGCGCCTTGGGCGAGCCGAATTCCTTGATGTCCGCGCCGCCGGAGAAGGCCTTGCCCGCGCCGGTGATCACCACGGCCTTGACGGCCGAGTCGGCCAGGGCCTTGGCCAGACCGTCGGTGATGCCGACCCGCGTGGCATAGCCCAGGCCGTTGACCGGCGGGTTGCTCATGGTGATCACGGCCACGTCGCCGTGGACTTTGTATTCAGCCGTCATGCTGCGTTCCTTGGGTTGCGATGAGGGAGCGTTCGGAGCCATGCGCAGGTCGCCGGCGAGCCCGGCGTGCGCTGCTGTCTCCTAAAAAAGCACGAGTGTTCTTTTCGGGCATTCTAGGCAGATCGGATGTCGCGACAACCGGCGCCAGTCGCTCCCGGGACAAAGAGGCGCGAGCTTGCACCGGCGGCCGCGCGAAGGCAAAAAAGAAGGGGCTCGCGCCCCCACTTTCGGCAGGGCCAAGGCCCGTACTGGAGGACTCAGACCTCCAGCCATTCCTTGCGGATGTTGGCGTCCGCCCGCAGGCCGTCGGGCGTGCCGTCATACACGATGCTGCCATGGCCCATGACCAGCGCCCGGTCCGAGATGTGCATGGCGATAGTCAGCTTCTGCTCGATCAGCAGCACCGACACGCCCTTGTCCTTGAGGGTGCGCAGATACTGGCCCACCAGCTCGACGATCTTGGGCGCAAGGCCCTCGGTGGGCTCGTCGATGATGATGAGTTCAGGGTCGCCCATCAGCGTGCGGCACAGCGTCAGCATCTGCTGCTCGCCGCCCGACAGCACGCCGGCCTCGGTGTGCTGGCGTTCCTTGAGGCGCGGGAACATCTGGTACATGTCCTCGAAGCCCCAGCGGCTGCCTTTGCCAGAACCCTTCTGGCCGAGCATCAGGTTCTGGTGCACGGTGAGCTTGGGGAAGATGTCGCGGTTCTCCGGCACGTAGCCGATACCCAGGTGCGCAATCTCGTAGGCCTTGCGGCGCAGGATGTTCTGCCCCTTCCAATGCACTGCGCCCTCCCCGTGCACCAGGCCCATGATGGCCTTGGCCGTGGTGGAGCGGCCCGAGCCGTTACGCCCCAGCAGCGCGACGATCTCGCCGGGCTGGATGGCGAAGGAGACGCCATGCAGCACATGGCTCTTGCCGTAGTAGGCATGCAGGTCTTCGACCTTCAGCGTCATGTCAGTGTCCTCCTTGAGCCTCGGCCACGGGCGAGCCGAGGTAGGCCTCTTGCACCCGTGCATTGGCGCGCACGGCCTCGGGCGTGTCGAAGGCGATGACCTCGCCGTACACCACCACCGCGATCTTGTCGGCCAGCCCGAAGACCACGCCCATGTCGTGCTCCACCGTGAGTAGCGTCTTGCCGACGGTCACTTCCTTGATCAGGTTGATGAAGTGCGTGGTCTCGGTCTTGCTCATGCCGGCGGTGGGCTCGTCCAGCAGGATCACGCTGGCGCCGCCGGCGATGGTCACGCCGATCTCCAGCGCGCGCTGCTCGGCATAGGTGAGGTTGACGGCCAGCACGTCGCGCTTGCGCTCCAGCCCCACCTGACGCAGCAGCACCTCGGTGCGCTCGTTGGCATCGTCCAGTCGCGACAGGAAGCGCAGGAAGGTGTAGCGGTAGCCCAGGCTCCACAACACGCCGCAGCGCAGGTTCTCGAACACCGACAGCTTGGGGAAGATGTTGGTGATCTGGAAGCTGCGCGACAGCCCCTTGCGGTTGATCTCGTACGGCGGCAGGCCGTCGATGCGCTCGCCATGCAGCAGCACCACGCCGCTGGTGGGATGCAGCCGGCCGCTGATCAGGTTGAACAGCGTGGACTTGCCCGCGCCGTTGGGGCCGATGACCGCAATGCGCTCGCCGGCGCGCACGGCCAGGTTGGCGCCGCGGATGATCTCGGTGCGGCCGAAGCTCTTGCGCAGGTCCTTCAGTTCGATCGCGTATTCGCTGTTGCTCATGCTCCGCGCTCCAGGCGTGCCAATGAATGCCGGGCCGTCAGGTTCATGCCGTTCATGCGGCCATCTCCTGGCGCTTGATCTGCGCCTCGATCTCTTCCTGCGCCTGCCCCCAGCGGCGGGCGAAGCGGCGGCGGACCTGGTCGAACAGCGCCAGACCGACCAGCGCAACGGCGGCGACCAGCGTCCAGTGCGTGGCCGAGGAGGTGTCCAGCCCGATGCCGAAGAAGCTCACCGTCGGCCCGAGCGCGGCGTTGAGCTGCATGTGATAGAGCATCTCGACGATGCCGGCGAAGCCCGCAGCCATCAGCGCACCCGTGGCCGCCAGGCCCACATACAGCCACGTGAAGCGGCCCAGCTTGCCGAAGCGCGCCACCCGCACGTTCATCATGATCAGGCTGGCCACGCCCCCGGGCGCGAACATCACCATGAACAGGAACACCAGGCCCAGGTAGAGCAGCCAGGCCTTGCTCAGCTCCGACAGCAGGATCGACGCGAAGACCAGCAGCACGGCGCCGATGATCGGCCCGAAGAAGAAGGTCGCGCCGCCCAGGAAGGTGAACAGCAGGTAGCCGCCGGAGCGGATGGTGGACAGGCTGTCCGACGCGTTGACGATCTCGAAGTTGATCGCAGCCAACCCGCCGCCGATGCCGGCGAAGAAGCCCGCGATGATGAACGAGAGGTAGCGCACGCGCTGCGTGTTGTAGCCCACGAATTCCACGCGCTCCGGGTTGTCGCGCACGGCGTTGAGCATGCGGCCCAGCGGCGTGCCGGTGAAGGCGAACATCAGTGCCGTGCAGATGAAGCAGTAGCCGGCGATCAGGTAGTACACCTGGATCTGCGGGCCGAAGTTCCACATCAGGAATTTGCCGTAAACGCGGTCGGTGGTGATGCCGCCCTCGCCGCCGAAGAAGCCCGGGAACATCAGCGACATGGCCGCGACCAGCTCGCCGATGCCCAGCGTGATCATGGCGAAGGTGGTGCCCGACTTCTTGGTGGTGACGAAGCCGAAGAGGGCCGCGAAGAAGGCCCCCGCCACACCGGCGACCACCGGAATCAGCACCAGCGGCATCGGGATCTGGCCTTTGGAAGCCATGTTCATCGCATGCACCGCGATGAAGGAGCCCAGGCCGGTGTAGACGGCATGGCCGAAGCTCAGCATGCCGCCCTGCCCCAGCAGGATGTTGTACGACAGGCAGATGATGATCAGGTAGCCGATCTGCGAGAGCATCGTCAGCGCCAGGCTGCTGGTGAACACCAGCGGCGCCACGATCAGTGCGAGCGCGAACAGGCCCCAGACGAGGATTCGGCCCAGGTTCAGCGGCTTGAAGCGGTAGTAGGTGGTCGGTGATGTCATGGGAAGGGCACTCATCGATCAGTCCTCGCGGGTTCCCAGCAGGCCCTTGGGCCGGAAGATCAGGATCAGCACCAGGAAGAGGTACGGCAGGATGGGCGCCACCTGCGAAATGGTGAGCTTGAGCAGCGGATAGCCGAAGGTCTGGTCGGTCACCGCCATGCCCAGGGCACGCAGGCCGGAGGCCATCGACTGGTCCAGCGCCACGGCAAAGGTCTGAACGATGCCGATCAGCAGCGACGCCAGGAAGGCGCCGGCCAGCGACCCCATGCCGCCCACCACCACCACCACGAAGATGATCGAGCCCACCGACGCGGCCATGGCCGGCTCGGTGACGTAGGTGTTGCCGCCGATCACACCGGCCAGGCCCGCCAGCGCGGCGCCACCGCCGAACACCAGCATGAAGACGCGCGGCACGTTGTGGCCCAGCGCCTCGACCATCTCGGGGTG
>NZ_CAJYES010000148.1 GCF_913773995.1 uncultured Pseudacidovorax sp.
CGGCATGGGTGGCGGGGTCGGCGCAGGGGCCGTGGTGCAGAAGGCGCCCGCCTGCCATGACCATCAGGTCGTCGGCCAGCAGCGCAGCGTGCAACTCGTGCAGCACGGTGACCACGGTGTGGCCGGCGGCGGCCAGGCTGCGAGACAGCGCCAGGCAGTCGGCCTGGTGCGGCGGGTCGAGGTTGGCCAGGGGCTCGTCCATCATCAGCACGCCCGCTTCCACGGCCAGCGCGCGGGCGAGCAGCACACGCTGCCGCTCGCCGCCGGAAAGCTGCGACAGCGCACGGGCACGCCAGACCCAGGCCTGGGTCTGGCGCAGCGCGCGCTCGACGGCCGCATGGTCGGCATCGGACGGCGCGGCCAGCCAGCGCTGGTGCGGCAGGCGGCCGAGCATGGCGACGTCGTAGGCCGTGATGTCGTCGGCGGCCGGGTCGGCCGCGCCGCCCTGCGCCAGCCACGCCAGCCGTCGGGCACGGGTGCGGTGCGGCCATTCCGAGAGCGGCCGGCCATCGAGCAAAACCTCGCCGTTCGCGGGCGCCAGCAGGCCGGCCAGGGCCTTGAGCAGTGTGGATTTGCCGGCACCGTTGGGGCCGACGATGCTGGTCCAGCGGCCCGCCTGCAGGCGCAGCGTCACACCGTGAACGACCGGCGCATCGCCGAGCCGGACATCCAGGCTCCGCGCCTCCAGCACGGGTGTGTCGTCCGCTGCGGCACGGTCTGCCAGGCCGGCCGCGGCTCGGGTCGATGCGCCTTGCGCGCGGGCGTGCATGGTGACGGCGAGCCCGGCGTTCACCGTCCACCTCCGCGCGAGCGCTTGTGCATCAGGAACAGCAGGTACCCCCCGCCCAGCACGGCAGTGAGCACGCCCACCGGCAGCTCCTGCGGCGCGATCAGCCACCGCGCCAGCAGATCGGCCGCCATCAGTAGCGCGCCACCCATGAAGGCCGACAGCATTAGCAGCCCCGCATGGGTGGTCTTGACGATCGAGCGCACCAGGTGCGGCGCCGCCAGGCCGACGAAGGCGATCAGCCCGGTCTGCGCCACCGCGGCGCCGGTGGCCAGCGACAGCACCGCCACCAGCGCGGCGCGCATGGCCGGCAGCGGCAGGCCCAGGCTGGCGGCGGTGGCTTCGCCCAACGCCAGGCCGTCGAGCACCGGCGCCAGCAGCCGCGCCGCGATCAGGCATCCCACCATCGCAACGGCCATGATGGCGCAGGCATTCCAGCCCACCAGCGCGGTGTTGCCCAGCATGAAGACGACAAGCGCCTGCAGGATGTCGGCCGAGGACAGGGTGAACAGGTCCTTGATGGCGCCCAGCACCATGCCCACGATCACGCCGGCCAGCAACAGGCGCAGGGTGTGCTGGGCGCCGCGGGCCAGGGTCAGGGTGAGCAGCACGGCCGCCACGGCGCCCGCGAAGGCCGCACCGGTGAGACCCAGCCGCACGCCCCAGGCGGCCGCGGCGGGCGAGCCCCCGATGGCGCCCAGCGCCAGGGCCACGCCCAGGCCGGCGCCCGAGGCGCTGCCCAGCAGCCAGGGGTCGGCCAGCGGGTTGCGGAACAGGCCCTGCGCCACGGCACCCGCCAGCCCCAGCAATGCGCCGGCCAGCCAGGCACCAGTGGTGCGTGGCAGCCGGATGTCGCGCACGATCTGCCAGGCGATGGGGTCGTCGGCCAGCTGCCACAGGCGTTCGACGCCGGTGCTGCCCACGGCCGCGCCGAGCGCGCCCAGCAGCACCGCCGCCAGCAGCAAGGCCAGCGTGAGCACCCGGGCGCGGCGGCCCTGCTGAAGGTGGAGGGCCATCACTCGGCCAGGGGCCGGCCGGACAGGCAGTCGGCCATCAGGCGCGCGGCCTCGCCCATGCGCGGGCCGGGGCGCACCAGCACGTCGGCCTGCGTGGCGCTGAAGCGGCAGATGCGGCCGTCGCGCACGGCGCGGATGCCCGCCCAGCCCGGCCGCTGCTCCATGCCGGCGCCGCTGCGCACGCTGACCATGATCAGGTCGGGGTCGGCGCGAACGACGAACTCCGGGTTGAGCTTGGGAAAGGGCCCCATCGCCGCCGGCACGATGTTGCGGGCGCCCAGGCGGGCCAGCGTCTCGCCCATGAAGGAGCTCTCGCCCGCCGCGTAGGGGCCGTTGTTGACTTCGAAGTACACGCGCTGGCCGCGGCGCGCGGCCGGCACGGTCTGCGCGGCGGCGTCCAGCTCGCCCTGCAGGCGCTGCCACAGCGCGGGCGCGCCCGGTTGGGCCAGCAGCGTGCCGACCTTGGCCATCACGCGCTCGACGTCGGCCTGGGTCTTGGGCTCCAGCACCGCGACCTTCAGGCCCAGGGCCTCCAGCCGGTCCACCACGCGGGAGGACTTGGCCAGCAGCACCAGATCGGGCTTGAGGGCCACGACGGCCTCGACGTTGGGGTCGATGCCGCCGCCGACCTGGGGCAGCTTGCGCACCGGCGCCGGCCAGTTGGAATAGCGGTCGACCCCCACCAGCCGGTCGCAGGCTCCGAGCACGCACACGGTTTCGGTGAGCGAAGGCAGCAGCGTCACGATGCGCTGCGGCGGCTGGGGCAGCCGCACGGTGGCACCGCGCTCGTCGATCACCTCGACGGGGGCGGCATGCAGGGCCGGCAGCGCAGCGGCGAGCAGCAGCGCGGCCAGCCATGGACCGCGGCCGGCGCGCAGCATCGCCACCAGGCGCCCTGCCCTGGCATGCAGACGCGCCAAGCGGGAGGGCAGGCTTTGGGGAAGCTTCACGGATGTCTCCTCGGTTCGGCAGGCGACGGACGCACCGGCAGGCGCGGCGCAGGCGTTCATCGCCCGCCCTTCACGACGAGCGGCAGACCCGCCACCATCAGCGTCACGCGGTCGCAGGCGGCCGCCACATGCTGGTTGAGCTGGCCCAGCGCGTCGACGAAGGCGCGGGTCTCTTCGCCCAGCGGGATCACGCCCAGCCCGATCTCGTTGCCCACCAGCACCACGGGACCCGGGGCGCGCGACAGCGCCTCGACCAGCAGCAGGGCCTCGGTGCGCCAGTCGGGCAGCGCGGCGCGCTGCGGGTCCAGCTCGGGAGGCATCAGCAGATTGGTCAGCCACAGCGTCAGGCAGTCGACCACCAGCAGCGTGTCCGGGCGGCTCAGCGCGCCGACCAGCTCGGGCAGGCGCAGCGGCTCTTCCACCGTCTCCAGGCCCGGCACGCGCTCAGCCCGTTCCTGGCGATGGCGGGCGATGCGCTGGGTCATCTCGGCGTCCCAGGCCTGGGCCGTGGCGATGAGCACGGCGCGGCGGCCGGGCGCGCCAGCGAGCCATCCGGCCGCCCGGGACTCGGCGCGGCGCGACTTGCCGCTCTTCTGGCCGCCGAGGATGAATTCGTGGGCGTGGTCGTTCATCAGGAGGCCGATGTTCGCAGCAGGGGCCGGCCGTCGAAGAGGCGGGCCGCAGCCACGGGGTCGGAGGGGAACCAGGCGTGGAAGTAGCTGGCCCGCACCGGGCCCTGCGCATACAGCGCCTCGCCGGCGTCTGCCTTGGGCTCGGTGCCCGGCCGCGCGCTGCGCACCAGGGGCGCCAGTGCCGTCTCGCAGCGCGAGTAATGAAAGGTGTGGCCGCGCAGCAGGCCGCCGTCGAAGGCCAGCCATTGCGAGCCCAGGCCCGCCAGCCGCGGCTGCATCACGGTCCGGCCGGGCAGCAGGCCCCAGAGGCGGTGAC
>NZ_CAJYES010000149.1 GCF_913773995.1 uncultured Pseudacidovorax sp.
GCATCCACACCGGGCGCACCGCCGCGCAGCAGGGTTACGCCATCCAGTGGCGCATCAATGCCGAGACGCTGGACGCGCAGGGCAACGCCCGCCCATCCGGCGGACGGCTGGCGCGCTTCGATATGCCCTCGGGCCCTGGCGTGCGGGTGGACACCCACGGCTATGCCGGCCTGGCGCCCTCGCCGCACTACGACACGCTGCTGGCCAAGCTGATCGTCGCCAGCCGCAGCAACGACTTTGCCGACGTGCGGCGCCGCAGCCTGCGCGCGCTGGCCGAATGCCGCATCGAGGGCATGGCCACCAACCTGCCCCTGTTGCGCGCCATCGGCGAACGGCCGGAGTTCGCGAAGCAGGACGTGCACACGCGCTTCGTCGAGTCGCACCTGGGCGAGCTGATCGAGGCGGCAGAGGCGATGGTGGCGCCGGCTTCGCTCACGCCGTCGGTGGCCACAGCGCCCGTCCCGGCAACGGATGACCAGGCCGACGAGGGTTTCCTCCACATCCGCGCCCCCATGCCCGCCCGCCTGGTGCAGTTCGACGTGGCCGTCGGCGACGTGGTGCCGGCCGGTGCACAGCTGGGCGTGCTGGAGGCCATGAAGATGGAGCACCTGCTGCAGGCCGCCGAGCCCGGCCGCGTGGTCGCGCTACTGGCCGCCGCGGGCGACTATCTCGCGGAAGGCCAGACGCTGGTGCAGCTGGAGCCGGTCGATGCCGAGCACGCCGGCGAGCAGCAGGGCGCTGCCGTCGACCCTGGCCACGTTCGCCCCGACCTGCAGCGCGTGATCGACCGCCACGCGCCCACGCTGGATGCCAGCCGCCCGCAGGCCGTCGCCAAGCGCCATGCGCAGGGCGGGCGCACCGCGCGCGAGAACATCGCCGACCTCTGCGCGCTGGACGCGGACCCGGGCAACTTCATCGAGTACGGCCAGCTCGCCATTGCCGCGCAGACCCGCCGCCGCAGCCTGGAGGACCTGATCGCCAACACGCCGGCCGACGGCATGGTGACGGGCATCGGCAGCGTCAATGCCGAACTCTTCGGCGCCGAGGCCTCGCGCTGCGTGGTCATGGCCTATGACTACACCGTGCTGGCCGGCACGCAGGGCATGCGCAACCACCACAAGAAGGACCGCATGCTGGCGCTGGCGCATCAGCTCAAGCTGCCGGTGGTGCTGTTCGCCGAAGGCGGCGGCGGCCGGCCGGGCGATGTGGACATGCCCATCGTCGCCGGCCTCAACAACCACACCTTCAGCCAGTACGCCGCGCTCTCGGGCGTGGTGCCGGTGGTGGGCATCGCCCATGGCCGCTGCTTCGCGGGCAATGCGGCGCTGCTGGGCTGCAGCGACGTGATCATCGCCACCCGAAACAGCAACATCGGCATGAGCGGCCCCGCCATGATCGAGGGTGGCGGCCTGGGTCGCTTCGCGCCCGAGCAGATCGGACCCAGCGCGGTGCAGTCCCGCAACGGCGTCATCGACATTCTGGTGGAGGACGAGGCCGAAGCCACGGCCGCGGCGCGGCAGTACCTGTCGTACTTCCAGGGCCGCACGGCGACCTGGGAGGCTGACGACGCGCGCCTGCTGCGCCAGGCCGTGCCCGAGAACCGGCTGCGCGTGTACGACGTGCGCGCCGTCATGCGCGGCCTGGTGGACACCGGCTCGCTGCTGGAGCTGCGCGCCGGCTTCGGCGCCGGCATGGTGACGGCGCTGGCCCGCATCGAGGGCCGGCCGGTGGGTGTGCTGGCCAACAACCCGCGCCACCTGGGTGGCGCCATCGACGTCGAAGCCGCCGACAAGGCCGCGCGCTTCATGCAGCTGTGCAATGCCCATGGCCTGCCGCTGGTGGCGCTGTGCGACACGCCGGGCTTCATGGTGGGGCCGGACGTCGAGGCCCAGGCCCAGGTACGGCATGTGTCCCGCATGTTCATGGTGGCCTCGCACCTGCGCGTGCCCTACTTCACCGTGGTGCTGCGCAAGGGCTACGGCCTGGGTGCGCAGGCCATGGCGGCAGGTGGCTTCGATGCGCCGGTGTTCACCGTCGCCTGGCCCACGGGCGAGTTCGGTGCCATGGGCCTGGAGGGCGCGGTGCGGCTGGGATTCCGCAAGGAGCTGGAGGCGGTGCCCGAAGGCGCCGAGCGCGATGCGCTGTTCAAGCAGCTGGTCGAACGGCAGTACGCCGATGGCCAGGCCGTCAACATGGCGCAGACGCTGGAGATCGACGCCGTGATCGATCCGGCCGACACCCGCGCCTGGCTGGTGCGCGGGCTGGCCTCGGCCGGCCGGGTAAAGGAGTCGCCCAAGCCCTACGTCGACACGTGGTGAGCCCCCGCAGGCGCGGCAGGGCGCCGGCGCCTATCGTGCTGGGCTGTTGACTGCACCTTGCACGATGTCCTTTCTTCCCTGGCGCCGCCTCGGCGCCGCGCTCGTCTTTGGCCTGGCTGCGCTTGGCGTCCATGCGGCGCCCGCGTGGACCGCGGCCTGGGTCGCCGCGCCCCAGAACTTCGACGCCCTGCCGCAGCTGCCCGGCGTGCCCGCGGCACCCAAGTGGATGGTGCACGGCACCGTGCGCCAGCAACTCACAGTGGCTCTCGATGGCAGCCAAGTGCGGGTGCGCTTCTCCAATCGCTTCGGCCAGCGGCCACTGCGCATTGCCGCCGCCACCGTGGCCCTGGGCACCGGGGGCGGCAACCTGTCGCCCGGCACGGTGCAGCCCCTTGCCGTGGGCGGCCGCGCGGCCTTCGAGGTGCCGGCCGGGCAGGAGCGCTGGACGGATGGCGCGACCCTGGCGGTGCGCGCCGGGCAGCCCCTGGTGGTGAGCTTTGCGCTGGCCGAGTCCGTGCCCGCCACCGTGGTGCATCGCCTGCCGCCGGAGGGGGCCTGGCTGGCACCCGGCAACCAGACGGGCGCCGCGCAACTGAAGGACGTCCAGCGCAAGCCATGGAACCTGTTCGTCACCGGGCTCGACGTCAAGCCGCCCATGCCGGCGAATGTCGTGGTGGCCTTCGGCGACTCGATCACCGAGGGTTCCGGCGCGGAAAGTGGTGCCGACGCGGCCCGCTATCCGCAGCGCCTGGGTGTGCGGCTGCAGGGTGTCGCCGGGCGTACGCCTGTGGCCGTGATCAACGCCGGCATCGGCGGCAACCGCCTGTTGGCGGATTTCACCGGACCCAGCGGCATGTCGCGATTCGATGCCGACGTCCTGCAGCAGAGCGGCGCGACGCATGTCCTGGTGCTCATCGGCATCAATGACATCGGCTTCGGCACCTTCCAGGGCAAGCTGCTGCCGGGCTTCGACCCGCCCACCGCCCAGGCGCTCATCGACGGCCTCCAGCAACTGGTCGACCGTGCCCGCGGGCGCGGCCTGAAGCTGCTGCTGGGCACGCTGCTGCCTTTCGAGGGCTCCGGCTACTGGAGTGAGGCGAACGAGGCGAAGCGCGAGGCGGTCAACCGCTGGATCCGCGGCAGGCAGGACGTGGCCGTCGTCGACTTCGACGCCGCACTGCGCGACCCGGGCGATGTACGCCGGCTGGCCGCGCGCTACGACAGCGGCGACCACTTGCATCCCAACGCCGCGGGGACAGCCGCCATGGCGCAGGTGGCCGACGTGTCGCTGTTGAGGGAATAAGGCGGGGTGCGCGGCCTTCCCGCCGCCTCAGGTGCGGGATACAGCTTCACACAAGCATTTGCCTTGCGCTGACGTGCGGTTGACACCCGCGGCGCACCATCGAGGCTCCAACACTTCATGAGGAAGCAACCCATGAAAAAGAGCATCACCGCCGTCGCCCTCTCCCTGGGCACCGCCACCCTTCTTTCGCTGGGCGCCATCGCCGTCCCGGCTTCCGCCCAGGCCCAGCCGGTCATCAATGTGCAGATCGGCCAGCCCCCGCCGCCGCCCCGTGCCGAGCGCATGCCCCCGCCGCGCCGTGGCTTCGTGTGGGCGCCTGGTCACTGGGAAGCCCGTCGCGGCCAGTACGTCTGGGCACCGGGCCACTGGGTCAAGGCGCGTCCGGGCTATGCCTACCGCGCGCCGGAGTGGCGTGAGCGCGGCGGCCGCTGGGAATACAACCGCGGCCGCTGGGACCGCGATGGCGACGGCGTGCCGAACCGGCATGACCGTCGGCCGAACAACCCGAACCGGTATTGACGACAGCCCCATGCCGCTTCGCGGCTCCCTCTCCCTGGCGCCTTCGGCTTGGAGGTGGCGCACCCGGAGGCCTGGCGAAGCCAGTTCCTCGGGTGCACTTGCGTCGCCTGCTCCGCGGCGTTCCGATCTCTGGGTCGGGCGTCAGCCGAGCATTCGGAAGATCAGCGGCATGAGCAGGGCAGCCAGCACCACCTGCAGGCCCAGCGCCAGCCCGGCATAGGCGCCCGCATCGGCGTTCACCTGCAAGGCCCGCGCGGCGCCGATGCCATGCGCGGCGGTGCCAAGCGCAAAGCCGCGGGCGGTCCAGCCCGAGCCGGCCGCAGGCACGCGCAGCAGATCGAACAGGTACTTGCCGGTCAGCGCGCCCACCATGCCTGTCAGGACGGCAAAGACCGCGGAAAGCGCCGGCACGCCGCCGATCTTCTCGGCGATGCCCATGGCCACCGGCGCCGTCACCGACTTGGGCGCCATCGACAGCACCACATCCTTGGGCAGGCCGAAGAGCCACGCCAGCAGCACGGCCGATGCGCCCGCGGCGCCGCCGCCCAGCAGCGCGGCCAGCAGCAGGCGAGGACCACGCGCGCGCAGTTCGGCCCGGCGTTCCCACAAGGGCCAGGCCAACGCCACCACGGCAGGGCCGAGCAGGAAGTGGATGAACTGCGCGCCGGAAAAATAGGTCGGGTACTTCACCCCGGTCGCCGTCAGCAGCAGTGCCAGCACCACCACCGACCACAGCACCGGATTGGCCCAGGGCGCGCCCTGCATGCGGCCGTAGAAGGCCTGCGCCAGCAGGTAGACCACCAGCGTGGCCGTCAGGCCGAACAGCGGCGTGGCCGAGAGGTAGACCCAGAGTTCGACGAAGTGGGGCATCAGCGCTTCTCCTGTTCTGACTTCGGGTGGCCGGCATGCAGCACCAGGGCAGTGACCGCCAAGCCGATCCAGGTGGAAAGAGCGACGACCAGCAGGATGCGCAGCCCGTAGTCCGCGAACAGCCCCAGGTGCGTCATCACGCCCACGCCCACGGGCACGAACAGCAGCGACAGATGCGACAGCAGGAACTGCGCGCACACCGCCGCGGCCTCGCGGATGGCCGCCACGCGCAGCGCCGGTAGCAGCATCAGCAGGCCCAGCACCGGGCCGGGCAGCGGCAGGTGCAGGCCGCGGGAGATCAACTCGCCCAGCGACTGGAAGACCAGCAGCCAGGCCAGGCCACGCAAGCCCTGCATCAGAAGCGCGGCAGCTCGGGATGCGGCAGGCGTCCGCCCCGCACCACCTGCTTGCCATATTCGGCGCAGCGCGCCAGCGTCGGGATCACCTTGCCGGGGTTGAGCAGGCCGGCCGGATCGAAGGCGGCCTTCACCGCGAACATCTGCGCGTTCTCCTCGGCGGTGAACTGCACGCACATGCTGCTGAGCTTTTCCACGCCCACCCCATGCTCGCCCGAGACGGTGCCGCCCATGGCGACACTGGTCTCCAGGATGTCGGCGCCGAACAGCTCGCAGCGGTGCAGCTCGTCGGGGTCGTTAGCGTCGAACAGCACCAGCGGATGAAGGTTGCCGTCCCCCGCGTGGAAGACGTTGCAGCAGCGCAGGCCGTACTTCTTCTCCATCTCCGCGATGGCGAGCAGGATGTCGGCCAGGCGCTTGCGCGGGATGGTCGAGTCCAGGCACATGTAGTCCGGGCTGATGCGGCCCGAGGCGGGGAAGGCGTTCTTGCGGCCGCTCCAGAAGCGCAGCCGCTCCTCCTCGCTCTGGCTCACGGCGATGGCCGTGGCGCCGCAGCCGCGCAGCACTTCGCTCATGCGGCCGATCTCCTCATCGACCTCCTCGGGCGTGCCGTCGGATTCGCACAGCAGGATGGCCGCGGCCGTGAGGTCGTAGCCGGCATGCACGAAGTCCTCGACGGCGGCGGTCATGGGCTTGTCCATCATCTCCAGCCCGGCCGGGATGATGCCGGCCGCGATCACCGCGGCCACCGCGTCGCCGGCCTTCTGCACATCGTCGAAGCTGGCCATGATGCAGCGGGCGAGCTGCGGCTTGGGCACCAGCCTGACGGTGACTTCGAGCGTCACGGCCAGCATGCCCTCGCTTCCGACGACGAGCGGCAGCAGATCGAGGCCCGGCGCGTCCAGCGCCTCGCCGCCGAACTCCACCTGCTCGCCATCGGCCAGGAAGCCGCGCACCCGCAGCACGTTGTGCAGCGTGAGGCCGTACTTGAGGCAGTGCACGCCGCCGGAGTTCTCGGCCACGTTGCCGCCGATGGTGCAGGCGATCTGGCTGGAGGGGTCGGGCGCGTAATAGAGGCCGTAGGGCGCGGCGGCCTCGCTGATGGCCAGGTTGCGCACGCCGCACTGCACGGTGGCGGTGCGGGCCACCGGGTCGACCTTCAGGATCTGGTTGAAGCGGGCCAGCGACAGCGTCACGCCCTCGCCGTGCGGCATGGCGCCGCCCGACAGACCGGTACCTGCGCCGCGCGCCACCACCGGCACGCCCAGGCCGTGGCAGGTGCGCAGCACCGCCTGGACCTGGGCCTCGGTCTCGGGCAGGGCCACCACCAGCGGGCGCTGGCGGTAGGCCGTGAGGCCGTCGCATTCGTAGGGCGTGGTGTCCTCGTCCTGCCACAGCAGGGCATGCGCAGGCAGCAGGGCGCCCAGGGCCCGCACCACCTGGGCCTGTCGTTCTGCGCGCTGGAAGTTCGATTGCTGGGCTTGGGTGGTCGGGGCGTTCATGGCGTTCGCTGGGGTGGCTAGCGGAAGATCACCGTGCGGTGGCCGTTGAGCAGCACGCGGTGCTCGCTGTGCCACTTGACGGCGCGGGCCAGCACCAGGCTCTCGGTGTCGCGGCCGCGGGCCGTGAGGTCCTCGACGGTGTCGGTGTGGTCGGCGCGGGCCACGTCCTGCTCGATGATGGGGCCTTCGTCGAGGTCGGCCGTCACGTAGTGGGCGGTGGCGCCGATCAGCTTCACGCCGCGGTCGTGGGCCTGGTAATAGGGCTTGGCGCCCTTGAAGCTGGGCAGGAAGCTGTGGTGGATGTTGATGGCCCGGCCCGCGAGCTTGCCGCACATCTCGTTCGACAGGATCTGCATGTAGCGCGCCAGCACCACCAGATCGGCGCCCTCGGCCTCGATGATCTCCAGCTGCTTGGCCTCGGCCTGGGCCTTGGTGGCGGCCGTCACCGGGATGTGGTGGAAGGGCACGTTGTAGCTGGCGGCCAGCTGGTAGAAGTCGCGGTGGTTGCTGATGATGGCGCGGATGTCCACCGGCAGCAGGCCGCTCTTCCAGCGGAACAGCAGGTCGTTGAGGCAGTGGCCTTCCTTGCTGACCAGCAGCACGGTCTTCATTGGCTGCTGGGCGGCGTGCAGCTTCCAGGCCATGCCGAAGCCGTCGGCCAGCGAGGCCAGCTGGCTGCGCAGCTCGGCCTCGGGGACGCCCTCGCAGGCGAAGCGTACGCGCATGAAGAACAGGCCCGTGCCATGGTCGTTGTACTGGGCGGCCTCTTCGATGTTGCCGCCCCGCTCCATCAGGAAGCCCGAGACGGCATGCACGATGCCGCGGCGGTCCGGGCAGGAAAGGGTCAGGATGTACGCGCTCATGAGGGGGCGGATTGTCGCAGCGCCGGCAGCGGGGCGTCGGCGGGCGGGACGGCGCGGTCGGCGGGGCTCAGAGCTCGCCCGACGGCATCGCCGCCAGCGCGGCCCGGCAGTTGCGGGCGATGAGTTCCTGCCGCTGGCGCGGCATGCGCTCCAGCGTGGAGGCGACGCTGATGCCCGCCACCGCCTCGCCGCGCGCGTTGCGTACTGCCATGCCCACGGCCAGCACGTTGCGCGTGGCATGGTTGCCGATGACCGACCAGCCGCGCTCGCGCGTGGCCCGCACCAGGATCCGCAGCCGTTCGGGCGTCATGCCGCCATAGCGCGGCAACTGAGCGGCGTTGGCGGCGATCACCTCGTCCACCTGCGCATCGGGCAGGGCGGCCAGCAGCGCCAGGCCGGCCGCACCAACGCCCAGCGGCTGGCGCGTGCCCACCTGGATCACCAGCACCTGCACCGGGTGCGTGCCCACCTGCCGGGCGATGCAGTGCGAGGCCGCGCCCTCGCGCACGATGGCGAAGGCCGCATCGCCGCAGGCGCGGCTCACGCGCTCGAGCACCGGCTGCAGCTGCACCGCCATGTTGGGCTGCCGGGCCGCAGGCTGCAGCGCGCCCCAGCGCGGGCCCGGCACGTAGAGGAAGCGGCCCCGCTGCGCCACATGGCCGCCTTCCTTGAGCGTGGCGAGCAGCCGATAGACCGGCGCCCGCTCCAGGCCGGTGGCGCGGCACAGGTCGACCACACGCAGGCCCTCGGGCCGGGCCATCACGGCGTCCAGGATCTGCAGCCCGCGGCGCAGGGTGCGGCTGCCGGGGTCTTCCGTGGCCTCGGCTGGATCGTCCGGCTGCCGGACGTTTTCGTTCGTGTTTCGGGAGGCCATCTCCAAGAATCCGCCCATTCAAAAGCCTGCAGTGTGCCGCGCATCGCGCGCTGCGCCGACGGGCTCCGGCATTCGAACATCACGGAGACACCGACCATGCCTGCATCCTCACCCCGTCCCTCGCCCTGGCCCGGCCTGCGCTCGCAGCGCGCCGGCCGCCGCCTGTTCACCATCGCCGCCCTGGCGGCCGCCGTCGGGCTCGGCACCGCGACGGCGCCGGCCGCTGCCCAGCCGGAGGCCTGGCCGACCAAGCCGATCCGGCTCGTCGTCGGCTATGCCGCCGGCGGCGCCACCGACGTCGTTGCGCGCCTGGTGGCCGTGAAGATGGGCGAGCAGCTGGGCCAGCCCATGCTGGTGGACAACCGGGCCGGCGCCAACAGCAACCTCGGCGCCGAGATCGTGGCCCGCGCCGCGCCCGACGGCTACACGCTCTACGTCTACACCATCGCCAACACCATCAACGCCTCGCTCTATCCCAGGCTGGGCTACGACCCGGTGAAGGACTTCGAGCTGGCGGGCCTGATGGCCAAGATCCCCAACATCCTGGTGGTCAATCCCAAGCTGCCGATCCGCTCGGTGGCCGACTATGTGCGCTACGCCAAGTCCTCGAAGGAGGGCCTCACCTTCGCCTCGTCCGGTGCCGGCTCGTCCATCCACCTGTCGGGCGAGATGTTCAAGATGCAGTCGGGCCTCAACATGCTGCACGTGCCCTACAAGGGCAGCGCGCCCGCCATCACCGATCTGATGGGCGGCCAGGTCGACTCGATGTTCGACAACGCGCCCTCGTCGCTGCCGCATGTGCAGGCCGGCAAGCTGCGCGCCATCGCGGTCACCAGCGCCCAGCGCCTGCCGCAACTGCCCGACGTGCCTACGCTGGCGGAGTCGGGCTACGCGGGCTTCGACGTGCAGTCCTGGTTCGCCCTGGCGGCCCCGGCCGGCACGCCGCGGCTGGTGATCGACCGCCTCAACGCCGCGCTGGCCAAGGTTCTGGCTGCGCCTGACGTGCGCCAGCGCCTGCAGGACCTGGCGGCCACGCCGGCAGGCGGCACGCCCGAGCAGGCGCGCGCCTTCGCCGCCTCCGAGATCCAGCGCTGGCGCGAAGTCGTCAAGGCCTCGGGCGCCAGCGCCCAGTAAGCGCGGGCGCGGCGCGCGCATTCCGCCGCCGCGCCCTGCATCACGCCCGAGCGGGCCGTTTTCCTTCCTGACCATGTACCCCATCGACTTCTTCTGGCGGGCCGCCCAGCGCTGGCCCGCGCGCATCGCCATCGACGCGCCCGAGGGCCTCGTGCGCTACGACGCGCTGGCCGCCCGCGTCGCCGCCCTGGCGGCCGGCCTGATGGCACTGGATCCGGCGCCCCAGAGCCGCGTGGGCCTCTGCGCCGCCAACAGCACGGATCACATCGCCGCGCTGCTGGCCGTGCTGGCCTGCGGCAAGGTGTGGGTGCCGCTCAACCCCAAGAGCACGCGGCCGGAGATCCGCCGCATCGTCGATGCCACCAAGCCCTCCATCCTGGTGCTGGACGCGGCCCATGCCGACCTGCTGGACGGCGCGCCGGGCGCCCGCGTGCTGACGGGCGATGCGGTGCCACCCGCCCGCGCCACCACGCTGCAGGCGCTGGAACAGGCCCATGTGGGCGCGCTGCCGCCGCGCCTGGCGCTGCCCGGCGACGCCACGCAGGCCATCAAGTTCACCGGCGGCACCACCGGTCTGCCCAAGGGCGTGATGCAGCCCTACCGCGCGTGGATGGCCACCATCGCCAACCAGATCCACGCCTGGGGCTTCGACGAACACGAGCGCTATGTGGTGGCGGCGCCCATCACCCATGGCACGTCGACCTACCTGCTGCCCATCCTGGCGCAGGGCGGCTGCCATGTGCTGCTGGCGGGCGCGGGTGCCGAGGCCGTGCGCACCGCCTTCCGCGAGCGCGGCGGCACCGCCTGCTTCATGCCGCCCACGCTGGTCTACATGCTGATGGCGCTGCCGGAGGCGAGCCGCGACGACTTTCCCCAGCTGCGCCGTCTGATCTACGGCGGCGCCCCGATGCCGCCCGAGAAGATCCGCCAGGTGCGCGACTTCTTCGGCCCGGTGCTGGGCACCACCTACGGCCAGACCGAGGCGCCGCAGATCCTCACCGTGATGCGGCCCGAGGACTTCGACGACCCGCGCAACTGGCCCGCCGTCGGTCGCACCACCTGGTTCAGCGACGTGGCCATCATGGCGCCCGACGGCCGCCTGCTGCCGCCCGGCGAGGTGGGCGAGGTGGTGGCCCGCGGCGACCTGCTGATGACCGGCTACTGGCGCCTGCCCGAGAAGACCGACGAGACGCTGGTGGACGGCTGGCTGCACACCGGCGACCGCGGCCTGATCGACGAGCGCGGCTACCTCTTCCTCAAGGACCGGCTCAAGGACATGGTCATCACCGGCGGCTTCAACGTCTACCCGGTGGACGTGGAGAACGCCCTGGGCCAGCACCCCGCCGTGCACGAATGCGCCGTGTTCGGCCTGCCCGACGACAAGTGGGGCGAGACGGTGCAGGCCGCGGTGCAGCTGCGCCCCGGCGCCGACGTGGGCGAGGCCGAGCTGATCGCCTTCGTGCGCGAGCGCCTGGGGCCGGTGCAGACGCCCAAGCGCATCCACTTCCATGCCAGCCTGCCGCGCTCGCCGGTGGGCAAGGTGCTCAAGACCGCCGTGCGCGACGCCGCCCTGGCCGCCGCCTGACCTTCGAACGGAGACACCGATGACCGACAAGACCACGACCCCCGTCACCCGCCTGTGCACCCACACCCTCACCAGCCTGCACTACCGCGACGCGGACCTGGTGCAGGACCTGATGGGCCAGAAGACCTTCACCGAGGTGATGCTGATGCAGATCCTCGGCCGCACGCCGCGCCCGGTGGACATGCGCATCACCGACGTGGTGCTGATCGTGCTGATGGAGCACGGCCTCACGCCCAGCGCCATCGCCACGCGGCTGATCTACATGAGCGCGCCCGAGAACCTGCAGGGCGCCGTCAGCGCCGGCCTGCTGGCGGTGGGCAGCTCCTTCGTGGGCACGATGGAGAACTGCTCGCGCCTGCTCGACCGCATCATGGCGGCCGAGGATCCGCAGGCCGAAGCCGCCGCCATCGCCCAGCACCACAAAGTGCAGAAGAGCGCGGTACCCGGCTTCGGCCACCACCTGCACAAGCCGGTGGATCCGCGTGCCTACAAGCTGCTGGAACTCGGCCGTGCCGAGCCCGAGCTGACCGGCCGTCACATCCGCGCGCTGGAGATGCTCTCGGGCGCCGTCGATGCCGCCGCCGGCCGGCCTATCACCATCAACGCCACCGGCGCAGTGGCCGCGCTGCTGGGCGAAATCGGCGTGCCGACGGGCGTGATGCGCGGCTTCGCCGTCATCTCCCGTGCGGCCGGGCTGGTGGCGCACATCGTCGAGGAGCAGCAGAGTCCCTCGGGCCGCTTCATCTGGGACACGGTGGAGCACGCCATTCCCTACGTGGGCGAGGGCGGCCGCTGAGCGGCCTTTGCGCCGCCGTTTTCAGGGTTTGGCCGGCGCGGCGGGTTTGCGCAGCTCCGCGCAATAGTCCCTGGGCGGCACGGCGGGCGTGGCCCAGAGTGCGTCGAAGCGCTGGCGGTCCGTACCCGCGCCGCCGGCGGCCATGCGCACGCTGCGCACCTTCAGGTCGGTCGGCAGGTGCTGGGGCACGCCCAGCGCCGGGTCGGCATGGCCCGCGCCGGTGATCAGCACCACCACCCGGCCGGGCGCCGCCGCCTGCGCGGCCTGCGCCACGGTGCGGGCCATCTCGCGGTCGCGGGCGATCTGGATGCGCGTCATGGGCTGCATCTGCGATTCCGGCAGCAGACCGCAATGGCCCTCGCGCACCGCGGCCATCTGGGCCTGCCAGGCGGGCGGCGGCAACTGGGCGTCGAGCGAGACGTCGGCCATGGCGTCCTTCATGCGGGCGCGGGGCAGGTTGGCGCCCAGCACCGGCACGCCGGCGCCCACCGCGGCCATCACCGCCGGGCCGTAGGCAGACCAGGGCCAGGCACGGTCGTTCCAGGCCAGGGCGGCGCGGGCCTGCGCCTCGGTGGCGGTCGTCGGCAGCGCGGCGGTGCTGCGGCCGCTGTCGGCCATCTCCAGCGCGACGGCCGCCAGGCGCTGGCGGGCGGCGAGCTGCTGCACCGTCTCGCGTTCCAGCGCATGGTGGGCGTCGGCATCGTGCTGCTCGCCGAGGATCAGCACCTGCGCGGGCAGCAGGGCGTCCAGGCGGCGGGACAGCGGCGCGTCGGGGGCATCCGCCGGGGAGCCGGTCAGGCCGGCGCAGCCCGCGACCAGCACGGCCGCCATCGACAGCACCGCACCGCGGCCAAGCAGGGGCAATAGAGACAGCATGCCGCGGATACTAGGCGCGCCGCCGCCGGCCTGCCTGTCCGTGCGATTCGCTTTTTTTCCGCGTCCTTCCCGTCCTTCGCCGCCCGTGTCGTCTTCTGCTGCCGCTGCCCGGCGCCCCCCTCCCTATGTGCTGCGCGTGTTGGGCACACTGCTGCTGGCCCTGGCGGCCGCCGGTCTGTGCCTTCTTCTGCACACCCCGCTGCCCTGGATGATCGGGCCCATCCTGGCTGTGTCCTTCGCGTCGATGGCCGGCCTGCCCACCGCCAGCTGGGCGCCGCTGCGCAACGGCGGGCAGTGGACCATCGGCGCGGCGCTGGGCCTGTATTTCACGCCCGAGGTGACGGCGCTGGTGGCCAGCCTGTGGTGGGCCATCGTGCTGGCCATCGCCTGGGCGCTGGCGCTGGGCACCGGATTCGGGCTCTGCCTGGATCGTGTTCACGCGCGCCACATGCCCCAGCTGCCGCCGCGCACACTGAGAGCCACCACTTACTTTGCGGGCGCCATCGGCGGCGCGTCCGAGATGACGCTGCTGTCCGAACGGGCGGGTGCGCGCACCGATCTGGTGGCCGCCGCCCACAGTCTTCGGCTGGTGATCGTGACGGTCAGCATTCCTTTCGGCCTGCAATGGGCGGGCCTGCACGGGCTGGACAGCGTGCCTGCCGCGCTGCGCGAGGTGCGCTGGGGCGGCTTCGCGCTGATGGCGGTGGCCACCGCCGCGGGGGCCTGGCTGATGCGGCGGCTGGGGCGCGCCAACCCCTGGTTCCTCGGTCCGCTGCTGGTGACGGCGGGCATCTCGATGAACGGCTTCACGCCCTCCGCCGTGCCGCAGTGGCTGTCGAATGCGGCGCAGCTGGTGATCGCCGTGAGCCTGGGTGTGCGCTTCTCACGGGAGTTCGTGCACACCGCGCCGCGCTGGCTGGCCTCTGTGGCCGCCGGCACCGTGGCCATGATCGGCGCCTGTGCGCTCTTCGCCGAGGTGCTGGCCTGGGCCACCGGCCTGCGCTGGACCACGCTGCTGCTGGGCACCTCGCCGGGCGGCATCGCCGAGATGTCGATCACGGCCAAGGTGCTGCAGCTCGGGGTGCCGGTGGTGACGGCCTTCCAGGTCTGCCGGCTGGTGGCCGTGCTGCTGCTCACGGGGCCGCTGTTCGCGCGGCTGTACGGGCGGCGCTGAAGCCGGCGCCCACAAAAGCAAAAGGCCCGCGATGCGGGCCTTTGTCACGCTGGCGCTGCCGATCGGAGTCGGCGGCGCCCGGAGGGGGCGATCTCAGTGCATCAGCACCGGGTTCTGCGCCAGCTCGGCATAGCCTTCGAGCGTGTCCTCCACCTCTTCCTGCGTGGGGGTGTTTTCCTGCCAGGCGGCGATCTGCTGCTGGAACAGCTCGGCCCAGGAACCGTCGAGGTAAACCTCCTTGCCGGAGCGCTTGTCCACGATCTCGAAGCCATCGCGCGACAGCATCGAATGGCTGCCGGCGGGGCGGCTGGCCTCTTCCGGCTGCACGTGGACGACGACGAAGCTGTCGGAGTCGTAAAGCATGTGCATGGCAGGGTGCTTCAGAGAGTCGATGAGGGACATGGTCATGTATTTAGCAATCAATGCGCCAGATTCAAGAGCTGCCGATCTCGTGTGGGCCAATGCGCCGCCCTAATGTACGCGGCACATCGCGGGCCCGTCTGCAAAGGGTCTCCCGCGGTGCGCCACTGTTGCGGCGGCGCATCTCACTGTGCCTTGTCGGCGCTGCGCAATTGCAGATCGGCAAAGTCGCCATTGGCCTCGGTCTGGCGGATGCGCACAGGCAGCCAGCCCAGGTCGGCAGCCAGCCAGACCTCGATCTTCTGGTCGTACTCGCGCCGTGGCAGGCGCACCAGGCGGCGGGCCAGATGCTCGCCGGAGGGCGTGGCGACGGTCTCGTCACCTTCGACGCGGAAGGTCCAGACGTCGGCGTCGCGTGGTCCGGCCACCTGCAGGCTGATGGTGCGGCCCGCGGTGTAGCGTGCCGGATCGCCGCCCACCAGCGCCGTCAGCTGCATCAGGATGCTCAGCCGGTCCTGCGCGCCCGGCTGAAGCCGCACCCGGGTGTTGGCGCTGCTGAAGACGATCTCGCCGGTGTCGCGCACGAAATGCGTGGCCACCTCGCTACGGCGACGGTCCGAGAAGCGCTCCGGCGCGATGCCCTGCGGGCCGATGCGGCCCTCGCTGGTCTGCGCCCGGATGGTGCGGAACAGCACCTTGAGCGAAAGCCGCGCGTTGTAACGGTCGCCGTCCTGCAGCCAGGTGAGTTCGCCGAACACGCCCGACATGGGCTGCATGCCCTGCTGGCCGGTGGCGTCGAAGTCGAGCTTCAACGAGCCCGGCAGCTGCAGCGGCACGGTGGCGCCCGCCGTGGGCGTGCCGGCGTTCGCGCCCGAAGGGGCACTGCCGGTGCCGCCCAGGGCGTCGATGCCGGGCGGCGCGATCAAGCCTCCGCGCTGCGAGCCGCCGCCGCTGTCCGCGTCGGCGGGGGCCACATCGGCGGGCGCGGACGCGGCGGCCTGCGGCACGGGTGCCGAGGCCGCCGGCTCGGGCGCGGTGGCGACCTCGACGGGGGCCATGGCGGGCGCTGGCGGCTCAGCTTCGGCCACCGGGCGTGGCGCCACCAGCGCGGGCCGGTGCACGGGGTGTCGGGGCGCCACATGCGGCGCGGCGCGCGCAGGCACAGGGGCGGGCGCCGCCAGGGGCGCGATCACCACCTCGCGCGTGCTGAAGCTGTGGGCCAGCGGCAGGGGCGGGGGCTCGCTGCCCAAAGGAAGCAGGCCCAGCAACAGCCCGTGGGCCACGATCACTGCCAGGGCCAGCAACGCCAGCGCCCGCCACGGCGTGCGGCGTGCGGCAGGAAGGTCGTCGGGAGAGGCGCTCGGCGTCATCGTGGGCTGGGGCGGCACGGGGGCTGGCTACACTGCCCCAGCCTGGGGGATGGCCTTCGCCGATCGCGCGGCAAGTGGGCAAATGGCACACGGCGCGGCGATGGGGAACGGCATCCCGATGAGTTTAGTCAGCGCGTACGGCCCACCTCCGGCCGCGCGCCGCATCCCCTTCACGCCTTCATGAAACTCGCCACCCTCAAGGACGGCTCGCGCGACGGCCAGCTGGTCGTGGTCTCGCGCGACCTGACGCAGGCCCATTACGCCACCGGCATCGCCCACCGCCTGCAGCAGGTGCTGGACGATTGGGGCTTCATGAGCCCGCAGCTGCAGGACCTGTACGACCTGCTCAACAGCGGCCGGGCGCGGCATGCCTTTCCCTTCGATCCGGCCCAGTGCATGGCGCCGCTGCCGCGCGCCTACCAGTGGGCCGATGGCTCGGCCTACCTGAACCATGTGGAACTGGTGCGCCGCGCCCGCGGCGCTGAGATGCCGGCCAGCCTGCGCAGCGACCCGCTGATGTACCAGGGCGCCAGCGACGACCTGCTGGGCCCCTGCGACGACATCGTGGTGCCCAGCGAGGCCATGGGCATCGACTTCGAGGGCGAGGTGGCGGTCATCACCGGCGATGTGCGCATGGGCGCCTCGCCCGAGCAGGCGCTGGACGGCGTGCGCCTCGTTATGCTGGCCAACGACGTCTCGCTGCGCAACCTGATCCCGGCCGAACTCGCCAAGGGCTTCGGCTTCGTGCAGGGCAAGCCGGCCACCGCCTTCAGCCCCGTGGCCGTGACCCCGGATGAACTGGGTGAGGCCTGGCGCGAAGGCCGCGTGCACCTCACGCTGCAGGTGGCCTGGAACGGCCGCATCGTGGGCCTGTGCGAGGCGGGCCCGGACATGCACTTTCACTTCGGCCAGCTGATCTCGCACATGGCCGCCACGCGCCATGTGCGCGCCGGCAGCATCGTCGGCAGCGGCACGGTCAGCAACCCGGGCGTGGAAGACGCGGCGGGCCGGCTCGACTGGCCGCGCGGCTATGCCTGCATCGCCGAGAAGCGCTGCATGGAGACGCTGCAGGACGGCGCCCCGCGCACCGGCTTCATGCAGTTCGGCGACACGGTGCGCATCGAGATGAAGGGCCTGGACGGCCGCTCGGTCTTCGGCGCCATCGAGCAGGAGGTCGTGCCGCCCGGCGGCCGGCTGCGCGTCGAGTCGCAGCCGGCCGGGGGCGACGGCGGCGACTGATCCGGCGCCACGGTGCCGGCGTAAGGAGTGCGCAGCGTCCCACCCGCCGACGGCGGCCACGGTGCCAGCATCGACTCGGAGGTCCTTTCCATGAACGCCACTTCTCTTTCTCTGATTGCACCGGCGCCGTCGCGGGGCCGCCAGGCGCTGGGCCTGATCGGCTGGCTGCTGCTGTGTTTCGCGGCTGCTGGTGTGGGCGGCCTGGCCTCGGCCAACGCGGCTGGCTTCTACGGTGAACTCACACGGCCCGACTGGGCGCCGCCGGCCTGGCTCTTCGGCCCGGCGTGGAGCGCGCTCTACACGCTGATGGCGATCTCGGCCTGGCTGGTCTGGCGGCGCGGTGGCTGGGCGGCTGCACCGGGCGCGTTGGGGCTGTTCGTGGCCCAGCTCGCGGTCAACGCCTCATGGAGCTGGTTCTTCTTCGTCTGGCACCTCGGTGCCGCGTCGCTGGCGGTGCAGGTCGTGCTGCTGGCGCTGGTGCTCATGACGCTGGCGGCTTTCTGGCGGCGCTCCGCGCTGGCCGGTGTGTTGCTGCTGCCCTATCTGGCCTGGCTGGGCTTCGCGGGCGCCCTGATGGCCACTATCTGGCGGCTCAATCCGGCGCAACTGGGCTGAGCATCCCGCTCTTCTCAGGTCGCGTACACCGCCGCCAGTGTGCGGAAGCCCTTGACCTCGATCGGATTGCCGAAAGGGTCGCAGAAGAACATCGTCCACTGCTCGCCGGGCTGCCCTTCGAAACGCACCTGCGGCGGCAGCACGAACTCGGTGCCGGCGTCAGTCAGGCGGGATGCCATGGCCTGCCACTGCGGCAGTTCGAGGATCAGGCCGAAATGCGGCATCGGCACCAGCGCGTCGCCGACACGTCCGGTTCGGCGGGTGGCGAAGGGCTCGCCGAGATGCAGGGAGAGCTGGTGGCCGAAGAAGTCGAAGTCGACCCAGGTGTCGGTGCTTCGGCCTTCGCTGCAACCCAGAACGCCGCCGTAGAAGCGGCGTGCCTCGACGAGGTCGCGGACATGGAAGGCCAGGTGGAAGAGGCTGTGCATGCGGCCGATTATGGGCAGCGATGCCGGAGGCGATGGCCGACGCGGCGGGCGACGTCGGCTCGGGTAAGCTGGCACGCCAGGCCGTCCGTCATACGGGCGGCCGCGCCGCCGTGATGCCACCCGGTGCGCGCCCGATCCGCCTTCGACTGCCCCGCCAGGAGACGCCCATGTCCGATGCCAGCCCGCCCCCCTTCAGCTTCGCCCAGTTCGTGCCGGGCTTCGACTTCCTGCGCAACCTCGCCGCTGGCGGGGCCGCGACGGCCAGCGCCATGCCGGGGCTGGGCAGCATGTCGAGTTGGGTCGCGCCCACGCTCAGCGTGGAGGAGATCGACAAGCGCATCCAGGAGCTCAAGGCCGTGCAGTACTGGCTGGAGCAGAACGGCCATGCGCTCAAGGCCACCATCCAGGCGCTGGAAGTGCAGCGCATGACGCTGTCCACCCTGCGCGGCATGAACGTGCGCATGGAGGACCTGGCCCAGGCCTTCGCCGACTCGACGACCCGTGCGGCCGAGGCCGTTCGCGAGGCGACTGCTGCGGCCGCGGCGAGTGCGTCTGCCGCGGCTTCGCCCGCGTCGACGGCGGACGATGAGCGGGATTCGTCCACGGCGTCGGCCCCTGAGCCGGACGGACCCGCTGCGGCCCCAGCACCCGAGGCCGGCGCCGCCGAAGGTTCGGCCGCAGCACCGGGCGTCATCGACCCGCTGCAATGGTGGGGCTCGCTCACCCAGCAGTTCCAGCAGATCGCCAGCCAGGCCCTCAAGGAGGCCTCCGCCATGCAGATGCCGATGGCCGCAGCCGGCGCGATGCCCGAGGCGCCGGCCGCCCCTGCCAAGAGCCGGCCGACCGCCCGCAAGGCACCCGCGAAGAAGGCCGCGACCCGCAAGCCCGCTGCCCGCAAGAAGGCGCCGGCCACCCGGTCCAACGCTGGCAAGAAGCCGGCCGCGGCCGCCTCCACCGCCCGCCGTAACGGCGGCAACCGGAGCACCGGATGAAGCTCTTTCCCACCGGCCACGCCACCCATCCCGACTGGCGCATGGCCGCCGGCCTGGTGCTGGCGCAGTTGCGCGCCCAGATGGCGCTGCCCGACTACGAAGCTGCGCCTTCGCTGGGCCTGCTCTACGTCACCGACCACTACACCGCCGAGGCGGCCGACATCCTCGACCTGCTGGCGGCCGAACTGCCCGAGGTGAGCGACTGGGCCGGCGCCGTGGCGGCAGGCATCGTCGCCAACGCGGCCGAGTACATCGACGAGCCCGCCATCGGCGTGATGCTGCTGGGCGTGCCGGCCGACCAGTACCGGGTGTTCTCCGGTGTGGCGCCGCTGGCCGCGTCGGGCCATGCGCCGGGCGACGGGCCCAACGCCGGCTTCAGCGCCCGCTGTGCGCTGGTGCATGCCGACCCCGAGACGCCCGAGCTGCCCGAGCTGATCGCCGAGGTCGCCGGACGCACCGACGACGGCCTGCTCTTCGGCGGGCTGGCGTCGGGTCGCGCCGGCGCGCTGCAGTTCGCGCTGGGCGGCAACGGCACCATGGCGGGGCAGGGCGCCACGCGCGGTGTCTTCGAAGGCGGGCTGTCGGGCGTGGCCTTTGGGTCCGAAGTGGGGCTGGCCACGCAGGTCACGCAGGGTTGCCAGCCCGTCTCGCGCCAGCGCGAGATCACCGGCGCGGACGAGAACCTGCTGCTCACGCTGGACGGCCGGCCCGCCCTGGACGTGCTGCTGGAGGACCTGGCCATCTCGCTGGACCGCGATCCGCAGCAGGCCATCGACACCGTGCGCGCCACGCTGGTGGGCCTGTCGGCCGCCGGCACCGACGGCGTGCGCGTCACTGGCGATCTGGGGCCGCAGGCCCGCGTGCGCCACATCATCGGGCTGGACCCCAAGCGCCGCGCGGTCGCCATCGCCGACCGCGCCGAAGCCGGCATGCGCATGAGCTTCTGCCGCCGCAACGCCCAGGCGGCGCGGGCCGACCTGATGCGCATCTGCGCCGAGATCCGCGAAAGCCTGGAGCCGCAGGAGCAGAGCCTGGCGACCGCGCAGGCGCTGGCGCTGTCGGAGACCGATGCCTCGCCGCACCCGGCGCGTCGCATCGCCGGCGCGGTCTACATCAGCTGCGTGGGCCGGGGTGGACCGCATTTCGGTGCGCCCAATGCCGAGCTGCAGATCCTGCGACACGCGCTGGGCGACGTGCCGCTGACGGGATTCTTCGCCGGCGGCGAGATCGCCGGCCACCATCTGTACGGCTACACCGGCGTGCTGACGGTGTTCACCGCGGACGCGCCGACGGATTGAGGGCCTGAACGCCTTCTGCCTTCTACCAGGCGGGTGCGGCGGCGCTCGAAATTGGGTTGGGACGGACTCAGCCGCCCGCCAGTTCGGCCCGGTAGGCCGCCACCTCTTCGGCCAGCCAGTCGCCGAAGGCCGTCGGCGGCGCCCGCCGTCCGCCTGTGGTCGGCCACACCAGCCAGTAGGGATAGGGATAGGGCACGCGCACGTCGGTCAGCGCCACCAGCTCGCCGCGCTGCAGCAGGCCGTGGACGATGCTCAGCCGCTCCAGCGCCACGCCCTGGCCCAGGCGCACGGCCTCGATCGTGAGGTTGGAGTCGTTGATCCACAGGCCCGCGAGCGGCGGCGGCTCGGGCAGGCCCACGGCGTCGCACCAGCTCGACCAGGATTCGGCCGATCGCACCGGTGGGCAGGCCAGCACCTCGGCCGGCGTGGCCGGCAGCCGGCCGCCGTGGAAATGCGGCGCCGCCACCATCAGCAGTACGTCCTCGAACAGCGGCTGCTGGCTCAGACCCTCCCACGGGCCATGGCCCATGCGGATGGCGACGTCGGCCGCGCCCTGGCGCAGGTCCTGCACGTCCAGGCCGGCCTGCAGGCGGATGCGCTCGTGCGGATGGCGCTCGGCAAAGCGCGGCAGCCGCGGCAGCAGCCAGTGCAGGCCGAAGGAGGGGATCACCGACACCACGAGCTCGCCCTCGCGCGGGCGCACCCGCAGGCTGCGGGTGGCGTCGCCGATGTCCGAGAGCGCGGCGCGCACCTGCAGCGCATAGAGCCGGCCGTTCTCGGACAGCCGCAATCCGCGCCCTTCGCGTTCGAACAGCGACAGGCCCAGCA
>NZ_CAJYES010000150.1 GCF_913773995.1 uncultured Pseudacidovorax sp.
GGTCGATCCGGCCCTGAGTCGCCGCGTCAACCTCGACACCACGCTGGACCTGTTCGACACGCTGGCCGCGGCCGGCGCCGACCGTGCGCCGCCGGTCGTGGTCTATGCCAGCACCATCGCCGTCTACGGCAGCGCGCTGCCAGCGGTGGTGACGCCGCACACGCCGCTGCGGCCGCCACTGATCTACGGGGCCCACAAGCTGGCCTGCGAGGTGCTGCTGGCGGACTTCTCGCGCCGCGGCCGGCTCGATGGGCGCTCGCTGCGGCTGCCCGGCATCGTGGCCCGGCCCCGCGCCCCTTCGGGGCTGGTGTCGGCCTTCATGAGCGAGCTGCTGCATGCGCTTGCGGCCGGCGAGCCCGTCACGCTTCCCGTGGGGCCCGAGGCCACGGCCTGGTGGATGTCCGCCCGCCGCTGCGCCTGGAACCTGGTCCACGCCGCCACCATGCCGGTAGGTGACGACCCGGCCCGCGCCTGGCCGCTGCCGGTGCTGCACCTGTCGATCGCCGAGGTCGTGCAGGCCCTGTCGGCCGAGTTCGGGACGGACGGCCATGCCCTGGTGCGGCATGCGCCGCAACCTGCCGTGGAGGCCGTGTTCGGCCGCTATCCGCCGCTGGACGACCGCGCGCCCCGCGCCCTCGGCCTGCGCGATGACGGCGACGCGCGGGCGCTGGTGCGCCGGGCGCTCGCACCGGCCGGCGAGGCCGACGATTTTTGACTTCACCCATTCAGGAGACCTTCTTCGATGACCGATTCCGCCTCATCCTTCGCCCATGCCACCCGCCGCACGCTGCTGCGCGGCGCCGCCGCCCTGGCCGCTGCGCCGCTGGGCCTGGCCACCACAGCTGCACGCGCGCAGGCCGGCTTTCCCTCACGCCCGGTCACCTGGGTCGTGCCCTATCCGGCCGGCGGCTTCGGCGATGCGCTGTCGCGCATGCTGGCGCAGAAGCTCTCGGCCAGCCTGGGCCAGCCGGTCGTCATCGACAACCGGCCCGGTGCAGGCGGCCAGATCGGCGCCAACTTCGTCAAGCAGCAGCCGGCCGACGGGCACACGCTGTTCTATGGCGACCTGGGTCCCTTCTCGATGAACGCCGGCCTGTACCCCAAGCTGAGCTACGACACCCTCAAGGACTTCATGCCGCTGACGCGGCTGCTGGTCTCGCCCACCGTGCTGCTGGTGCCGGCGTCGAGCCCGTTCCAGACCTTCCAGGATTTCGTCAAGGCGGCGCAGGCCGGCGGCAAGGGCCTGAACTACGGCTCCTACGGCATGGGCAGCCAGCCGCACATCTGGATGGAGATGCTGCGCGGCCAGATCAAGGGCAACCTCACGCACGTGGCCTACAAGGGCGGCGCCCCGGCGGTGCAGGACCTGATGGCCGGCCACATCGACGCCATGCTTGACGTGTCGCCCAGCGCCATCCCGCTGGTGCGCGAGAACAAGGCCCGCGCCCTGGCCGTGGTGGGCAGCGACAAGCGCCTGCCCCAGCTACCGCAGGTGCCCACCATTGCGGAACTGGGCATGCCCGCGCTCAACATCCCCGGCTGGACCGGCATGGTCGTGCGCGCCGGCACGCCCGAGCCCATTGCCAACCGGCTGCACGACGAGCTGGTGAAGGCCGTGACCTCGCCCGACGTGGTGCAGCGCTACACCGACCTGGGCCTGATCGTCGCGCCCAGCTCCCGCGCCGAGTTCGCCGAACTGATCCGCACCGAGACCACGCGCTGGGGTCAGGTGATCCAGCAGGTGGGGGTGAAGCTTGAGTGAGGCGACCAGGGCCCCCGGTCTCTTCTCGCTGGCGGGGCAGGTGGCCCTGGTCACCGGTGCCACCGGCGGCCTGGGCCAGGCCATCGCCCTGGCCTATGCGCAGCACGGGGCAAGCCTTGTGCTGTCGGACCGCGACGACGCTGCGCTGCGCGACATCGCAGCCCGTTGCGCGTCGCTCGGCGGCGCCGTCCGGAGCGTGGTGGCCGATCTGTCGGCGCCCGCCCAGGTGCAGGCGCTGGCCGAACAGGCCCGTGCCGCCTTCGGCCGCATCGACCTGCTGGTCTGCAACGCCGGCATGCAGGGCCCGGCGGGGCCGCTGCTGGACGTGCCGGCGGACGACTGGGCACGCGTGTTCCAGGTCAACCTGGCCAGCGCCCATGCGCTGTGCGCCGCGCTGCTGCCGGCCATGGGCGAACGCGGCCACGGCCGCGTGGTGCTGATGGCCAGCATCGCCGCGCTGCGCGGCAACGGCGCCATCGGCCTGTACGGCCTCAGCAAGGCGGCACTGGCGCAGATGGCGCGCAACCTGGCCGTGGAGTGGGGCCCGCGCGGCGTGTGCATCAACGCCATCGCGCCGGGCCTGATCCGTACACCGCTGGCCGAAGGGCTGATGGCCAACGAGGCCTTCATGGCCCGCCGGCTGGCGGCCACCCCGCTGCGCCGCGTGGGCGCACCGCACGAGGTGGCCGGCGTCGCCGTGATGCTGGCCTCGGCGGCCGGCGGCTTCATCACCGGGCAGACGCTGGTGGTGGACGGCGGCACCGTGATCTCGGACGGCAGCTGAGCGGCGCGCGTCCGCCCCCGATAACCGGCCCAGCGAAGGGCAAGGAGACAGAAAGCCATGTTCAAGTACTTTCCCACCAACTACGTCTGGAACCTCTCGGTCGACCTCGCCATCGAGATGGGCGCCCGCATCGGCGAGATCGAGGCCATGTGCGCGCCGCTCAAGGAGGCCGCGCACCAGCCCGATGCCGCCGCGTCGCTGGCCTTCCGGCAGAGCTGGGAGCGCATGGCCGACCAGCTGTGCGAACTCGCCGCCGAAGACGAGGCGCGCGGACGCCTGATCTCGGCCGGCGACAAGCTGGGCCGCGCCGCCACTTACCTGATCACGGCCGAGCGCATGCAGGGCCACGGCGCATCGGGCCGCGAGGCGCTGTACCGGCGCTTCCTCGACACCTTCGCGCGCGGCATCACCTTGGCCGGTGAGAACTGCGAGCGCGTGGAGATTCCCTACGAGGGCGGCGTGCTGGCCGGCCTTTATGTGCGCGCTCGCGGCGTGCAGGGGCGCGCACCGGTGCTGCTGCAGCTCAACGGCCTGGATTCGACCAAGGAGATGAAGTACCGCGTCGGCCTGCCGCACTGGCTGGCGCAGCGCGGCATCTCGTCGCTGGTGCTCGACCAGCCCGGCACCGGCGAGGCGCTGCGCCTGCATGGCATGACGGCGCGCTTCGACGCCGAGCACTGGGCCAGCCGGGTGGTCGACTGGCTGCAGGCGCGCGAAGACATCGACCCGCAGCGCATCGGCTGCGAAGGCGTCTCGCTGGGGGGCTACTACTGCCCGCGCGCCGTCGCCTTCGAGCCGCGCTTTGCCTGCGGTGTGGTCTGGGGTGCCAACCACGACTGGCGCGACGTGCAGAAGCGCCGGCTGGAGAAGGAAGGCAGCTTTCCCGTGCCGCATTACTGGGAGCATGTGCGCTGGGTCTGGGGCGCCAAGGACATGGACGACTTCATGCGCATCGCCGAACAGGTACATCTGGACGGCGTGGTCGAGAAGATCCGCGTGCCCTTCCTGGTCACGCATGGGCAGAAGGATTCGCAGATCCCGCTCAAGTGGGCCGAGCGCACCTACGAACAGCTCGTCAACAGCCCGAAGCGCGAGCTCAAGATCTTCACCGACCGCGAAGGCGGCGCCCAGCATTCCAGTTTCGACAACTCGGCCAACGCCGGCGCCTACATCGCCGACTGGGTGGCCGAGACGCTGGGCGGACGCACCACCGCCGCACGCTGAACGAAGAACGACAAGGAGACATGACCATGGCATCCACCCGCCGCCATTTCCTCGCCGGCCTCGCGCCGCTCGCGCTGCCGCTGGTCCTTCCGACGTCCGCCTTCGCGGCGGAGGAGGCTGCCTACCCGCAGCGCCCCATCAAGCTCGTGGTGCCCCAACCGCCCGGCGGCCCCTCGGACATCGTGGCCCGCTTCCTGGCGGAGAGCATGCGCGCCAGCCTGGGCCAGCCGCTGGTGATCGACAACCGGCCCGGTGCCGCAGGCCTGATCGGCACCGCGGCTGCCGCCGCAGCACCGGCCGATGGCTACACGGTGCTGGTCACCTCGCGCTCCAACCACATCATCGCGCCGCTGGTGCAGCAGGGCGCCACGGTGCAGCCGACACGCGACCTGATGCCGGTGGGCCTGGCGCTGCGGGCGGTGGGCATCCTGGCGACGCCCGCGCGCTCTCCCTGGCGCAACCTGCGTGAGCTGGTGGCCACCGCCAAGGCCCAGCCGGGCAAGCTCTTCTACGGCAGCGCCGGCATCGGGGCCACCAACCACATCGCCCTGGAGCAGTTCAAGACGCTGGCGGGCATCGAGCTCGTGCATGTGCCCTACAAGGGCTCGGGTCCGCTCATCACCGGCCTGATGGCGGGCGAGGTGCAGCTCGCGCTGCTGGACTTCTCCTCGGCCCAGCCGGCGCTCAAGGGCGGCAGCATCGTGCCGCTGGCGCAGACCGGCCTGCGGCGCCTGAGCTCCATGGCCGAGGTGCCCACGCTCACCGAAGAAGGCTTCCCGCGCTTCGATGCCTCGTTCTGGATCGGCCTGGCTGTGCCGCAGGGCACGCCGGCCGCCGTGATCGCTCGGCTGTCGAAGGCCCTCGACACCGCCCTGGCCGACACCCAGATGAAGGCCCGCGCCCAGGTCAACGGCTGGGAACTCGCCGGTGGCGGGCCTGCGCCCCTGGAGGCGCTGATCCGGCAGGACATGGCCGACTTCCCACCCTTGGTCCGCCGGCTCGACCTGAAGGCCTGACGCCCGATCCCTGCCGGCCCGCTTCGCCGTGGCCGCCCCCAGCCATTCCGCTTTGACCATCAAGAGACAGAGACAGACGACATGCGCTTTTCCGCCATCTCCCGCCGCCACCTGTGCACCACCGCCGCCGCGGCCTTGCTGGCCGCGGGCCTGCCTTCCATGGCGCCGGCCCAGCCCGCCTATCCCACCAAGGCCGTCAAGCTGGTGGTGCCCTTTCCGCCGGGCGTGTCGCCCGATGTGATCGCCCGCCTGTGGGGCGAGGGCTTCACCCGCCTCACCGGCCAGCCGGTGGTGGTCGAGAACCGCCCGGGTGCCAGCACCATCATCGGTGCCCAGGCCGTGGCCAATGCGCCGGCCGACGGCTACACCCTGCTCTGGACGGTCAACAACACCTTCTCGATCAACCCCTACGTCTACAGGAAGCTGCCGTACAAGGCCGAGGACTTCGCGCCGGTCACGCGCATCCTCTCGGTGCCCTATGTGCTCGTGACCTCGGTGGATTCGAAGTACCGCACGCTGCAGGACCTGGTGCGCGAGGCCAAGGCCCGGCCCGATGCGCTCAGCTATGCCAGCGCGGGCATCGGCCAGGGCACGCACGTCGCCCTGGCACGGTGGCTGAACCAGGCCGGCCTCAAGATGACCCATGTGCCGTACAAGGATCAGTTCGTGCCCGACGTGATCGCCGGTCGCATCGACGTGGCCCTGGACGCCAGCACCGGCGCCATTCCGCAGGTGCGCGCCGGCAAGGTGCGGGCCCTCGGCGTGACCAGCGCGCAGCGCATCGCGGGCCTGCCCGACGTGCCGGCCATCGCGGAGCTGTACCCCGGCTTCGTCGGCGACTCCTGGCATGGCATCTTCGTGCCCAAGGCCACGCCCGAGCCCATCCAGGCCGCACTGCTGGCCACCTCGCAGAAGATCATGGCCGACCCGGCCTTCCGCGCCAAGCTGCTCGACTACGGCCTCACGCCCGTCGGCGAGGGGCCCGAGGCCTTCCGCAAGTTCCTGGACGAGGACGCCCGCGCCTGGGCCAAGGTGGTCAAGGACAACCACATCACGGCCGAATGAGCGGTCGGCGGCGGCCCATGGCCTGTGGGGCGCGGAGCGGGACACGCCGCGCACCGCTCACTCGATCCGGATCCGGGCCTCGGTCACGATGCGCCGGTAGAGCGTCATGTCCTCCGCAATGGCGCGGCCCAGTTGGCCCGGCTCGCCACTGGCTGCATTGAGGCCCAGGTCTTCCAGGGTCCGGCGCAGGCCCGGGTCGGCCAGGGCCGTGGCCGCTGCGCGTTGCAGCTTCTCCGTCAGTGGCTGCGGCAGGCCCTGCGGGGCGAGCAGCCCGACCCAGGAGTCGAGCGTGAATTTGGGCAGCCCGGCCTCGGCCACCGTGGGCACGTTGGGCAGGCGTGGATCACGCCGTGAGCCGGTCACCGCGATGATGCGCACCTTGCCCGCGTCCGCATAGGCCTTGGAGGCCGCATCGAAGGTCAGATCCAGCAGGCCCGCCGCCACGTCGGCCGCCGCCGCCGCAGTGGACTTGTAGGGCACGTGCACCATGTTCGTTCCGGTCAGCAGCTTGAAGTACTCGCCGCCGAAGTGGGTGCCGCTGCCCTGGCCGGCGCTGCCGTAGCTGAGCTTGCCCGGATGGCTGCGCGCATAGTCGATCAGGCCTTGCAGGTCGGTCACCGGCAGCTTGTTGCTCACCACCACCGGCAGGCCGTAGGTGCCGGCCATCGCCAGGGGCGCCAGCAGCCGCGTCGGGTCGTAGCGCGCCGTCGGGTCGACGATGGGCAGGATGCTGTAGCTGGTGTTGGTGAACAGCAGCGTGCGCCCGTCGGGCGCTGCGCGTGCCACGGCGTCGATGCCGATGCGCGAGCCGGCGCCGGGGCGGTTCTCCACGATCATCGTCTCGCCCAGCAGGCGCGACATGCGCTCGGCCAGCGCACGGGCGGCCACGTCGGTCACGCCGCCAGGCGGAAAGGGCACGACGATCTTGATCGCCTGCGGCTGGGCCAGCGCCGGCCCGCAGGCCAGGGCGCCGAGGCCGAGCAGCACCGTGCGGCGAAGGAGGGAGGAGTGGGCGGTCATCGGGTGTCTCCGTCGTTGTCTGTCGTTGTCTGTCCTGGGGAGTGCGTCCTCAGCCGCCGGCGGGCACGAGCCCGTCCCAGCAGAGGTACTTGATCTCCATGAATTCGTCGATGCCGTGGCGCGAGCCCTCGCGGCCCAGGCCGCTCTGCTTGACCCCGCCGAAGGGCGCCACCTCGTTGGAGATGAGGCCGCAGTTGATGCCCACCATGCCCGATTCGAGCCCGGCCGACACACGCCACAGGCGTGCGGCATCGCGACTGTACAAATAGGCTGCCAGACCGAACTCGGTGGCATTGGCCATCTGCAGCGCCTCGGCCTCGGTGTCGAAGCGGAAGACCGGCGCCAGCGGGCCGAAGGTCTCTTCCCGCGCCACGGCCATCGCCGGCGTGGCGCCGACCAGCACCGTGGGCTCGAAGAAGCGACCGCCCAGCGCATGCCGTCCGCCGCCATGGGCGATATGGGCACCGTGCGCGCAGGCATCGGCAATGTGGGCCTCGACCTTGGCCACGGCCGCGTCGTCGATCAGCGGGCCGAGCTGCGAGCCGGCCTCCAGCCCATGGCCCACGCGCAGTTGCGCGACCCGCCGCACCAGGCGCTCCACGAAGGCATCGTGCACGCCTGACTGCACCAGCAAGCGGTTGGCACTGATGCAGGCCTGGCCGGTGTTGCGGAACTTGGCGGCGATGGCGCCTTCCACCGCCGCATCCAGGTCCGCGTCGTCGAAGACTAGGAAGGGCGCGTTGCCCCCCAGCTCCATCGAGCACTTCTTGATGGTGTCTGCCGCCTGCGCGAGCAGCAGGCGCCCGACCTCGGTGGAGCCCGTGAATGTGATCTTGCGCACCAGCGGATGGGTACACAGCACGCCGCCGATGGCGCGCGTGTCGTGGCCGGTGAGCACGTTGAATACGCCATGGGGCACGCCGGCGCGCCTGCCCAGTTCGGCCAGGGCCAGCGCGGTCAGCGGCGTCTGGCTCGCGGGCTTGACCACCATGGTGCAGCCGGCCGCCAGCGCCGGTCCGGCCTTGCGGGTGATCATGGCCGCCGGGAAGTTCCAGGGCGTGATCGCCGCGCACACGCCGATGGGCTCGCGCAGCGTGACGATGCGCGCCGTGGTGCGCGGCCCGGCCAGCACCTCGCCGGCCACGCGGGTCGCCTCTTCGGAGAACCAGCGCAGGAAGGAGGCGGCGTAGTCCACCTCGGTGCGCGCCTCGGCCAGCGGCTTGCCGCCTTCGAGCGTGATCAGCGTCGCCAGGTCTTCCCGGTGCGTGACCATGCCGTCGTACCAGCGGCGCAGCACGTCAGCCCGTTCACGGGCCGTGGTCGCGCGCCAGCGCAGGAAGGCGCGCTGGGCGGCCTCGATCGCGGCCCCGGTCTCGGCCTCGCGCAGCCGCGGCAGCTCGGCGAGCAGCGTGTCGTCGGCAGGGCTCCGCACGGCCGAGCGGCCGTGGGGCGTCTCGTCGATCCACCGGCCATCGACGAAGGCCGCGCTTCGCAGGAGGCTGGCGTCCTGCAGCAGCGATGCGACGGGCGAGGCGTTCAGCATGGATGGCGCCCCGTCATGAAGGCGCTGTCGGCATCGGCCGTGACCGGCAGGCCCGAGGCCACCAGGCCCTGGCGCAGCATCTTCATCAGCCGGTCGGGCACCCGCATGGCGGGCCCGCGCAGCGGTCCACCGTTGAAGCCGGCCAGCCAGTCCTGGTACTTCCACATTGTGCGGTTGAGCACGCCGGTGCCGCCCGCGTAGGTCTGGGCTGCCGCGCCGTTGGCATTGCGCGCCGGTGCCACGCGCCAATAGGCCTCCATGGCGGTGTCCCATTCGCCACGACGGGCCAGCTCGAAGGCGCGAGGGTAGTAGTGGCTCATCCACTGCGTGTTGCTGGTGCCCGAGAACTGCAGCTGCATCAGGCTCATCATGGGAATGGCGTCGCCCTCGATGGGGCAGCTGATCACCACCTCGTCGCGGAAGTGCCGGTACATCTCGCACAGCCCGGCGATCAGCGGAAAGCCCTGCTCGGATTTGATCGCGACGATGTTCGGGCAGTCGTCGAGCAGCCGGCGCACCAGGGACACCGACATGCCGGCCGGGTGCACCCGCTCGAAACCCCACAGGGGAATGGGGAAGAGCATCACCGCCAGGTCGGTCGCCTCGCAGAAGGCGCGGGTGTAGTCGTAGATCTCCTGCTCGGTCGTGGGCCAGAACTGCGGCGGGTACGACAGCAGCACGATGTCGGCGCCCGCCTTCTGCGCCAGCTGCGCGGCCTCGATGTTCTCGGCCAGGGTGCCGAAGGCGGCATGGAAGAACAGACCCATCTCCTGGCCCACCGTGTCGCGGGCCCAGGCGGTGAACTGGGCGTTCTCCTCCGGCGTGATGGCCACCTCGCTGCACAGGAGCGTGTAGCGGTAGCCCAGCTCGCGCGCCAGGGCCACGTCATGGCGGATGCCGGCTTCGTTGAGCCGCTTGAGGTCGGCCGAGTAGCTGGGAATGGTCACGGCCGAGCAGCCGGTCAGGTGTTCGCGCGCCCAGGCACGGGCGTCTTTGCGGGCATAGGAGGGCATGGAATGTCTCGCAGGAAGGGAAGAGGGATTCGTCACTTGGACACCGGCACGATGGACCGCGCCAGTGCCTGGCCCCGGCCGCTGGCCCGGGCGCGTTCGAGCAGCATCTCGGCCACCACCACGTCCTGCAGCGCCGAGCCGACCGACTTGTAGAGGACGATGTCTTCCGCCCTGCGGGGCAGCCGTCCGGCCACGAGTTCGGTGAGCGGGTGCAGGCGGCCCTCGAAGGCAACGCCGGCCGAACGCGCGGCCAGCATGTCGCCGGTGTCGTGGGCCACTTCCTCGGGCATGTCGGCCACGATGAGGGTGCTGCGGGCGATGGTGTCCGCGTCGACCTCGCGCTGCTCGGGCAGGGTGGAGCCGATGGAGACAACGGTGGCGCCGGCAGTGAGCCAGCGGCCCTGCAGCACCGGTGTCTCATCGCGGCTGCGGGCGGCGCACAGCACCACGTCCGCGCCGGCCACGGCCGCTTCGGCACTCGGGCTGGCCTGCACGTCGTCGCACAGCTGCTGGTGGAAGTCCGCCGCGAAGGCCTCGCGGCGCTGTGGCGTGGGGCTGTAGACCCGCACCCGCGACAGTGCGCGGACGGCGGCAAGTGCAGACAGCAGGCCACGCGCCTCGAAACCGGCGCCGATCACCGCAACGGACAGCGGACGCCGAGGCGCCGCGGCATCCACCGCCAGGGCGGCCGTCGCGGCGGTGCGGATGCCCGTGATGCGGTTGCCGTCGATGAGCGCTGCCAGCGCGGTGCTGCGCTGGTCGAACAGCGACACCAGGTAGCTGGCACGTCGCGCCGTCATCGAGGCCGCGATCAGCTTGCAGCCCATGTGCGCGCCGGTGGGCGAGACCGCGCTCAGTCCGCGCAGCCAAAGGCCGTCGCCACGGGCCATGGAGCGTGGGGGCACCGCGGCCGGCGCGATTGGCTGCACATAGGCCTGGCGCAGGGCCTTGATGGCCGCCGGCCAGTCGGCCAGTTCGGCCACGTCCTCGTCGCTGAGGAACAGGGTCGGCGGCGGCGCAGAAGCTGCTTCTGGGTGGGACGAGCCCATGGTGTCTCCTTGGAAAGAGACCTGATGCTAGGGAGCGCCTGCCGCCCAGGCGAGCGCATCGGCGCGAAAGCAGCATTCGCGCAAATGCAAAGCGGAGGGATTCAGCCGTGCAGCCGCAGCACGCCCGGCGCCAGCGTGCGCAGCAGCGCCGCCACCGAGCGCGTGGCCAGCGTGCTCGGCCGTTGCGCCGTCTCGGCCAGCACGACCGCGCGGGTGAGCGTGGGGCGCGCGATGCGCACCACGGCGAGCTGGCGCGCGAGCGGCGCGTCGAGCGTGCCGGCGGTGATGGCCACGCCGCCGCCACTGGCCACCATCTGGTGCTGGAGCCGGATGGAATCGGCTTCGAGCGCGCAGGTCAGCGCGACGCCACGGTCCCGCGCCAGCTTCACCAGCCGGGCCCGCAGCGGGTGCGGGTCGCTCGGCAACACCAGCGGCAGACCGGCCAGCTCATCGAATGAGACGGTCTTGCGCCCGGCCAGCGGATGCTGACGCGGCATCACGAGGTTCAGGTGCAGCCGCGCCAGCACCGGCTCGGTGGCGGCGTCCGGCGTGTCGGTCTCGCGCAAAAGCGTGGCCATGTCGAGCCGGCCCTGGCCCAGCCACTCCTCCAGCTGGCCGCTGGCGCCCTCGGTCAGGTGCAGGCGCACCTCGGGCCATCGCCGACGCACCTCGGTGAACAGTGGCCCCGCCAGCACGCTCACGGTGGAGGGCAGCAGGCCGAAGCGCACGTCGCCCATCGGCAGCCCGCTGCGGGTGCGCATCTCGTCGGCGAGTTGCGCCGCGTCGCGCAGCAGCGCCTCGATGCGCGGGCGCACCTGCTCGCCGAACTCGGTCAGCACCACGCCGCGGCCGGTGCGCCGGAACAGCCGGGCCCCGGCATCCGCCTCCAGCTGGGCGAGGGTGCGGCTGACCACCGAGGCCGGCATGTCCAGCGCGACGGCAGCGCCCGTGACGCTGCCGGCCTGGGCGATCTTGACGAAGAGCTGCCATTTGGCGTCCAGGATGGTGGGGGTTGCTGCGGCCATGCCGGCATTGTGCGCACGCACGCCGTCCGGCTTCGCCTACACGTCGCCGGTGTGGAGGCTGCATGTCTTCGGATTGCGCTCGACACAAGGTATTGACTGCCGCTTTGCCGTGCCGAGCGGAGCATCACCCGCTTGCTGAAAGGAGCCCTGCATGAGCCTGTCCGACCTCATCCGTACTTACCGGGAGCGCCTGGTCGACGAATGGGCCAACTACGCCTCGGCACAGATCAAGGCCGCGCAGGCACTCAGCTGCGACGACCTGCGCGACAGCGCCGGCAAGCTTTTCGGTGCCATCGCGGACGACATGGAGAAGGTCCAATCCGAGAAGGCCCAGCGCGACAAGTCGCACGGGCTGCGACCTGGCAACTCCGAGGCGATCACGCGACATGCGCTGGTGCATGCGGATGCCCGGCTGGCGCAGGGGTTCTCGCTGCTGGACCTGATTGCCGAGTACCGCGCGGCGCGTGCCAGCGTCATGCGGCTGTGGGCCGAGAAGGGCGCCAACGAGGCGACGGACGCCGAAGAGATCGTGCGCTTCAACGAGGCCATCGACGAAGCCCTGAATGTGTCGGCCAACTCGGTGGAGGACCAGCTTCACCACGGCCGCGACCTGTTCCTCGGCGTGCTCGGCCACGACATGCGCTCGCCGCTGGGCGCGATCATGTCGGGCTCGCAGGTGCTGCTCAAGGACGACCACCTGTCGCCCGTCTCAACCAAGGTCTCCGCGCGCATCTACAGCAGCTGCGTGCGGCTGCGTGCGGCTGCGCCAGATGCTGGACCAGCTGCTGGACTTCACCCAGACCCGCCTCGGCCGCGCCCTGACCCTGCACCGTCAGCGCACGGACCTCGGCGCCACCGCCCGCCATGTGATCGACGAGCTGGAGGCCTACCACCCCGCATCCACCTTCATCCTGGAGCGCGACGGCGACCTCAACGGCGACTGGGACGCCGGCCGCCTGGCGCAGGTGATCTCCAACCTGGGCGGCAATGCCGTGCAGCACGGCCGCGCG
>NZ_CAJYES010000151.1 GCF_913773995.1 uncultured Pseudacidovorax sp.
TGGCCGAAGGCAGCATGGTCATGCATGCGGCCGACAAGGCCGGGACCTACATCCCGCATTTCTGCTACCACAAGAAGCTCTCCATCGCCGCCAACTGCCGCATGTGCCTGGTGGACGTGGAGAAGGCGCCCAAGGCCATGCCGGCGTGCGCCACGCCCGTCACACAGGGCATGATCGTGCGCACCCAGTCCGACAAGGCCGTCAAGGCCCAGAAGTCGGTGATGGAATTCCTGCTGATCAACCATCCGCTGGACTGCCCCATCTGCGACCAGGGCGGCGAATGCCAACTGCAGGATCTGGCCGTGGGCTACGGCGGTTCCTCCTCGCGCTACCAGGAAGAGAAGCGCGTGGTGTTCCACAAGGACGTGGGCCCGCTGATCTCCATGGAGGAGATGAGCCGCTGCATCCACTGCACCCGTTGCGTGCGCTTCGGCCAGGAAGTGGCCGGCATCATGGAACTGGGCATGGTGAATCGGGGCGAGCACTCCGAGATCACCACCGTGGTCGGCGACACTGTCGACTCCGAGCTGTCGGGCAATATGATCGACATCTGCCCGGTCGGTGCGCTCACCAGCAAGCCCTTCCGCTACAGCGCCCGCACCTGGGAGCTGTCGCGTCGCAAGTCGGTGAGCCCGCACGACTCCACCGGCGCCAACCTGATCGTCCAGGTCAAGAACAACCGCGTGATGCGCGTTCTGCCGCTGGAGAACGAGGACGTCAACGAGTGCTGGATCGCCGATCGCGACCGCTTCTCCTATGAAGCACTCGGCAGCGAAGAGCGCCTGACGCAGCCCATGCTCAAGCAGGGCGGCCAGTGGCAGGCCGTGGACTGGCAGACGGCCCTCGAGTACGTCGCCAACGGTCTCAAGCAGATCAAGGCTGACCACGGTGCCGCGGCCATCGGTGCGCTGGTGAGTCCGCACAGCACCGTCGAGGAACTGGCCCTGGCTGGTGCCCTGGTGCGCGGCCTGGGAAGCGAGAACATCGACCATCGCCTGCGCCATGCCGACTTCGGCAACGTCGCTGGCGGCATTCGCTGGCTGGGCACCTCCATCGCCTCGCTGTCCAACCTGCAGCGCGCACTGGTGGTGGGCAGCAACCTGCGCAAGGACCATCCACTGTTCGCGCAACGCATTCGCCAGTCGGTGCGCAAGGGCGGCAAGCTGTTCGCCATCGCGTCGACCGAGCAACTCGCCGCCGATGCCGCGTGGGCGATTCCGCTGGCCGGCTTCCAGCAGGTAGATGCGGCCGGCTGGTACGGCGCGCTGGCCCAGATTGCTGCTGCCGTGGCTGCGGAGAAGGGTGTTGCCGCTCCCGTGCAGGCTGACGTGAGCGATGCCGCTCGCGGCGTGGCACAGGCTCTGGTCGGCGGCGAGCGCAAGGCCATCCTGCTGGGCAACGGTGCTGCACACCATGCCGCGGCTTCGCGCCTGCTGGCGCTGGCCCAGTGGATCGGCGCACAGACCGGCGCCAGCGTCGGCTACCTGACCGAAGCGGCCAACACCGTCGGCGCACAGTGGGTCAATGCCCAGCCCGGCGCCAAGGGCCTCAACGCTGGCCAAATGCTGGCAGGCGGTCTGAAGGCGGCCATGCTGCTCAACACGGAGCCGGTATTCGATTCCGCTGCCGGCGCCCGCGCCGCGGACGCTTTGGGTCAAGCGCAGATGGTGGTCACCCTGAGCCCCTTCAAGGCCAACCTCGAGTTCAGCGACGTGCTCCTGCCTATCTCGCCCTTCAGCGAAACGCCGGGCACCTTCGTCAATGCCGAAGGCCGTATCCAGAGCTTCCATGCCGTGGTACGCACTCTTGGTGAAGCACGTCCCGCGTGGAAGGTGCTGCGCGTGCTGGGCAACCTGCTGGGCCTGTCTGGTTTCGACTTCGAGTCGACGCAGGACGTGATGGCCAAGGTGCGTGGCTCGGTTGCTGCCGACTTCGTCGCCGCGGACCGCCTGGGCAATGACGCCCCGGCCGTCGATCTGGCTCCCGCCTCGGCCGCCGGCCAGGCTGCGCCGGTGACCGCTGCCATCTACCAACTGGACTCGCTGGTGCGTCGTGCACCGTCGCTGCAACTGACGACCGACGGCCGCCGCGCCGCGACGGCACAGGAGGTGTCGGCATGATCGACGCGCTGTACAAAGCCGGCTACGGACTCATCGGCGCCCACTGGTGGACGGCCGGCGGCTGGCCTGTCATCTGGGCTTTGCTGAAGATCGTCGCCGTGCTGCTGCCGGTGCTTGGCGCCGTGGCCTACGCGACGCTGTGGGAGCGCAAGTTCCTGGGCTGGATCCAGGTGCGCCACGGACCCAACCGGGTCGGTCCCTTTGGCCTGCTGCAGCCCATCGCCGACGCGGTGAAGCTGCTGACCAAGGAACTGATCAACCCGACGGCGGCGAGCTCCGGCCTGTTCCGTCTCGGTCCGGTCATGGCCATCATGCCGGCCCTGGCGGCCTGGGTGGCCATTCCCTTCGGTCCCGACGCGGTCATCGCCAACGTCAACGCGGGTCTGCTGCTGATCATGGCCATCACCTCCATCGAGGTGTACGGCGTGATCATCGCCGGCTGGGCCTCAAACTCGAAGTACGCCTTCCTCGGCGCGCTGCGTGCCTCGGCCCAGATGGTGAGCTACGAGATCGCCATGGGCTTCTGCTTTGTCGTGGTGATCATGGTCTCGGGCAGCCTCAGCCTGGGCGACATCGTCGCCGTACAGGGCAAGGGCACCTTCGCCGACATGGGCCTGTCTTTCCTGTCGTGGAACTGGCTGCCGCTGCTGCCCATCTTCATCGTCTACCTGATCTCGGGCGTGGCCGAAACCAACCGTCATCCCTTCGACGTGGTGGAAGGCGAAGCCGAGATCGTGGCCGGTCACATGGTCGAGTATTCCGGCATGGGCTTCGCGATCTTCTTCCTGGCCGAGTACGCCAGCATGTGGCTCGTGTCGATCCTGGCCGTGCTCATGTTCCTGGGTGGCTGGCTGCCTCCGGTCGGCTTCCTGGCCTTCATCCCAGGCTGGATCTGGCTGGGCCTGAAGACCTTCTTCGTGCTGTCGCTGTTCATCTGGATCCGCGGCACTTTCCCGCGCTTCCGCTACGACCAGATCATGCGCCTGGGCTGGAAGATCTTCATCCCCGTCACGCTGGTCTGGCTGCTGATCGTCGGTGGCTGGATGCAGACGCCCTGGAACATCTGGAAATAAGGTGGACCACGAATGACTGCCGTCGCTGCTTCTCCTTTTTCGATCAAGGACTTCTTCAAGAGCTTCATGCTCGTGGAACTGTTCAAGGGCATGGCCCTGACGGGCCGCTATGCGCTGCGCCGCAAGGTGACCGTCCAGTTTCCGGAAGAAAAGACCCCGCTGTCGCCGCGCTTCCGCGGCCTGCACGCCCTGCGCCGTTATGAGAACGGCGAAGAGCGCTGCATCGCCTGCAAGCTCTGTGAGGCCGTGTGCCCTGCCGTGGCCATCACCATCGAGTCCGCCGTGCGCGACGATGGCACCCGCCGCACCACCCGCTACGACATCGACCTGACCAAATGCATCTTCTGCGGCTTCTGCGAAGAGAGCTGCCCGGTCGACTCGATCGTCGAGACGCACATCCTGGAGTACCACGGCGAAAAGCGCGGTGACCTGTACTTCACCAAGGACATGCTCCTGGCAGTGGGCGACCGCTACGAGCAAGAGATCGCGGCCAACAAGGCGGCCGACGCCAAGTACCGCTGAACCGGCGAAGCGAAAAGAAAAACCCATGGACGCCAAGACCGGCTTCTTCTACCTGTTCTCGGTCGTGCTGCTGTTTGCAGCCTTCCGGGTCGTGACCGCCCGCAACCCCGTGCATGCGGTGCTGTACCTGATGCTCGCCTTCTCGCAGGCCTCCGCCGTGTGGCTGCTGCTCAAGGCCGAGTTCCTGGCCATCGTGCTCGTGCTGGTCTACCTCGGCGCGGTGATGGTGCTCTTCCTCTTCGTGGTGATGATGCTCGACCTCAACGTCGACCACCTGCGCCAGAACTTCTGGAAGCACTTCCCGCTGGCGGCGCTGGTGGGTGTGGTGATTGCCCTCGAGATGGCCTACGTGCTGATGGGCGGCTTCCGCCTGCAGACGCCTGCAGCCGAGGCGGCCGCTGCCGCTGGACAGGTCTCCAACACCAAGGCGCTGGGTCTTCTGCTCTACAGTGAATACGTCTATCCGGTGCAGGTCGCCGCGGTGATCCTGGTCGTGGCCATGATCGCCGCCATTGCCCTCACGCTGCGCCGTCGCAAGGACACGCGCTACGTTGACGTGAAGGACCAGATCCATGTGAAGGCCAGCGACCGCCTGCAGGTGGTCAAGGTGGCGCCCACCCAGGCCCCGCAACCCGCCGCGCCGGTCGCGGAAGGGGAGAGCAAGTGATGACATTGACCCTCGGCCACTACCTGTCGCTTGGCGCCATCCTGTTCGCGATGGCCGTCATCGGCATCTTCCTGAACCGCAAGAACCTCATCGTGCTGCTGATGTGCATCGAGCTGATGCTGCTGGCAGTCAACATGAACTTCGTCGCCTTCTCCTCCTACCTGGGCGACATGCACGGACAGATCTTCGTGTTCTTCATCCTCACCGTGGCAGCGGCCGAATCGGCCATCGGCCTGGCGCTGCTGGTGCTGCTGTTCCGCAACAAGTCGACCATCAACGTCGATGAACTCGACGCGCTGAAGGGATAACGATGGCCACGATCTTGTCTGCATCCACCCTGCTGGCGGTGCCGCTGGCGCCGCTGGTCGGCTGCGTGCTCGCCGGCATCCTGGGCACCCAGTTCGGCGGCAACCGAATCGGCCGCGCTGCCTCGCATTCGCTGACCATCCTCGGCGTGTTCATCGCCTTCGCGCTTTCGGCCATGACGCTCTACAGCGTGGCGGTCGATGGCGCCCGCTTCAACGCCACCATCTACGAATGGATGGTCGTTGGCGGCCTGAAGATGGAAGTCGGTTTCATGATCGACAGCCTGACGGCCATGATGATGTGCGTCGTCACCTTCGTGTCGCTGATGGTGCACATCTACACCATCGGCTACATGGAAGAGGACGAAGGCTACAACCGCTTCTTCGCCTACATCTCGCTCTTCACCTTCTCCATGCTCATGCTGGTGATGAGCAACAACCTGCTGCAGTTGTTCTTCGGTTGGGAGGCGGTGGGTCTGGTGTCGTACCTGCTGATCGGCTTCTGGTACAACAAGCCGACGGCCATCTTCGCCAACATGAAGGCCTTCCTGGTCAACCGCGTGGGTGACTTCGGCTTCATCCTCGGCATCGGCCTGATCGCGGCCTACACCGGCACGCTCAACTACACAGAGATCTTTGCCAAGTCGGGTGAGCTGGGCAAGCTGGGCTTTCCGGGCACCGACTGGATGCTGATCACCGTGATCTGCATCTGCCTGTTCATCGGCGCGATGGGCAAGAGCGCGCAGTTCCCGCTGCACGTCTGGTTGCCGGACTCGATGGAAGGCCCGACGCCCATCTCCGCGCTGATCCACGCCGCCACGATGGTGACCGCCGGCATCTTCATGGTGTCGCGCATGTCGCCCCTGTTCGAGCTGTCGGACACGGCCCTGAACTTCATCCTGGTGATCGGTTCGATCACGGCGCTGTTCATGGGCTTCCTGGGCATCATCCAGAACGACATCAAGCGTGTGGTCGCCTATTCAACGCTGTCGCAGCTGGGCTACATGACGGTGGCGCTGGGTGTGTCGGCCTACCCGGTCGCCGTGTTCCACCTGATGACCCACGCCTTCTTCAAGGCCCTGCTGTTCCTCGGTGCCGGCTCGGTCATCATGGGCATGCACCACAACCAGGACATCCGCTGGATGGGCGGCGTGCGCAAGTACATGCCCATCACCTGGATCACCTTCCTGCTGGCCTCTTTGGCGCTGATCGGCACGCCTTTCTTCTCGGGCTTCTATTCCAAGGACGCCATCATCGAGGCCGTGCACGCCAGCCATCTGCCGGCCGCGGGCTTCGCGTACTTCTCGGTGGTCGCCGGTGTGTTCGTCACGGCCTTCTACTCGTTCCGCCTCTACTTTCTGGTCTTCCATGGCAAGGAGCGCTACGACCAGAACCCGGATGCGTACCACGACGACGCGCATGGTCACGGCCACGACGACCATCACGGCCTCCATGAGCCGCACGAGTCGCCCAAGGTGGTGACGGTGCCCCTGCTGCTGCTGATGATCCCATCGGTGGTGATCGGCTTCTTCACGCTGATGCCGATGCTGAACAGCTTCTTCGACGGCGTGATCTTCGTCGACACGGCGCGCCACCACGCCATGTCCGAACTGCGTGAAGACATCCACGGTCCGGTCGCCATGGCCCTGCATTCGCTGACCAGCCTGCCGCTGTGGCTGGCCATCGCCGGCGTGGCGCTGTCGTACTACATGTACATGGTGAACCCGGCGCTGCCGGCCGCCATCAAGCGTGCCTGCATGCCCATCTACAACCTGCTCGAGAACAAGTACTACCTCGACTGGATCAACGAGAACATCCTGGCCCGTGGCGCCCGTGCGCTGGGCACCGGCCTTTGGAAGGGCGGCGACCAGGCCATCATCGACGGCGCGCTGGTCAATGGCTCGTGGAAGCTGGTGGGCCGCATCTCGGCGGCCATCCGCTGGATCCAGTCCGGCTACATCTATCACTACGCCTTCGCGATGCTGCTGGGGGTGTTCCTTCTCATGACGTACTTCGTCTGGTTCAAGCGCTGACGCGGGCTGGAGAACAAGAAAAATGGGTTTGCTGAGCCTTGCCATCTGGCTGCCGATCGTGATCGGCGCCTTGCTGCTGGCGTTCGGGCGGGACGACCAGGCGCGCTTCGTGCGCTGGGCGGCACTCGTCGGGTCGGTGGCGAGCTTCCTCGTCACCATTCCGGTGTACACGCGCTTCCAGACCGGTACCGCCGCGATGCAGTTCGTCGAGCGTGCGCCGTGGATCGAGCGCTTCAACATTAACTACCACCTGGGCGTTGATGGGCTGTCGATGTGGTTCGTGCTGCTCACGGCCTTCATCACGGTGATCGTCGTGATCTCGGCCTGGGAAGTGATCACCGAGCGCGTCAACCAGTACATGGGCGCGTTTCTCATCCTGTCGGGCCTGATGATCGGCGTGTTCGCCGCGCTCGACGGCATGCTGTTCTACGTGTTCTTCGAGGCCACGCTCATCCCGATGTATCTGATTATCGGCATCTGGGGCGGCCCGAACCGGATCTACGCGGCCTTCAAGTTCTTTCTGTACACGCTGCTCGGTTCGCTGCTGATGCTGGTGGCGCTGGTGTACCTGTACCGTGCTTCGGGCGGCAGCTTCGATATCGCCACCTGGCATCGAACGCCCCTGGGCTCGACGGCGCAGACGCTGATCTTCTTCGCCTTCTTCGCGGCCTTCGCGGTGAAGGTGCCGATGTGGCCGGTGCACACCTGGCTGCCCGACGTGCACGTCGAGGCGCCCACCGGCGGCTCCGCGGTGCTGGCCGCCATCATGCTGAAGCTGGGTGCCTACGGCTTCCTGCGCTTCTCGATGCCGATTGCCCCCGACGCAGCCCGCGAGTGGGCCTGGCTGATGATCGCGCTGTCGATCGTGGCCGTGATCTATGTGGGCCTGGTGGCCATGGTCCAGCGCGACATGAAGAAGCTGGTGGCCTATTCGTCGGTCGCCCACATGGGCTTCGTGACGCTGGGCTTCTTCATCTTCAATCCGCTCGGCGTGGCTGGCGGCATCGTGCAGATGATCGCTCACGGCTTCGTGTCGGGCGCGATGTTCCTGTCCATCGGCGTGCTGTACGACCGCATGCACTCGCGCCAGATCGCCGACTACGGCGGCGTGGTCAACGTTATGCCCAAGTTCGCCGCGTTCGCGCTTCTGTTCGCCATGGCCAACTGCGGCCTGCCTGCCACCGCCGGCTTCGTGGGCGAATGGATGGTGATCCTGGGTGCCGTTAAGGCCAACTTCTGGATCGGCCTGATGGCTGCCACCGCGCTGATCTTCGGCGCCGCCTACACCCTGTGGATGTACAAGCGCGTGTATCTCGGCCCCATCGGCAACGACCATGTGAAGGAACTGACGGACATCAACGGCCGCGAGTTCTTCATGCTCGCCGTGCTGGCCGTGGCCGTGCTGTGGATGGGCCTGGATCCCAAGCCCTTCACCGATGTGATGGACGCTTCCGTGACCGAACTGCTGCGCCACGTGGCTGCCTCCAAGCTGCCCTGACCCGAGTCCACGCAGACAAGAGAACAAGATGATCGACAAACTCAGTTGGGTGGCCATCTACCCCGAGATCCTGCTGCTGGTGATGGCCTGCGTCATCACGCTGTTCGACCTGCGGGTCCAAAGCGCGCACCGCACCGCCACCCATGCGCTCACGCTGCTGACGCTGGCCGCCACGGCCCTGCTCACCGGCATGAACGCGGCCAATGGCCAGACCTTCCACGGTTTCGGCGGCATGATCGTCAGCGACCCCATGGGCAACTGGCTCAAGTGCTTCTCGGCCGTGGCGCTGATGGTCACGCTCGTCTATGGCCGTCCCTATGCGGCCGACCGCCAGATGCTGCGCGGCGGTGAGATGTTCACGCTCAGCCTGTTCTCGCTGCTGGGCATGTTCGTGATGATCTCGGGCAGCAACTTCCTGATGATCTATCTGGGTCTGGAACTGCTGACGCTTTCCAGCTATGCCCTGGTGGCCCTGCGCCGCGACCACGCGACCGCCAGCGAAGCCGCCATGAAGTATTTCGTGCTCGGCGCCATGGCCAGCGGCTTCCTGCTGTATGGCATGTCGATGATGTACGGCGCCACCGGCTCGCTCGATGTCAATGAAGTCTTTAAGAGCATCGCCAGCAGCAAGGTGAACCACCAGGTGCTGGTGTTCGGTCTCGTGTTCATCGTCGCCGGGTTGGCCTTCAAGCTGGGCGCCGCGCCTTTCCACATGTGGCTGCCGGACGTCTACCACGGCGCCCCCACGGCCGTGACGCTGTTGATCGGCGCCGCGCCCGAACTGGCCGCCTTCGCCATCGTCATCCGCCTGCTGGTGGAAGGCATGCTGCCGCTGGCCTTCGACTGGCAGCAGATGCTGGCCGTGCTGGCCGTGGCGTCGCTGCTGGTGGGCAACCTGGCCGCCGTGGCGCAGACCAACCTCAAGCGCATGCTGGCCTACTCGACCATCGCGCAGATGGGCTTCGTGCTGCTGGGCCTGGTGGCTGGCGTGATCGACGGCAACACGCTCAACGCCCAGTACGCTTACAGCGCCTCGATGTTCTACATCGTGACCTACGTGCTGACCACGCTGGCGAGCTTCGGCATCATCCTGCTGTTGGCCCGCGAAGGCTTCGAGAGCGAAGAGATCTCCGACCTGGCCGGCCTCAATCAGCGCAGCCCGCTGTATGCCGGCGTGATGGCGATTGCGATGTTCTCGCTGGCCGGCATTCCGCCGCTGGTCGGCTTCTATGCCAAGCTGGCGGTACTGCAGGCGCTGCTGGCTTCGGGGCAGGGCGTGTACATCGGTCTGGCGGTGTTCGCCGTGATCATGTCGCTGATCGGCGCCTTCTACTACCTGCGCGTGGTGAAGGTGATGTACTTCGACGCGCCGCTGACGGCCACCACAGTGGCGGCGCCGCGCGATGTTCGGGCCGTGCTGTCGGTCAACGGCGCCCTGATCCTGATCCTGGGCATCCTGCCCGGCGGCCTGATGACCCTGTGCGCCCGGGCCATCGTGGCCACGCTGGGCAACTGATCGCGCTGTGGGCAGTAACGCATCCGCCTGGGTGGTCCTCGGCGTTGCGCTGGTCCTGGCCAACCTGCCTTTCCTGAACGAGCGGCTGCTCGCCGTGCTGCCCTGGCGCACGACGATCAAGCCGCTCGCGGTGCGTCTGGGAGAGCTGGTGCTGTGCTACCTGGCGGCCGGACTGGTCGGCCGGCTCTTCGAGGCCCGGCAGGGCATGGTTGCCACGCAGGGCTGGGAGTTCTATGCGGTGACGGCCGCCTTCTTCCTGGTGTTGGCCTTTCCGGGCTTCATCTGGCGCTACCTTCTCAAACGCAAAGGGTACTGAACCGTGACCGCTGACATCGCCCACTTGGAAGAAAAGAAGGTCGCGTCGGAGTCGCTGTTCGAGGGACGGTTCCTGCGTGCGTTCCGTGACACCGTGGCGCTGCCCGATGGCGGCACCGCGACGCGCGAATACGTCATTCATCCGGGGGCGGTGGTAGTCGTTCCGCTGCTGGACGATGGTCGCATCGTGCTGGAGCGCCAGTTCCGGTATCCGGTGGGGCAGGTGATGGTGGAGTTTCCGGCCGGCAAGCTCGATGCCGGGGAGGATCCGCTGGTCTGCGGCCAGCGCGAACTGCTGGAAGAAACCGGCTACCGCGCCCGCGAGTGGGCGAAAGCCGGAGTGATGCATCTGGCCGTGGCGTACTCGACCGAGGTCATCCACATCTACTTCGCGCGCGGGCTGAGTGCCGGCGATCGCAAGCTCGACCAAGGCGAGTTCCTCGACGTGTTCACAGCAGCGCCCGCGGATCTGCTGGGCTGGTGCCGTGATGGCACGGTGACGGATGCCAAGACGCTGGCCTGCTCGGTCTGGATGCAGAACGTGCTTTCCGGCACATGGGCGCTGGAATGGCAGGCTGCGGATAATTCCGCCCCATGAAGGTCCTGAATCTGCGTTGCGCGCATGGCCACGGTTTCGAAGGCTGGTTCGGCTCCGAGTCGGAGTTCGAGGCTCAGCGCGACGGCGGCCAGATCGAATGTCCCCTCTGTGGCGACAAGGCGGTCGTCAAAGGGTTGAGCGCACCCCGGCTCAATCTGGGCGCTGGCCGCAAGGAGCCGCCCGCCGCTGATGTCCCGGTGCCGATGCCGGAGCAATCTCCTGAGGCGCGATGGATGCGCGCGGTGCGAGACGTGCTCGCGAGGACCGAAGACGTGGGCGACCGCTTCGCACAGGAAGCCCGCCGGATGCATCACGGCGAGGTCGAGGAGCGCGGCATTCGCGGTCGGGCGACCCCGGAAGAGGCCGTGGCCTTGCTAGATGAAGGGATTGCGGTGTTGCCGCTGCCCGTTCCTGCCGCCCTAAAGGAAACGCTCCAGTAGTCCTGCGCGTGCCGGCCCTGGCGTCCGCTTCATGGGCGCGTATCAGCCCGCGGTCCGCGGGCTTTTTCATGTGTGCCGCAGCACGGAAGAACACGGTCCCGCAGTGTGTGCGGTCGTGTCGCGCTCAGGCAGTGAACTGAAGTGCAGCCAGTTTTGCGTAGCTGCCGTCGCGGGCGATAAGTTCGGCATGCGTGCCTTGCTCGACGATGGCGCCGTGGTCCATCACGATGATGCGATCGGCCTTTTGCACCGTGGCCAGGCGGTGAGCGATGACCAGGGTGGTGCGGCCCTGCATCGCCGACTCCAGTGCCGCCTGTACCACCCGTTCGCTCTCGGCGTCCAGCGCGGAGGTGGCCTCGTCCAGCAGGAGCAGCGCAGGCGCCTTCAGAATGGCGCGCGCGATGGACAGCCGCTGCTTCTGCCCGCCGGACAGGCGAACACCCCGCTCGCCCAGAAAGGTGTGGAATCCTTCGGGCAAGGCATCGATGAAGCCTTCCGCATGCGCCAGGCGCGCGGCCTGGCGGACTTCTTCCTCTGTGGCTTCCGGGCGGCCGTAGCGGATGTTCTCCAGTGCGGTGGTCGAAAAGACCACGGCGTCCTGAGGCACGAGGCCGATGCGCGCGCGCAGGTCGCCGAGCGCGAAGCGCCTCAGCGATTGGCCATCGATGCGGATGTCGCCCGATTGCGGATCGAAGAAGCGCAGCAGCAGCTGGAACACGGTGCTCTTGCCAGCGCCGCTCTCGCCGACCAGCGCCACCGTCTCCCCCGGCGCGACGCACAAGGAGAAGTCGCGCAATGCGGCAATGCCCGGCCGCGACGGGTAGTGGAATTGAACGCTGTCCAGCAGCACTTCCGCCCCCGCAGACGCAGCCGGCGCCGCCTCCACCGTAACCGGAGACGTGATGCTCAAGGGCGCATGCAGCAGTTCCATCAGCCGTTCGGTGGCGCCGGCGGCGCGCAGCAGGTCGCCGTACACCTCGCCGAGCACGGCGAGCGCGCTGGCCAGGATGACCACGTAGACCACCGTCTGGCCCATGTGGCCTGGGCTGATCTCGCCGCGCAGCACCGCCTGGGTGCCGGCATACAGGCCCCAGAGCAATGCGGCGGACGTGGCGATGATGATGAAGGCGACCAGCACTGCCCGCGCCTTGGTGCGACGTACGGCCGTCTCGAAAGCGGCCTGCGTCGAGGCGGCGAAGCGACCGGCCTCCCGCGTCTCGGCCGTATAGCTTTGCACGACCGGGATCGCATTGAGCACCTCGGCGGCGATGGCACTCGCGTCGGCCACACGGTCCTGGCTGGCGCGGGAGAGGCGTCGCACCCGGCGGCCGAAGGCCATGGCCGGCAGCACCACGAGCACCAGCACCAGCGCCACCTGTGCCATCAGCCAGGGATTGGTCCAGATCAGCATGGCCAGGGCGCCCACGCCCATGACCGCATTGCGCAGTCCCATGCTGAGCGACGAGCCGACCACGGTCTGCACCAGCGTGGTGTCGCCCGTCAGGCGCGACAGCACTTCGCCGGTCTGGGTGGTCTCGAAGAATTCCGGGCTCTGGTGGAGCACGCGGCCGTAGACCGCGGTGCGCACGTCCGCGGTGATGCGCTCACCCAGCCAGCTCACCGTGTAGAAGCGCGCCGCGGAGAAAAGGCCCAGGGCGATGGCAACGGCGAACAACGCGAGGAAGTGCTCGCGCAGGGCCATGACCTGCTCGCCCGGTGCCTTGGGCGCCAGGCCAGCGTCGATGAGCCCCCGCAGCGCGATGGGAAAGACCAGCGTGGTCACCGCCGCCATGACCAGGAACAGGCCGGCCAACGAAATCTGCAGGCGATAGGGCCGCAGGAAGGGCGCTAGGCCGGCGAGCGAACGGGGGGAGGTTTTAACGTTCTTCACGGGAGTGCAGGGCAGTCGCGGCAGGACAGGGCCGGGCGGCGCGGATTCTAGCGAGACGCTGCCGAACCAAAGTCAGCCTTGACAATATTTGTCGTGGCAAATAATATTCCCCCATGTCCAGATCAGAGACAAATGCCTCCGCGCCCGCCGCGGGACCGCCTGCCGCCGATTTCTACCGTCCCGAGAGCTATCGGGCGGAGGAAAGCCTGGGGTACGCCATGAAACGGATCCTCAACTGCGTGTCGCAGGCCGTGGAAGGGGAGTTGGTGGAGCCCGGCGGGCCGACCTATCCGCAGTGGGTCCCCCTGCACAAGCTGCACATGGGTAGCGCCGGCACGGTGGCCGAACTCGCGCGGGAATGCCAGTTGGACACGGGCGCGATGACGCGCCTTCTGGACAGGCTGGAGGCCAAGGGGCTGGTGCGCCGCGTGCGGTCACAGGAAGACCGCCGCGTCGTCAACCTCGAATTGACGCCAGAGGGCCTGAATTCGGCCCAGAAGGTTCCGGCGGTGCTCAGCCGGGTGCACAACGAGATGCTCGCCGGTTTCACCAAGGCCGAGTGGGAGCAACTCAAGGACTATCTGAACCGCATCCTGGATAACGCCCAGAGAAAGCAGGCCTCATGCAATCGGGCATCGGGGCAAGGAGTTTCGCGATGAGTTTTTCTTCGACCCAGGGCCGCGTGGCCGGTCCGGCGCTGATGGCGGCGAGCCTGGCGATTGCAGTGCTGGCCGCTGGCTGTGCCGACACCGCCGGCATCGCCTCCCATGCCCGCATTCGCGACGCGGCCGAGGCCGGTGTGCCCGCCGCGGCGCCGCAGCCCAACGACTTCGCGCAGATCGATGCGCAATGGTGGCGCGCCTTCGGCGATTCGCAGCTGGATGCGCTGGAACAGCAGGCCCTCGCTGCCAGTCCCAGCCTGCAGGTGGCGCAGGCCAGGGTTGCGAAGGCGCTGGCGGCGACCGGCGTGGCGGAAGCTGCTGGCCGACCCCAGCTCAGCGGCGATGCGCAACTGCTGCGCCAGCGCTACAGCGAGAACTACATCTACAGCTCGCTCGGCGGCACCGTGCAGGAGAACGGCACGCTGCAGCTCAATGGCAGCTGGGAGCTCGACTTCTTCGGTCGCAACCGCGCTGCGATCCAGGCCGCCGTGGGCAGTGCGCGTGCTGCCGAAGCCGATGCGCAGGCTGCCCGCATTCTGCTGGCCACCAACGTGGCGCGCAGCTACATCCAATGGGCGCGCCTGGAGGCGCAACGCGACGTGGCCCGCCGCACGCTGGCCCAGCGCGAGGAGACGCTGCGCCTGGTCCGTGACCGGGTGTCTGCCGGACTGGACACGCAGCTGGAACAGCGCCAGAGCGAAGGTGGCCTGCCCGAGGCGCGCCAGCAACTCGAGGCGCTCAACGAGCAGATCGAGAACGCACGCCACGCACTCGACGCCCTCGTGGCCGTGCCCGACGCCACAGCCCGGCTGGCGGCACCGTCGCTCGCTGCGCTGCAGCCCGTCCCGCTGGCCACGCAGATTCCCACCGACCTGCTGGCCCGTCGCCCAGACGTGGCGGCGGCACGCTGGCGGGTCGAGGCGGCGGCGCGAGACGAAGACCGCGCGCGCGCCGAGTTCTATCCCAACATCAATTTGACGGCCTTCGTCGGCACGCAGGCCATCGGGTTCGACAACTTGCTGAAGTCGGGTAGCCGGCAATGGGGCGTGGGTCCTGCCCTGCACCTGCCCATCTTCGAAGGCGGTCGGCTGCGCGCCAACCTGGGTGGCAAGGCAGCCGACCATGACGCCGCGATCGAAAGCTACAACGGCGCCGTGATCGACGCCGTGCACGAGGTGGCCGACCAGGTCAGCAGCGTCAGGTCGATTGGCCGCCAGCAGGCGGAGCAGCGTAGCGCGCAGCGTTCGGCCGAAGACGCCTACCAGATCGCCCTGCAGCGCTATCAGGCCGGACTGGGCACGTACCTGAACGTGCTCACGGCCGAGACGGCTGTGCTCAGCCAGCGCCGACAGGCGGTGGACCTCGCCGCCCGGGCGCTCGACACCCAGGCCTCGCTCGCTCGCGCCCTGGGTGGCGGCTGGGCAGGCGACGCACCCGCCGCTGCGCAGGCGGCCGCCCTCAACGAATCCGCCGCGGTGCGCTGAAGCGCAGCACCCGCCCGTCCGCAAGGAGCCAGACCATGAACGACAACATTGCTTCTTCTTCCCAGGCCGCCGACGAGAAGGCGCCCAACACCCGTCGCCGCAAGGCCCTCACGACCCTGGCTGCGGTCGTCGTGCTGGCCGGTGCGGGTTGGGCCGCCTACGAGTTTCTCGTGGCGGGCCACTACGAGTCCACCGACAACGCCTACGTCCAGGGCAACATCATCCAGATCACGCCGCAGGTGGCCGGCACGGTGATGAGCATCGCGGCCGACGAGACCGACTACGTCAAGCAGGGCCAGCCGCTGGTGCAACTGGACCCGGCCGACGCCCAGGTGGCCCTGTCGCAGGCCGAGGCGGCGCTGGGGCAGGCGGTGCGCCAGGCCCGCACGCTGTATGTCAACAACGGCTCGCTGGCCGCGCAGGTCAACCTGCGCCAAGCCGACGTGGTGAAGGCCCAGGCCGACGTCGCCCGTGCACAGGACGACCTGCAGCGTCGGCGTTCGCTCACCGGCAATGGTGCGGTCTCCAAGGAAGAGCTGAGCCATGCCGAGACGGCACTCGCCAGTGCCCGAAGCGCGCTGGCGGCCGCACAGGCGGGCGTCGCCGCCGCCCGCGATCAGCTGGCCAGCAACCGGTCGCTGACCGAAGGCACCACGGTCGAGGAGCACCCCAGCGTGCAGGCCGCCGCTGCCAAGGTGCGTGAAGCGTGGCTGGCGACCCAGCGCGTCGCGCTGCCCGCGCCGGTCGACGGCTATGTGGCCAAGCGCACGGTCCAGCTGGGTCAGCGCGTGGCGCCGGGCGCGCCGCTGATGTCCATCGTGCCGCTGGGCCAGCTGTGGGTCGATGCGAATTTCAAGGAGAGCCAGCTGCGCAGCATCCGCATCGATCAGCCGGTGACGCTGACGGCCGATGTGTACGGCAAGAAGGTGGTCTACCACGGCAAGGTGGCCGGGCTGGGTGTGGGCACGGGCGCTGCCTTTGCGCTGCTGCCGGCGCAGAACGCCACCGGCAACTGGATCAAGGTGGTGCAGCGCGTGCCGGTGCGCATCAGCCTGGATGTCAACGAACTCAAGGCCAACCCGCTGCGGGTCGGCCTGTCGATGGACGCGGAAGTCGATGTGGCCAACAGCAACGGCAAGATGCTGGCCGACGCGCCCCGCGCCGCCGACTTCGCGTCGACCCAGGTCTACAACGGACAGGACGATGGTGCCGAGCAGGCGGTGCAGCGCATCATCGCGGCCAACCTTGGGCGGCCGGTGCCGGCGTCCGCGAGCCCGGCGCCTGCCGGTGCCAAGCCGGCCGCGGGTTCGCCTTCGAGCCAGGCTGCCGAGGGCAGCGCCCGCCACGCGCTGCAGGCGTCGGCCACCCAGCGCCCGCTGTGATTGCCGCCAGGGAATTCATCCATGGCTGCTTCTGAGCCGAAGGGGGCGCCGGCCGCCATCGCGCCGCTGGAAGGATCTGCGCGCGTGCTGGGCACCATTGCCCTGTCCGCCGCCACCTTCATGAATGTGCTGGACACGTCCATCGCGAACGTGTCGCTGCCCGCGATCTCGGGCGACCTCGGTGTCAGTCCGACGCAGGGCACCTGGGTCATCACCAGCTTCGGCGTGGCCAATGCCATCGCTGTGCCGCTCACCGGCTTCCTGACGCAGCGCTTCGGTCAGGTGCGTCTGTTCATGGCCAGCGTGCTGCTGTTCGTGCTGAGTTCCTGGCTGTGCGGCATGGCCCCGAACATGACCATGCTGATCGCCTTCCGGGCGCTGCAGGGTTTCGTGGCGGGGCCGATGATCCCGCTGTCGCAGACGCTGCTGCTGTCGAGTTATCCGCGTGCCAAGGCCGGCCTGGCCATGGCGATGTGGTCGATCACCACGCTGGTGGCGCCGGTGATGGGGCCGCTGCTAGGCGGCTGGATCACCGACAACATCTCCTGGCCCTGGATCTTCTTCATCAACGTGCCGGTGGGTCTGCTGGCCGCGTCCGTCACCTGGAGCATCTACCGCAAGCGCGAGACGCCGACACGTCGCGTGCCCATCGACGCCATCGGCCTCGGCCTGCTGGTGGCCTGGGTGGGGGCCTTGCAGCTGATGCTGGACAAGGGCAAGGAACTCGACTGGTTCCATTCCGGCGAGATCATTGCGCTGGCCTTGGTGGCCGTCGTGGGCTTTGCGTTCTTCCTCGTGTGGGAGCTGACGGAGAAGCATCCGGTGGTCGATCTGTCGCTGTTCAAGCGCCGCAACTTCTGGTCGGGCGCGCTCGCGACGTCGGTGGGCTACGGCCTGTTCTTCGGCAACGTGGTGATCCTGCCGCTGTGGCTGCAGCAGTACATGGGCTACACGGCGACGAGTGCGGGCATGGTGCTGGCGCCAGTCGGGCTGTTCGCCATCGTGCTGTCGCCGATGGTGGGTCTCACGGTGGGCAAGGTCGATCCGCGCTACTACGCGACGATGTCCTTCATCGTGTTCGCGCTGGTGGTGTGGATGCGCTCGCACTTCACCACGCAGACGGACTTCGAGACGATCATGATCCCGACGCTCATCCAGGGCATCGCGATGGCCTTCTTCTTCATCCCGCTGGTAACGATCACCCTGTCGGGGTTGCCACCGGAGCGCATTCCTGCGGCGTCGGGGCTGTCGAACTTTGCGCGGATCACGGCAGGCGCGATGGGCACGTCGATCTCGACCACGCTGTGGGAAAACCGAGCGGCGCTGCATCACGCGCAACTGGCGGAGTCGGTCAATCCGAGCAGCCCGGCCGCGAGCGCGACGCTGTCGATGTTCGGCAACGCGGGTTTCAGCGCAGAGCAGGCGCTCGCGCAGATCAACCGCTTGGCGGACCAGCAATCCTTCATGCTGGCCACGGCGGACCTGTTCTATGCGTCGGCGGTACTTTTCATCCTGCTGATTCCGATCATCTGGATCGCCCGCCCCGCCCGGGGTGGTGCCGGGAGCGACGCAGCCGCCGGCGCCCACTGAAGACCCGGCGCGGCCCCAGGAGCCACGCCTTATTCCGTGAGATGAAGGAGACAACGCCCGCCGGCCTAGACGCCGGCGGGCGTTGTCGCATGTGGGGGCGGAGCCGCCGCTGCGGCGGCTGTGGCGCTGCTTTGGATGGATGTGGCTCAACCGAAGCTGCGGCATGCTGCCTGCATTGCACTGCAGCATCCGCATTTGCCCCAGTAGCAGCCGAGGGAGCCGCTGCCAACAATGCGCCAACGTTCGAGGCTTGCGATGCAGGCTCCCCTGGTACGACAACGACGGAGACGCATGACCCCAAGATTCGATGCGCAGCGGCAGGAGGCCCGCGGATGAGCGACATCATTCTCGAGACACGGCAGCTCACCAAGGAGTTCAAAGGCTTCACCGCGGTCAGCAAGGTCGACCTCCGGGTGCAGCGTGGCGCGATCCATGCGCTGATCGGCCCCAATGGTGCCGGCAAGACCACCTGCTTCAACCTGCTCACCAAGTTCCTGGAGCCGACCTCGGGAGTCATCCTGTTCAATGGCATCGACATCACCCGCGAGCGGCCCGCGCAGATCGCACGCCGCGGCATCATCCGGTCCTTCCAGATATCGGCGGTCTTTCCGCACCTGACCGTTCTGGAGAACGTGCGACTCGCCCTGCAACGGGCGCTCGGAACCTCCTTCCATTTCTGGAAGAGCGACCGCACGCTCGTTCCACTGAATGCCCGGGCGCTCGAACTCCTGGCCGAGGTCGGCCTGGACGCCATGGCCGACGATCTCGCGGTGAACCTTCCCTACGGACGCAAGCGCGCCCTCGAGATCGCCACCACCCTTGCCATGGAGCCCGAACTGATGCTGCTGGACGAACCCACGCAGGGCATGGGCCATGAAGATGTGCACCGTGTGGCCGAGCTGATCAAGCGCGTGTCTGCCGGGCGCACCATCCTGATGGTCGAGCACAACATGAGCGTCGTCTCCACCATCGCCGACACCATCACCGTGCTGCAGCGCGGTGCCGTGCTGGCTGAAGGGCCGTACGCGGCTGTTTCCCGCAACCCACAGGTCATGGAGGCCTACATGGGCACCACCGACGGTCAGCTGCAAGGAGCCCACTGAATGTGCGAGTCCTTTGGCTTTGATCGGGTGCGTCATTCGACTGCAGCGGATGGGGTCACAAGGGGGCGGCTATGACCACACCCGCACTGGCCATCGAAGGCCTGCATGCCTGGTACGGCGAGTCGCATGTTCTGCATGGCGTGGACCTCCATGTGAACCCGGGTGAAGTGGTGACGCTGCTGGGCCGCAATGGCGCCGGTCGTACATCCACGCTGCGCGCCATCATGGGCCTCACGGGTGCTCGCAAGGGCAGCATCCGTGTCGACGGGCACGAGACGATCGGGCTCCCCACGCACCGCATCGCCCACCATGGCATCGGCTACTGTCCCGAGGAGCGGGGCATCTTCGCCAGCCTGTCGGCGGAGGAAAACCTGCTGCTGCCGCCCGCACTCAAAGGCGCTGGTGCTGGCATGTCGGTCGATGAGATCTACGCCATGTTCCCCAATCTGGCGGAGCGCCGCCACAGCCAGGGCACACGGCTGTCCGGCGGCGAGCAGCAGATGCTGGCGGTTGCACGCATCCTGCGCACCGGCGCCCGGTTGTTGCTGCTCGACGAAATATCCGAGGGCCTGGCGCCCGTGATCGTGCAGGCGCTGGCCCGGATGATCACCACCCTCCGTGTCAAGGGCTACACGGTGCTCATGGTCGAACAGAACTTTCGCTTCGCGGCCCCGCTGGCCGACCGCTTCTATGTCATGGAGCATGGCCGCGTCGTCGAATCTTTCA
>NZ_CAJYES010000152.1 GCF_913773995.1 uncultured Pseudacidovorax sp.
GTCCAGCAACGAGAAGAGCGTGGGCGACTCCTCGCCGCGCAGCGTCTGCACCAGCTCGAGGTTGCGCCGCGTGGTGGCGGGCAGTTCGATCAGCTCGCCATCACGCTCGACCGCCAAGCGTTGCAGGTGCGACAGCGTGCGGCCCTGGGTGTGCTCGGCATAGCCCAGCAGGGCTGCGGCGGCGGCATGCGCCTGCCCCAGCGATTCGGCACTCCAGGCGGCCAGGCTGGCGGCGCCCAGTTGCTCGCGCAGCTTGCGCTCGCCCAGCCCGGAGTCGAACTGCCACGCGGGCCGCACCGACAGCGTGAAGCCCCCCGGCTCGCGTTGAAGCTTCAGGCGCTGCTCGAAAGCCGGCGTGACCTCGGCGCTGTAGAGCAGCTCGCTCGGGCCCACGCGTTGCAGCCAGCCTTCGAGCGCGTCGGAGTCGCACTCCGCCAGGTGCACCTCGGCGCCGGTGACGCTGAGCCAGGCCAGGCCGCAGGCGTTGCGCGGGCCGGCATGCACGGCCATGAGGATGGCGTCGCTCTTGTCCGCGAGCAGTTCGGCGTCGGTGAGCGTGCCGGGCGTGACCACGCGCACGACCTTGCGCTCCACCGGGCCCTTGGCGGCGCCGACCTCGCCCACCTGCTCGCAGATGGCCACGGACTCGCCCAGCTTGATGAGGCGGGCCAGGTAGGTGTCGACCGAATGGAAGGGCACACCGGCCATCACCACCGGCGAGCCGGCCGACTGGCCGCGCGTGGTCAGCGTGATGTCGAGCAGCCGCGCGGCCTTCTCGGCATCGGCGTAGAACAGCTCGTAGAAGTCGCCCATCCGGTAGAACAGCAGCGTCTCGGGATGGTCGGCCTTGAGGCGCAGGTACTGCGCCATCATCGGCGTGTGGGCGGAGAAGTCGGCGCTGGCCGGTGTCGGCAGGGCGGTGCTCGGGTCTTGCAATTGCTTGTCGATGTCCAGGGTCCGCGCCTGCCTGCCGCCGGATGGCGGAAGCTGCGCGAGGCCGGCCGGCTGCGGTGCAGGCCGACGAAGGGCATGGATTATCGACCCGGGCGTGCCATCCTCAGCGCCACAGATTCGTGCGCGCCAGCTCCACCACCTCGTCGCCCCGGCCGTTGATGATGGCCTTGAGCAGGTACAGGCCGAAGCCCTTGGCCTGCTCCGCCTGAACCTTGGGCGGCAGCACCAGTTCCTGCTTGGCGGTGACCACGTCCACCAGCGCCGGCCCGTCGTGGGCGAAGGCGGCGGCGAGGGCGCCGTCCAACTCGCCTGAATCGGTGACGCGGATGCCGCGCACGCCCATGGCCGTTGCCACGGCGGCGAAGTCCGGGTTGGCCAGGTCGGTGCCGGTGTCCAGGTAGCCGCCCGCCTTCATCTCCATGGCGACGAAGCCCAGGCTGCCGTTGTTGAACACCACCACCTTCACCGGCAGCCCCAGCTGCACCAGGCTCAGGAAGTCGCCCATCATCATGGTGAAGCCGCCATCGCCAGATAGCGAGACGACCTGCCGCGCGGGCGCCACCGCCTGCGCGCCCATGGCCTGCAGCATGGCGTTGGCCATGGAGCCATGGTTGAAGGAGCCGATGAGCCGGCGCCGCCCATTCATCTTCAGGTAGCGCGCCGCCCACACCGTGGGCGTGCCCACGTCTGCGGTGAAGACGGCATCGTCGGCCGCCATGGCGCTCACCCGCTGCGCCACGTACTGCGGGTGCAGCGGCCGGCCGGCACCCGAGGCGACGGCCAGGTCGTCCAGGCCTTCGCGTGCTTTCGCGTAATGGGCGAGGGCGCCGTCGAGGAAGCGCCGGTCCTCGTGGTCCTTGAGCCGCGGCAGCAGGGCGGCGATGGTGTCGCCCACGTCGCCGATGAGGCCCTGCATCAGCGGCGCGCGGCGGCCCAGGGCGGCGGGGTCGCGGTCGATCTGCACGATGTGCGCATCCTTGGGATAGAAGGCGCGGTAGGGAAAGTCGGTGCCCAGCATCAGCAACGTGTCGGCGTTCTCCATGGCGTGGTAGCCGGAGGAAAAGCCGATCAGGCCCGTCATGCCCACGTCGTAGGGGTTGTCCCATTCCACATGCTCCTTGCCGCGCAGCGCATGGACGATGGGCGCCTTCAGTCGTTCGGCCAGGGCCACGACAGCGTCGTGGTGGCCTGCGCAGCCGCTGCCGGCCAGCAAGGTGACAGCTCGGCTTCCGTCCAGGTGGGCGGCAAGTTCATCGAGCGCGGCGTCCGGCGGCACGACGCGCGGCCGCGGTGCGAGCGGGATGCGCGGCGCCTTGTCCACCGGCGCGGCGGCCAGCGCCACGTCGCCGGGAATCACCAGCACGGCCACGCCACCACGGCCCACGGCGGTCTGGATCGCCCGGTGCAGCACGGCCGGCATTTGTGCGGGGTTTGAGACCAGTTCCACATAGTCCGCGCATTCGCGGAACAGCTCCTGCGGATGCGTCTCCTGAAAGTAGCCCAGGCCGATCTCCGACGAGGGGATGTGCGCCGCGATGGCCAGCACCGGCACCCGATTGCGCTGGCAGTCGAACAGACCGTTGATCAGGTGCAGATTGCCGGGCCCGCAACTGCCGGCGCAGACCGCCAGCCGGCCGGTCAGCGCCGCCTCGGCGCCCGCGGCAAAGGCCGCCGATTCCTCGTGCCGCACATGCATCCATTCGATGCGGCCCAGACGTCGCAGGCTGTCGTTGAGGCCGTTGAGGCTATCGCCGGTCACGCCCCAGATGCGCTCGACGCCGAGGTCGGCAAGGCTGTGGGCGAGAAGGTCGGCGACGGTGAAGGGCATGGCGGCTCCGGTGTAAGGGTAAATACGAATGGACTCGCGGTCATCCTACAAATGCCGCCAGGTGGCCTGCGTAGGAGCGAAGCGATAGCGGCGCCCGAGATTCGTGGCGTGCGCGTCCGCGAGCGCACACAGCACGGCGCGCCGGTCGGACCTGCGTCCCCGACGCGCGTGGCCAGCTACCCCAACGCGCGCATCAGGACCAGCCCACGCGCCCCTGCGACGCATCGGTGATAACCGCCTTCAACGCGGACGCCGCGTCGTCGACCACCTCGAAGCGAAAGCGCACGACGCTGCCGTGGTCTACGGCCAGCAGCGTGGCGTCGGCATTCGCCAGGGCGCGGCGAACGGTGCCTTCCAGCGCATAGGGCACTTCGCAGCTCAGCATGACCCGCCGCTGCAGCGCAACGGTTGGCGCCGCCTTCAGCGCCTGCGCCACGGCGTCGGTGTAGGCACGGACCAGACCGCCTGCGCCCAGCTTCACGCCGCCGAAGTAACGCACGACCGTGGCCAGAACGCCTTCCAGGTCATGGTGGCGCAACACCTCCAGCATCGGCCGGCCGGCGGTGCCCGCGGGCTCGCCGTCGTCCACGGCGGCCGACTGCCCGCCCGCCATCAGGGCCCAGCAGACATGAGCCGCATCCGGATGCTGGGCCCGCAACTGCGCCACGATGGCCTGAGCCGCCGCCCGGTCGGGCACCGGCTGCACGCAGGCCAAGAAGCGGCTCTTGCGCACCAGCAGTTCGAAGCTGGCGGGCGCCGCAATGGAAAAAGGCATGAGGAAGAGCGCGACAGGCGCCATGACGGGTGGTCGGCGATGATGCCGCAGGCCGAACGGCGGTCGAGGAAAGTGAGAACAACGTGATCGGAAATCTGCTGACGGGCCTGGTCGCCCTCATCCACGTCTACATCCTGGTGCTGGAGATGTTCTTTTGGGACACGCCGCGCGGCCACAAGGCCTTCGGCCTCACGCCCGAGTTCGCACGGGCCACCCGCGTGCTGGCGGCCAACCAAGGGCTCTACAACGGCTTCCTGGCGGCAGGGCTCATCTGGGGACTGTGGATCGGCGCCGCCGGCATCGCGGTCAAGCTGTTCTTCCTGGGCTGCGTGGCGGTGGCAGGGCTGTACGGCGCCGCCACGTCGAGCCGCAAGATCCTGTTCGTGCAGACCGTGCCGGCGGCATTGGCCATGGCCGCGCTGCTGCTCAGCTGAGGCCGGCCTGCCGCAGTGCCTGCTGCGTCCAGCGAACGATGTCGGCGCTGCCCATCGCGCCGGGCTGGCGGGCGATCTCGCGGCCACCGACAAACAGGGCCAGCGTCGGAATGCTTCGGATGTTGAAGCGCGTGCCCAGCGTGGACTGCGCCTCGGTGTCGACCTTGGCCAGCCGCACCTGCGGCTCCAGCGTGCGGGCCGCCTGCTCGAAGGCCGGCGCCATCTGCCGGCAGGGGCCGCACCACGGTGCCCAGAAGTCGACCAGCACCGGCAACTGGCCGCGCCCCACATGCCGCTCGAAGGCCGCCGCGTCGAGCTCAACCGGATGGCCGGAGAACAGGGGCTTGTGACACTGACCACAGTCAGGGGCGCTGCCCAGCTGATGGGTACGCACCCGGTTGGTGGTCTGGCAGTGGGGGCAGACCACATGCAGGCTCTCCGCCGTCGTCTCGCTCATGGGCTTCTCCGATCGCGCGCGTGGACTTCAGGCGGCGGCCGGGCCGGAAGCCTGGCCACCGGCCGGCGCGGCACCATCGCGGGCCAGGGCCTGCGCCCGGTCGATGGCCGCCCGCGCGGTCTGCTCGGCGGCCAGTGAGGCCTCCAGCGGCGACCGGCACAGGCCGGCATGCTGGTAGCGCAGGTTCTCGTACACGGCGGCTGCGGCCGGCGAAGCCTGCAGCAAGGGCTGCAACACGTCGGTGTCCTGGACCTGGTCCAGCGCGGCGGCCAGCCGCTGGGCCACGAGCCGGTACTGGCCCGCGTCGGGATGGCCGCGCTCCATCCGCTCCAGATCGTGAGCGAGCAGCACGGCATGGGGGGTGTGGGTGCGAGAGGTGTTCATGCCCCCGAGTTTTGGGGCGTGCACGCGCATTGCAAGAGGCCGCTGTGCTGCCGTGGCCGTGCGCGCCAAGCGCCCGGCACCGCGCCTCAGGCCAACTGCCGCAGGGGTTCTCGCACAGCGTCGGCCGATGCAGGGCGTACAACGCGACCCACTTCCCGCCCGTCCTTGAGGAACACCAGCGTCGGCCATAGCTTGACGCCGAAGGCCCGGCCCAGCGGGCGGCCGCTGCCGTCTTCCACCTTGATGTGGCGCAGCCCCTCCGGTGCTTCGGCCAGTGCTTCGGTGATGGCGGGCTGGGCGCCCTTGCAGATGCCGCACCAGTTGGTGCCGAATTCGATGACGGTGGCGCCGGTGAGGGCGGCCACTTCATCCTGGCGCAGGGTTTCGGGTTCGTAGGGTCGGGTCATGTCGGGAGTGTGGCAGCGTCGGGCCGGCCGTGTGTGCGGGAGGGCCGGCCCGGCATGTCGGTGGCTGCCCGGGAAGGGAAGGGGAGCATGGGACGCTGGCGGCAGAGGGGCCGGCGCGCTGTCAGCCTCCCCGCCGCCCCAGCTTGCGGTAGACCGTCGCCCGGCTCACGCCCAGCAGCCGGGCCGCCTCGGCGACATTGCCCTGGGCCTCGTCGACCGCCTGGCGGATCCACGCATCCTGCGCCTCCTTCAAGCGTGGGCGCCCGGCCGGGCGCGGGCCGGCGCCGCCGCTTCGGGTGGCACGCAGCTGGGTGCGCAGGCCGCTCCACAGCGGGACTTCGAGCGGCGCGGCGCCGCGGTTGGCGGCGTCGAAGAGCAGATGCGCGGGTGCCGCGAATACTTCGTCGGCCGGCCAGGGGCCCGTGCCCTGAAGGCCGAGCAACTGACGCGCGAGCGCGTTGGCACCCGTGATGCATCCGTCGGTGTCCAGCACCAGCAGCGCATCGCTGTCGGCACCTTCGACGGGGGCCAGACAGCCGGGCCAGTTCAGCTGCAGCAGCAGGGCGTGCGGCTGCGCGCGCAGCAGGCGGTTGCCGATGGCCTGCCCGGCATGACGCGCCAGGTGCTGCAGCTCGGGCCGCTCCTCCACCTGCACGCCCGTCAGGTCCAGCATGCCGATGCAGCGGCCCTGCGGGTCGAAGAGCGGCGCGCCGGCGCAGGTGTAGACGCTGATGTCGTCGAAGAAATGCTCGCCGCGGTGCAGCCAGACCGGCGCCTGCTCGGCCAGGGTGGCACCGATGGCCGTGGTGCCGACGGCCCGCTCCGACAGGTCCACCCCTACGCGGGCGATGTCGGCGATGGCGCGGTCTTCTTGTGCCGGCAACGCGCCCACGTCGAGCACGGTGCCCTCGGCATCGGTCAGCAGGGCGAAGTAGCGAGTGGCGGCAATGGCACGCGACAGGCGGTCCATCACCGGGCGGGTCGCCTCGATCAGTCGCCGGCTGGCCTCGCTGGCCTGGCGCAGCCGGGAAGCCGAGACCGGGTCGAACTGCACGCGTTCGTCCGGCTGGCGACCGGCGGCCAGGCAACGCTGCCAGGAGCGCGTGATCCAGGGCTCGATGGGCGGCGCATGGCGTCCTTGGGTGCCATGCAGCCAGTGCCCGCGGGCCAGCGCAATGGCGCCGGCGCGGTCGGGCGCGGGACGGACCGGTGTCTCCATGGGGGGCTCTTCGTGGGGGTGTTCCATTTTGAGAATTTCGGGCCCGACCGTCCATCGCGCTAGGGTTTTGCCTGAGCGCTGCCCCTGGGTGGGCGCGGAACATGAGACGCTTCGGCCCTCGTGCCACCCAGCCATCCCCTCGAATGGAGACAGCCAGCATGCAGGTATCCCTCAGCGTCAATGGACGCGTCGTCAATGTGGACGCAGCGCCCAACACCCTCCTCGTCACAGCCATCCGCGAGCATCTGCAGCTCACCGGCACGCACGTGGGCTGCGACACGGCCCAGTGCGGCGCCTGCACGGTGCACATGAACGGCCGTGCGGTGAAGTCCTGCAACATCCTGCTCGCCCAGGCGGCCGGCGCCGAGATCACCACCATCGAGGGCATCGCCCAGCCCGACGGCACGCTGCATCCGATGCAGGCGGCCTTCAAGGAATGTCACGGCCTGCAATGCGGCTTCTGCACCCCCGGCATGGTGATGAGCGCCATCGACCTGTGCCAGCAGCATCCCGGTGCCGACGAACAGGAGATCCGCGAGCTGCTCGACGGCAACCTGTGCCGCTGCACCGGCTACCAGAACATCGTCAAGGCCGTGAAGATGGGCGGCCAGAGCATGGCCGAAGGCCAGTCCGCCACCTCGTCCGCCACCGCCACGGCCTGAGCGAAAAGGAGTCCGCCATGGGTGCATCCGACTTCTCCAAGCTGCCGCACATCGGCGAGGCCATCCGCCGCAAGGAAGACCTTCGCTTCCTGACCGGCGCCGGCAACTACACCGGCGACGTGGTGCTGGCCAACCAGGCGCATGCCGTCTTCCTGCGCTCGCCGCATGCGCATGCGGCCATCACGTCCATCGACACCTCGGCCGCGAAGCAGATGCCCGGCGTGGTCGGCATCTTCACCGGCGCCGACATCGACGGGAAGATGGGCGGCCTGCCCTGCGGCTGGCAGATCAACAACCCCGACGGCTCGCCCATGAAGGAGCCGCCCCATCCCATCCTGGCCATCGGCAAGGTGCGCTATGTGGGCGACCACGTGGCGATGGTGGTGGCCGAGACAGTGGAGCAGGCGCGCAATGCGTCCGAGGCCATCGTGGTCGAGTACGACGTGCTGCCCGCCGTCGTGAGCCTCGTCGACGCAGCCAAGAAGACCGGCCCCGCCATCCATGAGATCGCGCCCGACAACCAGTGCTACAAGTGGACGCTGGGCGACAAGGCACAGGTCGATGCGGCCTTCGAGAAGGCCGCGCATGTCACCAAGCTGGACCTGGTCAACAATCGCCTGATTCCCAACCCCATCGAACCGCGCGTGGCCGTGGCCGGCTACAACCGCGCCGGCGACGAGTACGTGCTGTACGTGGCCAACCAGAACCCGCACGTCGAGCGCCTGCTCATGACCGCCTTCGTGCTGGGCCTGCCGGAGCACAAGGTGCGCGTGATCGCGCCCGACGTGGGCGGCGGCTTCGGCTCCAAGATCTTCCTGTACGCCGAGGACGTGGCCCTGACCTGGGCCAGCAAGCAGCTCAACCGCAACATCAAGTGGACGGCCGAGCGCTCGGAGTGCTTTCTGTCGGACGCCCATGGCCGCGACCACGTGAGCCATGCCGAGATGGCGATGGACAAGGACGGCAAGTTCCTGGCCATGCGCGTGCACACCGACGCCAACCTGGGCGCCTACCTGTCGACCTTCTCGACGGCAGTGCCCACCATCCTGTATGCGACGCTGCTGGCCGGGCAGTACACCACGCCGCAGATCTACGTGGAGGTGGATGCCTGGTTCACCAACACCGCGCCGGTCGATGCCTACCGCGGTGCCGGCCGGCCCGAAGCCACCTACCTGCTGGAGCGCCTGGTCACGCGCTGCGGCTGGGAGATCGGCCTGGGCCAGGACGAGATCCGGCGCCGCAACTTCATCCGCGAATGGCCGTACCAGACGCCCGTCGCGCTGCAGTACGACGTGGGCGACTACGAGGCCTGCATGAAGCGCGCGCAGGAACTGGCCGAGGTGGGCGGCTTCGACGCCCGCCGCGCCGAGAGCGAGAAGAACGGTAAGCTGCGCGGCATCGGCTATTCCAGCTACATCGAGGCCTGCGGCCTGGCGCCGTCGAACATCGCCGGAGCCCTGGGTGCGCGTGCCGGCCTGTTCGAGGCCGGCGAGGTGCGGGTGCATCCCACCGGCAGCGTGACGGTGTTCACCGGCTCGCACAGCCACGGCCAGGGCCACGAGACCACCTTCGCGCAGGTGGTGGCCGCGCGCCTGGGCATTCCGGTCGAGAACGTGGACATCGTGCACGGCGACACCGGCCGCATTCCCTTCGGCATGGGCACCTACGGCTCGCGCTCGATCAGCGTGGGCGGCGCGGCCATCATGCGGGCGCTGGACAAGATCGAGGCCAAGGCCAAGAAGATCGCCGCCCACCTGATGGAAGCCAGCGATGCCGACATCGACTTCAGTGGTGGCGAATTCAGCGTCAAGGGCACCGACAAGAAGATCCCCTTCGGCCAGGTGGCGCTGACGGCCTATGTGCCGCACAACTACCCGCTGGACAAGCTGGAGCCGGGCCTGAACGAAACCGCCTTCTACGACCCCACCAACTTCACCTACCCGGCCGGCACCTACATCTGCGAGGTGGAGATCGACAAGGCCACGGGCGAGGTCAAGGTGGACCGCTTCACCGCGGTGGACGACTTCGGCACCATCATCAACCCCATGATCGTGGAAGGCCAGGTGCAGGGCGGCATCGTGCAGGGCATCGGCCAGGCGCTGCTGGAGAACTGCGTCTACGACAACGAGACCGGCCAGCTGCTCACCGGCAGCTTCATGGACTACGCCATGCCGCGGGCCGCGGACTTCCCCAACTTCAAGCTCGACACGATCTGCACGCCCTGCACCCACAACCCGCTCGGCACCAAGGGCTGCGGCGAGGCGGGCGCCATCGGCTCGCCGCCGGCCGTCATCAACGCCGTGCTGGACGCGCTGGCGCCGATGGGCGTGAAGGAGTTCGACATGCCCGCCACCCCGGCCCGTGTGTGGGAAGCCATGCAGCGTGGCAGCACCACGCCGCAGCAGCAACCGCAGACGCCCTCGCTGGCGGCCAGCACCCAGGGCCGTCCGGCCGTCTGATCACCCCTCGAAGGAAGGAGACTTTTCCATGTACGCATTCACCTTCGAACAGCCCGCCGCACTCGACGAAGCACAACGCCTGGCAGCCGCTGGCGGGAAGCCGCTGGCCGGTGGCCAGACGCTGCTGGCTTCGATGAAGCTGCGCCTGTCGGCGCCTGAGCAACTGGTCGACCTGGGCCGCTGCAAGGAGCTTTCCGGAATCGGCCTGCAGAATGGCGAGCTGGTCATCGGCGCCATGACACGTCATGCCGAGGTCGCCGCCAGCGCGCAGGTGCAGAGCAGCTATCCGGCATTGGCCGACTTGGCCTCGCGCATCGGCGACCGCCAGGTGCGGGCCATGGGCACGCTGGGCGGCTCGGTGGCCAACAACGATCCGGCCGCCTGCTACCCGAGCGCCGTGCTCGCCTCGGGCGCGACCATCGTCACCACGCAGCGTGAGATCGCGGCCGACGACTTCTTCCTGGGCCTGTTCGCCACGGCACTGGAGGAGGGCGAGCTGATCAAGGCGATCCGCTTCCCGCTGCCCAAACAGGCGGCCTATGAGAAGCTGCGCCAAAAGGCCTCGCACTTCCCGCTGGTGGGCGTGTTCGTGGCCCGCTTTGACGAAGGCGTGCGTGTGGCTGTCACCGGCGCGGGCAACGGCGTGTTCCGCCATGCGGGGCTGGAGCAGGCCCTGTCGCAGTCCTTCACGGCGCAGGCGGCCGGCGGCGTGGAGATCGACGCCAGCGAGCTCAACAGCGACCTGCACGGCACGGCGGCCTACCGCGCCAACCTGATCAGCGTGCTGGCCCAGCGCGCGGTGATCAAGGCGAGCCGCTAAGCTCGGCACGATGACCGACGCCGCCCGCCTCCCACCTGCGCCCGACCTTTCCTCCATCGACGCGCTGGAACGGGGGCTGGCGTCGCGCGGCTACTTGGCCGACCGGCGGCTGGCGACGGCCGTCTTCCTCGCCCTGAAGCTGCAGCGGCCGCTGCTGCTGGAGGGCGAGCCCGGCGTTGGCAAGACCGAACTGGCCAAGGCGCTGTCCGGCCTGCTCGGCCGACAGCTGCTGCGCCTGCAGTGCTACGACGGCCTGGAGCAGCGCGAGGCGCTGTACGAGTGGAACTACGCCGCGCAGTTGTTGCACCTGCGTGCCTCCGAGGCCGGTGGCAATGCGAAGGACGAAGGCGCGCGCGACGTGGAGGCCGAGGTCTACCAGCCGCGCTACCTGATCCAGCGCCCGCTGCTGCAGGCCCTGCAGTCGCCCGCACCCGGCGCCGTGCTGCTGATCGACGAGGTGGATCGGGCCGACGAGCCCTTCGAGGCCTTCCTGCTCGAATACCTGGGCGAGTATCAGGTCAGCATTCCCGAGCTGGGCACGGTGCGCGCCGCTGTGCCGCCCGTCACCCTGCTCACCAGCAACCGCACCCGCGACCTGAACGACGCGGTCAAGCGCCGCTGCCTCTATCACTGGCTGGACTACCCCGAGCGTGAGCGCGAGCTGGCCATCGTCCGCGCGCAGGTACCCGAGGCCGGCGAAGCGCTGTCGGCGCAGGTGGCAGACTTCGTGCAACGCGTGCGTGCGCAGCCCTTCGCCAATGCCTTCCAGCGCGCGCCCGGCATCGCCGAGAGCGTGGAATGGGCGCGCGCGCTGGTGGCGCTGGACACGGTGGTGCTCGACCCCGAGGTGGTGGTCGATACCGCCGGCATCCTGTTCAAGCAACGTGACGATGTGGCGGCGCTGAACCACCAGTTGGCCACCGATCTGCTCGCGCCGGAAGCCGCCTGACGAGGGTGCTGTGGCCATGCAAGGCATCCAGCAACTCGGCGACGCGCGGCGCGGCAAGCTGGCCGGCCACTTGGCGGGCTTCGGCCGGGCACTGCGGCGGGCTGGCGTGCGCATCGATCCTTCGCGCATCGCGCTGGGGCTCGAAGCGGCCCTGCTGGTGGGCATCGAGCAACGGGCCGACTTGCAGGCAGCGCTTGAATCGGTGATGGTCAGCCGCGAGCAGGACCGGCAGGTCTTCCGCGAACTCTTCGACGCCTGGTTCCAGGATCCGGCCCTTGCCCAGAAGATGCTGGCGCGCATGCTGCCCAATGCTGAGGGCCGGGCCGAGCCGGTGCAGCGCCGCAACCGCGTGCGCGAGGCCCTGGCTGCACCGACCACGCTCAAGCCCGCCCCGCAGGACGAGGAGCTGCAACTCGACGCCGCCATGAGCGCCGGCACGCGCGAGCGCCTGCAGCATGCCGACTTCAACAGCCTGGGCGCCGCCGAATACCGCCTGGTCGAACGCCTGGCACGCGAGAAGGCGCTGCCCGTGCCCACCTATGCCTCGCGCCGGTTGCGGCCGGTGGCGCAGGCCGGTGCGTCGGCCCGCATCCACTGGCCCGGCGTGTGGCGCCAGGCCGCACGGCACGGCGGCGAGATCCCGCGCCTGCCGCGCCAGGTGCGGCGCGCACGGCCGCGGCCGCTGCTGGTGCTGGTCGATGTCTCCGGCTCCATGGAGCGCTATGCGCGGCTGCTGCTGGCCTACCTGCATGCGGCCACGCGGCCGCTGGTGTGCGAGGGCGCGCGGCGCGACGTCTTCGCCTTCGGCACCGGCCTGACCGACCTCACGCCCGCCTTCCGCCATGCCGACACCGACGTGATGCTGGCCGAGGCCGGCCGCGCCATCGCCGATTTCGCGGGCGGGACGCGGCTGGGCGAGACGCTGGGACAACTGCGCCGGCAGCATGCGCGCCGCCTGGTCGGCCGGCGCACACTGGTGCTGCTGATCAGCGACGGTCTGGACACCGGCGAGCCGGCCGAGCTGGATGCCCAACTGCAATGGCTTCGCCGCCATACGGGTGCGCTGCTGTGGCTCAATCCGCTGCTGCGCTTCGCCGGCTACGCGCCGCTGGCGCGTGGCGCCGCACTGCTCGGCCGTCATGCCGACGCGATGCTGGCCGTGCACAACCTGCAGGCGCTGGACGAACTGGCCGACAGCCTGGCCGCGCTGATGCGCCGACTGCGCTGAATCCCTCACCTTCATTCATTTCAGGAGACCCACATGGACATGCAAGGCAGCCGCCCCCTGGGCGTGACCCAGCAACAGGCCTGGGAGGCCCTCAACGACCCCGAGACGCTCAAGCGCTGCCTGCCCGGCTGCGACAAATTCGAGTCCACGGGCGAGGGCCAGTACACCGTCACCATGGCCGTCAAGGTCGGCCCGGTGTCGGCCAAGTTCAGCGGCAAGGTCACACTCAGCGACATCCAGCCGCCAGAGAGCTACCGCCTCAGCTTCGAAGGGCAGGGCGGGGTGGCCGGCTTCGGCAAGGGCGCGTCCTCGGTCTCGCTCGCGCCCACCGACACCGGCTGCACGCTCAGCTACACCGTCCAGGCGCAGGTGGGCGGCAAGATCGCCCAGCTGGGCCAGCGGCTGATCGATGGCGCGGCCAAGTCCATGGCCGACGATTTCTTCAAGCGCTTCGATGTCGAGATGCAGCGCGTGCACGGTGCGCCCGCCGCCGCGGCCGAGCCGGCAGAAGAGGCCAAGACCGGCGCCGTCGCCGGCCTCATGCAGAAGATGGGCTTCGGCAAGAAGGACAAGACGGAAGAAGGCTGAGAAGGTCGAACACCATGGAAAACCTCGACGTGATGGTGCTGCGCCAGCTGCGCGACTGGCGCCAAGCCGGCCGCCGGGCGCTGCTGGCGACGGTGGTGCGCACCTGGGGCTCCTCGCCGCGGCCGGTGGGCTCGATCATGGCGCTGGCCGAGGACGGCGCGGTGGTCGGCTCCGTCTCCGGCGGCTGCATCGAGGACGACCTGATCGCCCGCCACAGCCGCGTGGGCCAGCAGGCCATGCCGACGGGCGCGCCAGCGCGGGTCAAGTACGGCATCACGGCCGACGAGGCGCACCGCTTCGGCTTGCCTTGCGGCGGCACGCTGGAACTGGTGCTGGAGTTCGATCCGGATGCCACCGGGCTTGCCGAGCTGGTCCAACGCCTGGAAGGCGGCCAGCTCACGCAGCGCATCGTGCACCTGAGCGATGGCGCCGTCACGCTCGAAGCGGCGCACGCCCCTGCCGAGCTCGCCATCGACGACGCCCGGCTGGTCAACACCTTCGGCCCCGAATACCGCATGCTGCTGATCGGCGCGGGCCAACTGGCCGAGTACCTGGCGACCATGGCCAGCTTCAGCGGCTTCGCCGTCACGCTGTGCGACCCGCGCGAGGAATACCGCGGCGCCTGGTCGCTGCCCAACGTGCGCCTGTCCACCGAGATGCCCGATGACGCCGTCGCCGCCTTCCGGCCCGACCGGCGCAGCTGCGTGGTTGCCCTCACACACGACCCCAAGCTCGACGACCTGGCGCTGCTGGCGGCGCTGGAAAGCGAGGCGTTCTACGTCGGCGCCATCGGCTCGCGCCGCAATGCCCAGGCGCGGCGCGAACGGATGATCGAGCACTTCGACCAGACGCCCGAGTCGCTCGCCCGCCTGCGCGGCCCCATCGGCCTGTACATCGGCAGCAAGACGCCGCCCGAGATCGCAGTGAGCGTGATGGCCGAGATCCTGGCCGTCAAGAACGGCGTAGCCTTGCCGCGCGAGATGGAAGTGGCGGAGGCGAAGGCGCAGTTGCAGGCGTAGCCGGGCGAACGCCGACCAAGCTGCTTCGGGGGGCGCAGTGCCATTCAGTCGGGCCATTCGCCCTGGGCTTGTCGAAGGGCTCATGCGTGCATGTCCTGGTTTCGACGGGCTGGCCCGTATGGCGGCCGGGAGGTCTCGTTCGGACGCTGGCGGGCTCGGGGCACTGCGCTGCCGCCTGCACGCCCGCACCCGTCGCGCTAAAGTGCCGGGCTTTTCCGCTTCAGCTCTTTCCCGCCATGCAACGCATCCAGCTCGGCCGCAGCGACCTGCACGTCACGCCCATCTGCCTGGGCACCATGACCTTCGGCGAACAGGTGGACGAGCCCACCGCGCACGACATCCTCGACCATGCGGTGGCCCGCGGCGTCGACTTCCTCGACACCGCCGAGATGTACGCCGTGCCGGCCCGCAAGGAAACCTACGGCGCCACCGAGACCATCCTCGGCAACTGGTTCGCCAAGAACCCGGGCCTGCGCCAGAAGCTCACGCTGGCCACCAAGGTGGCGGGCCCCTCGCGCGGCATGCCCTGGGTGCGCGAAGGGGGCGGCATGACGGCTGCCGACATCGTGGCCTCCTGCGAGGGCAGCCTGCGCCGGTTGCAGACGGACGTCATCGACCTCTACCAGATCCATTGGCCCGAGCGCAACGTGCCCGCCTTCGGCACGATGTACTACGACCCCACCAAGGAGCGTACGCAGACCTCGATCCATGAGCAGTTGGAGGCATTGGCCGGCCTGGTGAAGGCGGGCAAGGTCCGCTACATCGGCCTGTCCAACGAGACTCCCTATGGCGTGCACGAGTTCGTGCGGCTGGCCGAGCAGCACAACCTGCCGCGCGTGGCCACGGTGCAGAACGTGTACTGCCTCATCAGCCGCGCGCTCGAGAACGGCCTGGACGAGACCATGCACCGGCTGGACGTCTCGCTGCTGGCCTACTCGCCGCTGGGTTTCGGCCTGCTGACCGGCAAGTACGACGCCAGCGGCATCGAAGGCCCGGATGCACCGAAGGACGGCCGCATCGCCCGTTACGAGTCCGTGCGCAAGCAGCGTTGGGGCCGCCCGGAGGCGCTGGTCGCCGCCCGCCGCTACAACCAGCTGGCCCGCGAACACGGCATGACGCCCGCGCGCCTGGCCCTGGCCTTCTGCTACACCAAGTGGCAGGTGGCCAGCACCATCATCGGCGTCACGACCAAGGCCCAGCTGGATGAGGACCTGGACGCCTGGGGCACCACGCTGTCGCCCGAGCTGCAGGCCGAGATCGACAGGATCCGCTGGGAGATGCGCGACCCGGCGAACTGAGATGGCCAAGAAGGACAAGGCCCACGTTTCGGAAACGCCCGCCACGGCCGTGCTGCGCGCGGCCAAGGTGGCCTTCACCGAGCATCCCTACGAGTACCTGGAGCACGGCGGCGCGCAGCACAGCGCGGCGGTGCTGGGCTTCGACCCGTTCACGGTGGTCAAGACGCTGGTGATGCAGGACCAGGACGCCAAGCCGCTGATCGTGCTGATGCACGGCAACCGCACCGTGTCCACCAAGAACCTGGCGCGGCAGATCGGCGCCAAGTCGGTGGAGCCGTGCAAGCCCGAGGTGGCCCAGCGCCACAGCGGCTATCAGGTGGGGGGCACCTCGCCCTTCGGCACGCGGCGGGCCATGCCGGTCTACATCGAGTCGACCATCCTCGACCTGCCGCGCATCTGCATCAATGGCGGGCGGCGCGGGTACCTCATCGGCATCGATCCGCAGCTGTGCGTGCAGTTGCTCGGCGCGCGGCCGGTGCAGTGCGCGCTGGCAGAATGAGGCGCGGCCCGAACGGGGCCGCCTCCCTCACGTCTTCCACGATTCCCGAATGCCAAGACGCCGCCTTCAGAGTGGCGCGCAGCGGCCGCGCATGAGGCGGCCGGCGAAGGTCCTTCCATGAACCTGTCCATGTCCTCCATCCTCGTCATCATTGCGGCCTACCTGATCGGCTCGCTGTCCTTTGCCGTGATCGTCAGCCGCCTGATGGGCATGGACGATCCGCGCAGCTACGGCAGCGGCAACCCCGGCGCCACCAACGTGCTGCGCTCCGGCCGCAAGGGCGCGGCGCTCGCCACGCTGCTGCTGGATGCTGCCAAGGGCTGGCTGCCGGTGTTCCTGGTGCGGCGCTTCGGCGCGGCCTACGGGCTGGACGAGAACGTGGCGGCACTCGCCGGGCTGGCCGCCTTCCTGGGCCACCTGTACCCGGTGTTCTTCGGCTTCAAGGGTGGCAAGGGCGTGGCCACGGCCGCTGGCGTGCTGCTGGGCATCGACTGGATGCTGGGCCTGGCGACGGGGCTGACCTGGATCATCATCGCCTTCTTCTTCCGCTACTCCTCGCTGGCCGCGCTGGTGGCGGCCTTCTTCGCGCCTGCCTACTACCTGCTGGGCGGCGGCATCGCCTGGCCGTTGCACCGCGGCGTGCTGGCTGCCATCGTGGTCATGGGCCTGCTGCTGGTGTGGCGCCATCGCGAGAACATCCGCCGGCTGCTGGCCGGCACCGAATCGCGGCTCGGCGCCAAGGCGAAGGCCGCGAAGACTTCTTCCTCCTGATCAGGATTTCCCCATGGCAGAACTCAAGCGCTTCCACGTCGGCCCCCGCCTGTCGGAGATGGCCGTCCACAACGGCACTGTCTACCTGGCCGGCCAGGTGCCGGACGACACCACCCAGGACATCCGCGGCCAGACGGCCCAGGTGCTGGCGATGGTCGATCGCCTGCTGGCCGAGGCCGGCAGCGACAAGACCCGCATCCTGATGACGCAGATCTTCCTGACCGACATCAGCGAAATCGGCGCCATGAACGAGGTGTGGGACGCCTGGGTGCCCGCGGGCCACACTCCGCCGCGCGCCACCGTGCAGGCGGCGCTGGCCAATGCGGCCTACAAGATCGAGATCGTCGTCACGGCCGCGCTGGCCTGAGGCGGGACGAGGCGCAGCAGCCGCTGCCGCTTGCCTCCTGCGGTCACGGCGCGGCGCCGCAGCGCCGTTATGCGGCGTCGCTTCTTCTTCTTCAGTAGCGCCGCTCCAGCACCATCTGGTCGGCATCACGCCGCATCGAGAAGCGGTTGATGAAGCTGTTGCCCAGCAGCACAAAGGGCATGGGCTGCGGAGAGACGATGGCATCGACGTCGTAGACCGTCACGTCGCCCACCTTCACCGAATCGAGCTTGACCCGCCAGCCCGGCACCGTGCCGTTGGCTGTGTTCATGGTCACCGGTTGCCCGCGCGTGGGGTCGAGGCCGATGCGCTGCGCATCGGCCATGGACATGCCCACCGAGGTGGCTCCCGTGTCCAGCATGAAGGTCACCGGCCGGCCGTTGATGCCACCTGCCGTGACGAAGTGGCCCCGGCTGTCCGCCGTCAGCACGATGCGGCTGCCGCCACCGCCCCTGCTACCTGGGCCGCCGCCCGAGCCGCCGACGCTCACCGGCGTGTCCATCCGCAGCGTCAGGCGCCGCCCCCCGCTTTCGACCACCGCCTGTTCGTTCTGAACGCTGATCAGTCGCACCCCCTGCAGGCTTTCACCTGGCGCCACCGTCCGTGGCGCGCCTCCACCCACGACCAGGATCGCGCGGTTGCCGATGGTGCCGGTCAGCGTGATCGATTGGGTCTGGGCCTGCGCTTGCGCCTGCACGGTGATAGCAAGACCCGCTACCAGGATCGCGGCGATAACGTGTGCGCGTTTCAGTTTCATTGACGAAACCTACCGCGCAGTGTCGTTACTGCCAAAGACGCATCCAGCCCCAGTGAACAAACGGCCGCGGAGCAGGCCACGCCAGGGCACACCAGGAACTGGCTTTGCCAGGCCGCGGGGTGTGCCCCCCTCCAAGCCGAAGGCGCCAGGGAGCAACTGTGTTCGAAGTCAATGCTTAGTTCAGGCATTGGCATGTTGTGGATAACTAGA